>JAEDKW010000030.1 GCA_016295615.1 Oscillospiraceae bacterium | reverse complement strand
TTGCGATGCGCGGCGGTGCGCTTGCACATTTGACCGGCGCGCATTATAATGGCGGAAAACAACGTTACTTAAGAGAAAGGTCGGGAGCGCATGCGCTATCAGTCGGTTTTATTTGACATGGACGGGACGGTCCTCGACACGCTGGAGGATATGTATGAGAGCGTGAATCACACGCTGCGCGCCTTCGGATACCCCGAGCGGACGCGCGGAGAAGTGAGAGCCTTTGTGGGCAACGGCGCGTATATGCTCATCAGGCGCGCTCTGCCGGAGGGCAGCAGCGAGGAGCAGGTGCAGCAGGCACTTGCGCTCTACAAGCCGTACTATGCCGCGCACTGTCAGGTCAGGACGAAGCCGTACGACGGCATTTTGGAGCTGTTTTCCACGCTCGGCGCGCACGGTATCCGTGTTGCGATCGTGTCGAACAAGCCGGACGGCGCAGTGAAGACGCTCAGCGAGCGGCATTTCGGAGCGCTGCCGACGCTTGCTGTCGGCGAGCGAGAGGGCAGGCGCTGCAAGCCGTATCCCGACATGGTGCTTGCCGCGCTGGAGGAGATGGGCGCGGCGGCGAGCCGTGCGGTCTATGTCGGCGACAGCGAGGTGGACGTGCAGACGGCGAAAAACGCGGGTCTGCCGTGTATCTCCGTGAGCTGGGGATTCCGCTCAAGGCGGCAGCTTGAAGCCGCCGGCGCGGCGGTGATTGCGGACTCCGTGAAGGAGCTGAAGAAGCTGCTGATCGAGTGAGCGATAAGAAACAAAAACGATAAAACGCGATAAAAAAGAGTTCCGGCAAATTGGGCGTCCATAAAGCGAAACAGCATCCGTATGATCGTAACCATACGGATGCTGATTTTTTTTGCCGGCTATGGGCATTTATTTCTCTTTGGGGCAGTAAAAGGCACGACCGATGAGCAGCACGACGGCGAGGAAGATCAGGTAGCCGATGACCTGCTGATAACCCTTGCCGACCCAGCAGCAGTAGCACATGAATACGCAGCACGCGGTCGCAAGAACGGGAATGACGAAGCGCTTGAAGAAGCCGCCCTCCTTGTCCTTGACGATCAGTGCGATGAACATGGGGATATACATGGCGTAGAGGTTGATGATGGAGATCTCGTCCGGCTCCCAGGCAAGCCACATGCAGTTGTGAAGCCCGCCCATAAAGTCGGGACCGTACATCCACATGATCGCCGTCCATGCGTACCAGAAGCCGCCCATGATCATGCCGAAAATGGAGGACTTGATGACGAAGTTATTCTGCTCATCCACCTTGCCGAAGAAACCGGGCTTGGGACCGAGACCGCGCGCGGACAGAGAATACAGACCGCGGCAGGAGCCCATGATCAGACCGTTCATCACGCCGAGGCAGCCCACGGCAATGAACGCATACACGATGGTGCCGATGACGCCGCCGAAAATCTTGGAAAAGGCGATGCGCGGCAGAGATTCGCCGAGCGGCCAGGTGCCGATGATGGTGGGAACATCGCCCACGCAGCTCATGGCAAAGATGTATACGCAGTAAAGGACGGTGCAGAACAAAGCGCCCACGATCAGAGCGAGCGGAAGGTCGCGCTTGGGATTTTTGAGCTCGGAGTTGATGGAGGTGGCGATGATCCAGCCCTCATACGCAAACGCAAAGGAGGCAACGCCGGAGAATACGGCCTGGAAGGAGGTGGTGCCCTCCACGGCGGCGGCATAGTCGGCGGTGTTGACGTAGTCGAGCACGTTGGCGGTGGCACCGGTGGAGAGACCGACGATCGTGCCGACGACTGCCATGAGGATCAGCGGGACGAGCTTAATGACGGTCATGGAGACCTGCAGCTTGCCGGCGAGCTTCGGGGAAAGCATATTGATGCCGTAGCCGATCATCAGGAAGCCCGCGCCGAGACCGAGCGACTGGGACGAGACGGTGCCGGTGACAAAGAAGTCCAGCGCCGGAATGCCGCAAAGCTCGCAGAAAAAGACGGCGGAAAAGAACGCAAGCATCGCCGCAAGACACGGATAGTAGATCGTGGTCATAAACCAGCCGACATAATAGGCATACTTGGGTCCGAGCGCAATTTCGGCATAGTCAACGATACCGTTGATCTTCTGGTATTTGGAGCCGAGTTCGGCAAAGGCAAGAGAGCAGATGATGCAGATCAGACCGACGATACCGACGACCAGGACGCCCTGAGCCATGTTGCCCTTCGTCAGCGCCAGAACCTTACCGCCCTTGATAAAGACGCCGGAACCGATCACGATGCCGATGACCATGGAGATGGCGGTCGGCAGACCGTAGCGTTGTTCCATTTTGCTTTCCAATGGTTTCACTCCTTGTTGACGGAACAGAGTTTTCCGCCTGTTCAAAATTTGTTCCCGGACTGAAAAAGTACCGGGAACTTGACAAGAAGCTTACCATATTCCGTCAAAAAGTTCAATACACTAAAGCGCAAAATATGAAAAAACTGTGAATTTGTCAAAAAGCAACAAAAATCATAGCACTGTTTAGGAAAATTAAACGATAAAAGAAGGAGTCCGGGCGGAAAAACTTTTCCGCGGAGCGTTGCACCGGTCTGTGCAACAAAACGGCGGGTGCGCGGGAGAGGTGAAACAGATGGTTTGGAGCGTGAAAAAATGGCAGAAAAGGAACTCGGGCGCGGCGATGTGATCCGTCAGCTTTGGAGGATCGCATGCAGCAGACCGAGCGCCGCCGTTGCGCTTGCGTATCTCGAGCAGCCCTCGCGTGAGACGATCCAGAGGCTTGACCTCGGCGCGGTGTCGGAGTTCCGGAGAAACAGCGCAGGCAGCGTGGAGATCAAATTCGTTGACCGCGTGAAGGCGCTGCAGGCGCTCTATGAGCTGCTCGGCGGCGGCATGGATTCGGAGGAAGCCGACGCATTCTTCCGCGCACTCGAGGAAGCCGGGGCGGAGGGAGAACCTTGACGAAGCTGACGCGCTTTTCCCCCAAGCAGAGGCTTGCGATGACGTGGTGGTGTCAAAGCCGGTATGCGGGCTGCGACGCCGTCATCTGCGACGGCGCGGTGAGAAGCGGAAAGACGCTCTCGCTGGGCATCGGGTTTTTCCTGTGGGCGGCGGCGCGCTTTCGCGGCGAGCAGTTTGCGCTGTGCGGCAAGACGATCACCTCACTGCGGCGCAACGTGCTGCGCGAGATCGTACCGCGGCTGCAGAAGCTGGGTTTTTCCTGCGAGGAGAAGCGGAGCGAAAATCTGCTGCTCGTGCGGCGCGGCGCGCGCGAAAACCGGTTTTATCTTTACGGCGGACGCGACGAGGGAAGCGCCGCGCTCATTCAGGGTGTGACGCTCGCCGGCGCGCTGTTCGACGAGGCGGCGCTGATGCCGCGCTCGTTTGTGGAGCAGGCGTGCGCACGCTGCTCGGTCGCGGGCAGCAAGCTGTGGTTCAACTGCAATCCCGAGGGTCCGCAGCACTGGTTTTACCGCGAGTGGATCCAAAAGGCACAGGAGCGACACGCGTTGTACCTGCACTTTACGATGGAGGATAACCCCGCGCTCTCAGAACGCATCAGGGCGCGCTATGAACGCGCGTACAGCGGCACGTTCTACCGAAGGTTCGTGCTGGGCGAGTGGACGGCGGCGCAGGGCCTGATTTACGACTTTTTTGAGCCCGCGCGCGACTGCCGCGCCGTGCCGGACAAGCCGTGGGAGCGGGTGAGGGTGTCCGTGGATTACGGAACGGTCAATCCCACGAGCTTCGGGCTGTGGGCGCTCAGGGACGGCGTGTGGTACCGCGCGAGGGAGTACTACTTCGACTCGCGCAAGGAGGGACGGCAGAAGACGGACGCGGAGTATCTGCGCGACCTTTCGGCGTTTACGCAGGGCGAGACGGTGGAGAAGGTCATCATCGACCCGTCGGCGGCAAGCTTTATCGAGGAGGCGAAGCGCGCGGGCTTCCCGGTCGCGCGGGCGAACAACAACGTCAGCGACGGGCTCCGCGTGACGGCGAGCCTTCTCAAGGAGGGGAAGATCGCGATCTGCAGCGGCTGTGAAAACACGCTGCGCGAGATGGCGCTCTACTGCTGGGAAAACGGCGGCAGCGGGCGCGACATGCCGAGGAAGGAAAACGATCACGCAATGGACGATATGCGCTATTTCGCCATGTCGCTCGGGAAAAAGGACGGCGGCGCGCTTGCCGTGCGCTGTGTGGAGCGTGCGGCGCGGTAGAAATCAATTCTTTTTATGCCGCTCGGCGGCAGAGGGGAGGACTTTTTTACAATGAGAGGGTTCAAACGACAGCGCAGAGCAGGCGGCGGTGAGACCGCCGTGCAGCTGCGCGAGAGCGGCGGCGCACCGTTCGGGGCGCTGGGAGGCTATGTGCCGCTCGGCGGCGGAGACACGGCGCTGTACCGCACCATACGCGAGGCGGTGCCGGTGGTGGATGCGGCGATCTGCAAGCTGGTGCGGCTTACCGGCGGGATGCGCGTACAGTGTGCGGACAAGGCGGCGGAGGGAGCGCTTGCGGAGTTCCTGAGAACCGTCTGCACCGGACGAGGACAGATCGGCTTCAACGCGTTTCTCGACAGCTATCTCGATTCGCTTCTGACCTGCGGACGCGCGGTGGGCGAGATCGTGCCGCGCGGAGACGGACGCGACATCGCCGCGGTGCTGTGCGCGAGGTGCGAGCAGGTGGAGATCCGGGAGGGCGAGCATCCGCTCGACTTCAGGCTCTGCGCGCGGGACAATCGCGGTCAGCTTGCGCCGCTGCCGAGGCAGGAGCTGCTGCTCTTCACGCCGCTGCATCCCGAATCGGACAATCCCTACGGCGTGTCGCTGCTGCGCTCGATGCCGTATCTGACGGAGCTGCTGGTGAAGATCTACGACGCGATGGGCAAGAACTGGGAGCGCTGCGGCAACGTGCGCTTTGCCGTCACCTACAAGCCGCAGGACGGCGAGCTTGACCACGACACGGCGCAGCAGCGCGCCGAGCAGATCGCGAGCGCATGGTCCGGCGCGATGCGTGCCGGGCGCGACGGGAGCGTGCACGATTTCGTGTCGGTGGGCGATGTGTCCATCAAAGCCATCGGCGCGGATAACCGGATCCTCGACAGTGAGGTGCCGGTGCGCCAGATCCTGGAGCAGCTGGTGGCGAAAACGGGACTGCCGCCGTTTATGCTGGGACTGAACTGGTCGTCCACGGAGCGCATGAGCTCTCAGCAGGCGGATATGCTCACAAGCGAGCTTGCCGCGCTGCGGCGCACGCTTACGCCCGTTGTCGAGCGTGTTTGCAGGCTGTGGCTGCGGATGCACGGCTACGGCTGTGCGTTTGAGGTCGTGTGGGACGACATCGACCTGCAGGACGAGGTGGAGCTTGCCCGCGCCGCGCTCTACCGCGAGCAGACCAGACGCCAGCAGATCGAAAACGACGCCGCCGAACGGGCGGCCGGAGGAGGAAACGAATGAGCATGGAGAGGAAAAAGGAAATGGGCGGCGTGCAGAGCGTTGTGACGGGCGAGGAGCTCGAGCGCATCAACACGTTCGCTAAGCGCGCGCTGACCGCCGACGAGGTCTACACCTTCGCGGTGAAGCTGTGCGACAACCAGATCGACCGCGACGGCGAGCGCTTTACGAGAGAAACGCTCGGAGAGCTTGCCGAGCTGTTCGTGGGCAAAAGCGGTATTTTCGACCACGACTGGTCCGCCAGGGAGCAGACCGCGCGCATCTACCGCACGGAGGTCGTGGAGACGGAGGAGCGCACGAAGGCGGGCGACGCCTACTGTTACTTAAAGGGCTATGCCTACATGCTGCGCACGGAGAAAAACGCCAGTCTCATTTCGGAGATCGAGGGCGGGATCAAAAAAGAGGTCAGCGTCGGGTGCAGCGTGGCAAAAAGCGTGTGCTCCGTCTGCGGCGGAGAGATCGGTCTTTGCGGGCATGAAAAGGGGAAGACCTACGACGGCAAGCTCTGCTTTGCCGAGCTGTCCGGCGCGCTCGATGCGTATGAGTGGAGCTTCGTGGCGGTGCCGGCGCAGCCGAGGGCAGGCGTGATGAAGCGCTACGGCATGGCGGAGCACGGCACGCTCCGGGAGCTGGTCAGCAAGCTCGGCAGCCGCGCGGAAGCGCGCGAGCTGGAGCGCCTTGAAAAGCAGGCGGAGCTGGGCAGAACGTATCTTAAGGAGCTTCGCAGGGACGTCCGCTGCCTGATGCTCACCGCGGAGGAGAGCTTCGACGGCGCGCTGATCGGAAAGATGACGGAAAAGCTGGACGAGGCGGAGCTGAAGGAGCTGCAGCGCGTGTACGGCAAAAAGTCCGCGCAGGTCATGGGTGTGCAGCTTTGCTACGGCGGGGAGGAGCGCTCCGCCGGGGACGAGAGCGATTTCCGCGTATAACGGCATCCAAAAAGCAAGGACGCTTTTGGAGATAACATCAAATTCAGGAGGAATGACATGAGTATTTCTTATCAGGGGATCGGTGAGTGGTGCGCGAGCTTCGCGTGCGAAAACGTCACCGAAGGTCAGGTCGTCAAGGCCGGCGGCGGCTGCAGCGCCGATGCGTGCAGCGCAGGCGAGCTGTTCTGCGGCGTGGTCAGAAGCGTCGCCCACGACGGCAAGGCCTGCAGCGTGCAGCTCGGCGGGCTTGCCGAAGTCGCATACAGCGGCGAGAGCGCACCGGGCGTGGGCTACGGCAAGCTGTCCGCCGACGGTCTCGGCGGCGTCAAGGTCGACGCAAACGGCATGGACTGTCTCGTTCTCGCCGTGGACACTGCCGCAAAGACCGCGGTCATCAAGCTTTAAGGAGGAAAAAGAAACATGGCTTATCAGTTTGAAAACGTGAAGCTGGAAAAGGGCATGTACGGTCACAGCGGCAGGAGCTTTACCAAGGTGCTCGAAACGCTCGACCCCAGCGAAAACTACAAGGGTACCGCCTATGAAAACCTCGACGCCTTCCAGCGTCAGCTCAAGCGCTTTGACATCCATGTCAAGGGCGCGGGCAGCGACATGGTGGAAAAGTTCTTCCACACCGCGGAATCTTCCGTGCTGTTTCCGGAGTTTGTCTCCCGCGTCGTCCGTCAGGGCATGGAAAGCGATATCCTGCCCGACATCACCGCGACCGTGACCAACTTCGACGGTATGGACTACCGCTCCATCGCGTCCGTTCCCACCGAGGAGGAAAAGGAGCTCAAACGCGTGGAGGAGGGCGCGAGCATCCCGACCACCTCCATCCGGACGCAGGAAAACCTGGTCAGACTCCACAAGCGCGGGCGTATGCTGGTCGCCTCCTACGAGGCCATCCGCTTTCAGCGGCTTGACCTGTTCTCCGTCACGCTGCGTCAGATCGGCGCGTACATCGCACGCATGCATCTCAAGGACGCCGTCGACGTTCTGACAAACGGAGACGGCAACGACAACGCCGCCGACCGCTATACCGTCGGCACGTCGCCGATCGGCGGCACGGCCGGTACGCTTTCCTATGACGCGCTGCTCGACTTCTGGGCACAGTTCGATCCCTATACCATGAACACTCTGCTCGTGCCCAACGATATGATGCTTGCCATGCTCAAGCTCGATGAGTTCCAGAATCCGCTCACCGGACTCAATTTCCAGGGTACCGGCAAGCTCTCCACCCCGATGGGGGCAAAGCTCCTGCGCACTGCCGCAGTGCCTGCCGGCACGATCATCGGGCTGGACAAAAACTACGCGCTGGAGCATATCTGCGGAAGCGAAATCATGGTCGAGTACGATAAGCTGATCGACCGTCAGCTTGAGCGCGCTGCCATCACCAGCATCTCCGGCTTTGCCAAGCCTTATCAGGAGGCTTCCAAGATCCTGACGGTCTCCTGAGCGGGGCGATGACTGCGGAGGCGCGATATGGACAACGAATTGACGATGCAGCAGGAGATCCTCGCGATCGCCAAAGAGCTTTCCCGCGCGCGGCAGAGTGAGGAAAGCGTGCTGGAAAAGCTGTGTGAGGCGGCATGCGCCGAGGTCAGAAGCAGACTGCGCGAGGGGATCGGCGAGGAGGACTGCGCCGCAGCCTTTACCTGCGCGTGCGCGTGGCTCGCCGCCGCAGGACTGCTTGCCGCGCGCGGCGGCGGGGAGGAGATCGCCTCCCTGCGCGCCGGTGACGTGAGCGTGACAACGCGCACGGGAAACGAGTGCGGTGAGAGTGCCGGACGTCTGCGCCGGCAGGCGTGGGAGCTGATGGCGCCGTACGTGACCGACAGCGGCTTTTGCTTTTGCGGGGTGCAGGGATGACGGAACTGATCCGGCAGGCTTTTGAGCGCTTCGGCGCGGACGTTTGCGTGGAGCATGCCGGGCAGAGCGTGTGCACGCGGGCGTTCGTGCAGCCGCTGACGGCGGAGAGCAACCGCGAGCCGTTCTCCGTCGCGCCGCTCGGCGCGGTGGACGAGCGCTGCTGGCGCTATCTCGGGCTCTCTCGCGCGGAGATGGGCGATGTGATCGTGCATGACGGCGTGCGCTATGCGGTGCGCCGCGCCGCGCCCGTATACGCGGGCGGAGAGGTCGCCTACTACTGGGCGGTGCTGCATATTGAGGAGGAGACGGCATGACGGCAATACAGCAGGTGAAAGCGGCGCTGACGGACGCCATCGCTGCCGCCGGCGTGAGCGCGGTGGGCGCGTACAGCGAGGAGACGCTCAAAAAGTATCAGACCGCGGTGGCGGCAGTCGGCACGCGGGAGATGAGCGTCACGCACGCCGGCGCAGCGGAGTATCTCGGCGAGCGGTATGACGCGCAGCGCGGCACGGTGCTTGAGGTCTACGGCAGAAGGATGGAGCTTTCGCTCTCGCTCGACCTCTACGCGCCGCGCACCGTGGGCGCGGAGGGCTGTGAGGCGGCAGCGGACACGGTCACACAGGTGATGATGACGGCGCTGCCGTGCGGTCTTCGCGTGCAGGAAATCAGGTGGGCGCAGGTGGAATGGGACAGGACCTACGGTATGTTCCATCTCGGCGCACAGGCAAACTACGAGGCGTATTTTACCGCGGAGACCGCGGAGGAGACGGCGGCATTTACCGATTTTATTTTGAGAGGTGTGGTACAAAACCATGATTAGTACAGTACATGAGCGTCCGGGCGTATATTCGTCCTACGAGGTTTCCAGCGTGGTGAGCGCGAACGCGGCGCGAAAGACCGTCGGCGTTGCCGCTGCCGCAGCGAAGGGAGAGACGGAGAAGGTCGTGCTTCTGACCTCCTATGCCCAGGGCGTCGAGGTGTTTGGCGAGGACGCGGAGGGTGTGCCCGGCATGGCGGCGCTTTTGAAGCTGCTGTTCGCCAACGGCGCATTCGGCGTCAAGGCGGTGGCGGTCGCCGCTGCGGACGGCACGCCGGATTATGAGGCGGCGTTTGCTCTTTTGAACGAGGAGGAGGACGTTGAGATCATCATCTGCGACAGCGCAGACGCGGCGGTGCATGCTTTGCTGCGCACGGCGGTGGAAAGCGCATCGAACGCAAGACGCGAGCGCATCGCCGTTGTCGGCGGCGCAGGCGAGACTGTGGCGCAGATGATCGCTCATGCGCAGGGCATCAACAGCGAGCGCGTGGTGCTTGTCGGTCCCGATATCGTGACGGACGGCGGTGAGACGCGCAGCGCGGTGTTCGCCGCCGCTGCCGTGGCAGGCGCGATCGCCTGCAGCGCGGACGCCTCCACCCCCATCAACGGCGCGCAGCTTGCGGGCATCGCCGGCGTTGCCCAGCGCTTTTCCGACAACGACATCGACCTTCTTGTGCGCGGCGGCGTGACGCCGCTGGAGTGCGTGGGCGGCGTGTGTTCGCCGGTGCGCGGCATCACCACAAGAACCAAGACCGGCAGCGCGGAGGACGCGACCTGGCGCGAGCTGACGACGATCCTTGTGGTCGATGACGTGATCCCCGCAGTCCGCAGCGCCCTGCGCGCACGCTTTTCCCGCAGCAAGAACACCGCTCAGGCGCGCGGCGCGATCCGCTCACAGGTGGTGCTGGAGCTGGAAAAGAAGCTCTCCGCCGAACTGATCGACAGCTACGGCGAGGTGTCTGTGAGCGCGCTGGAGAGCGACCCGACGGTGTGTCTGGTGGAGTTCGGCTTCACCGTGGCGCACGGACTCAACCGCATTTATCTCACCGCGCACATCACGGTTTAAGGAGGGGAAAACATGGCAAATACGATCTTTCCGATGAGCAGCGACATCTACCTCGAGGCGGACGGCAAAAAGATCGCCGTCGTGCAGAGCTACTCGACCAAAGCGACGCGCTCAAGCCGCGAGATCGAGGCGTTCGGTGAATCCGAGCCGGTGGCGACCATTGCGGGCGCAAGCAGGTATGAGATCGAGCTCAGCCGCCTGTACGCCACCGACGAGGCGATCAGCGACGGCATCAGCTTTTACGACCTGAGCGATTTTTCGCTGGTCATCTGCAAGCCGGACAAGCGCGTCATCTATGCGCAGTGCCGTTGGAGCAGCATTGAGGAGGCGGCCAAGCTCGGCGATCCCGTTGCCGAAAAGGTGAAGCTGATCGCGCGCAAGCGCATGGAGATCACCGGCTGATGGAACGCGGACTGCTGGATTTTCTCTGCCGCGCGTGCTCGTGCCGCGTGACGGTGCGCGGTGAGGCGTGTGAGCTGAGGCTTCTCTCCGCGCGCGAGATGCTTGCGCTGCGCCGCGAGATCTCATGTGAGACATTTGACGACGTGCAGCAGCGCGCGCTTTTTGCCAACGCCTCGCTGCTTGCCCGCGCACTCTGTCTGGGCGGGGAACCGGTGTTTGCCGGCGGCGGCGCGGTGCTTGAGACGCTGGGCGTGGGCGAGATCAACGCGCTTGTGGAACGCTATGCGCTGCTCGACGGGACGATGAATCCCTCCGGTGAGGACGGACGCGAGAGGATCGAAGCGCTAAAAAAAGCTTAGAGCACGCGCCTTACGAAAGGCTCAAGTGGCGCGTGCTCCGCTACGCCCATGCGCTGCCGAGCGAGCAGCGCGTGCAGGAGATGACCGACGGAGACTACCTCTACTGTCTGCTGCACGAGATGCTCGACCGCGAGGAGGCGCTCGAGAGCCTTTGCCCAAGCTGCCGTCAGCGCGCCGAGCAGATGCACTGCACGGTGTGCGGCGCGCCGCTGCAGGAAGCGGCGGCAGGTATGAACGCGGGATTTGACATGGCGCGCTTTGCACGCATGAAAGAGGGGAAGACGCTTTGAACTACTTGGAACGCTCGCTGGAGAGAAGCGGCGAGCTTTGGCGCGCGCAGGAGGAGGCGCTGAGCAGAAGCCTTGCTTCGGCGTACGTGCGCGCCTCCGCTACGGAGGAGGACGCCGCACAGGACGCTGCATCCGGCGCAGCGCGGCAGGTGCCTCTGCCGCGCGGGGAAGCGGCGGATGAAAGCGGCGAAGGGGCGGAAAGCGAC
>JAEDKW010000029.1 GCA_016295615.1 Oscillospiraceae bacterium | reverse complement strand
ATCATACCACAATGTGCGGACGCTGTCGAGAATTGCAGCGCAGGGCGCAAAGGCAAAAGGCAAAAAGGCCCGAAGAGCTATAGCTCTTCGGACCTTTTGTTACTTTGTCAGCCTACGTATTCTCAGGTCTGTGCCGATCACTTTCTGAGCGTGAGCGTGAACTCTTCGCCGTTTTCCGCAACGCTCACCGTGTAGTGCTGGAGGGTGGCGTAACGGGTGATGTTCTCGACCGCCACGCGGTTATCCACCATCACCGAAAGCTCGGCGGGGGCGTTCTTCTTCACTTCGTTCTGCACCATAACGACGGGCATGGGGCAGGATAAGCCTCTTGCATCGATCATCTTACTTTTCCTCCTTCTTCATCGTGTTCAGTACGGAGATCACGAGAAGCACGGCAAAGCCGATCGCAACCGCGATCTTGCCGCTCGCTGCAACGCCGCCGGCGCTGTAAACACCGTCGTTCATGGCGGCGGCGGAACCGGCGAGCTTAAAGTTATGGGCAAAGGCAGCACCGACGATCATGCCGAACACGGTCACGGCGGAGTCGCCGTTGCCCTCGCCGGCGAGGATCAGCTGACGCAGCGGGCAGCCGCCGAGCAGGACGCTGCCCCAGCCGACAAGCACCATGCCGAGGAGGTTCCACAGCTGGCTTGCGTGGGCAATGGGCTGGAGATAGGTGGAAAAGCCGGTGAAATTGCCGAGGATGACGTTGCCGAGCAGCACCGTCACAAAGATGGCGGCAAAGCCGGAGAGCAGGTTGAAATCCTTGAACATGATGGCGTCGCGCATACCGCCGACCATGCACAGACGGGACTTCTGGGCAAGTGCGCCGATCACGAGGGCGACGAGCAGAGAGACCAGCATGGGGGCGTGCTTGCTGCCCGGACCGCTTTCGGAAAACGCGAAGATCGCCGGGACAGCGACAAACAGGATCAGCAGACCGATCATCGTCAGAGGAAGGGCAGCGCCCTCGCTCCTGGCGACTTCATAGCTGCGCTTGAGCGAGAAGCCCTTCTTGAGGAAGAAGATGCCGATGAGGATACCGATGGCAAAGCCGGCAAGACCCACGAAGGCGTTGAGGTCGCCGCCGCCCATACGGATGACCATGCGCAGCGGGCAGCCGAGGAACACCAGCGCGCCGATCATCACAAATGCGCCGAGGATAAAGCGGGTCGCGGGAGAGGAGCCGGCACGCGCTCTGAACTCACCGGAGGCAAACGCCATGATGGTGGAACCAAGTACGAGACCGATGATCTCGGGACGGACATACTGCACGACCGCCGCGCCATGCAGATGGGTGGCGCCCGCAATGTCGCGCAGGAAGCACGCAATGCAAAAGCCCATGTTTGCGGGGTTGCCCATTGCCGTAAGCAGCACAGCGGCTGCGCCGACGGCAACGCCGGTCAAAACGACCAGCAGGTTGATTTTCTTTGTCATTTTCTCAAACTCCTTTTTTCTTTATATTTTTGAAAGTATCACGGTGGGCAAAATTTTTCACCGTCAGCGCAGGAGGATCCTTGCGCCTCCATGATACTCGCTTACGGTACCGATACGCTGCGCGGAGGGAACCGAATCCTTCAGCTCGGCAAACAGCGCGTCAGCGTCAGCAGGATCGACCGCGATCAGCAGGCCGCCGGAGGTCTGCGGGTCGTAGAGCATATCCTGTTTGGCAAGCTCCGTCTGACCGGCGTCAACATATTTTTCGGCAAAACTGCGGTTGCGGTACATGCCGGCAGGCAGAAGTCCCATCTGTGCAAACTCGTAGGCTTCGCTGATGAGATCGACCTCGTCAACATGAAGCGTGATCTCCACGTCGCTGCCCGTCGCCATTTCGCTCAGGTGTCCGAGCATGCCGAATCCGGTGACGTCCGTGCAGGCGTGGACGCGGTATTTGACCATTGCATCGCGCGCCGCCTTGTTGAGCGTCATCATCAGATCGGTCATGCGCTTTTCGAGTTCCGGCGTCAGCATGTCCGCCTTGGCCGCCGTGGTCAGAATGCCGATGCCGATGGGCTTTGTAAAAAGCAGCACATCGCCCGGCTTTGCGCCGCTGTTGGTGAGCATCCTGTCCGGATGGACAAAACCGGTCACCGCAAGACCGTACTTCGGCTCCGGATCAAGAATGCTGTGCCCGCCGGTGATCAGAGCGCCCGCCTCATAGACCTTGTCGTAGCCGCCGCGCAGCATCTCGTGGACAGCCTCGCCGGGCATGCCCTCGGGAACCGCCATGATGTTGAGCGCCAGCTTCGGCTCGCCGCCCATGGCGTAAACATCCGATAGCGCGTTTGTCGCGGCGATCGCGCCGAAGGTATAAGGATCGTCGGCGATCGGCGGGAAAAAGTCCACGGTCTGCACGAGCGCCAGGTCATCGGATATTTTGTAGACGCTTGCGTCGTCACTCTTGTCAAAGCCGACGAGCAGATTCGGGTCGCTGTGGACCTTGATCCCATCCAGCAGCTGGGAAAGAACACCTGCGCCGACCTTTGCACCGCATCCGGCGCAGGAAGCCAGCTTGGTCAGCTTGATCTCATTTTGCATTGTGTTCACCTCCCTTGCCTCAAAGTGAAGTTTCTATCATCTCCGCAGCGGCTTTCTGCGGCGGTGACCTTTGTCCCTGCCGCCTTACAGCAGCAGCTCATAAATGCCTTCATACTCGATGCCGCTCTCGCCGAGCGCGATCTGCAGCGCCTGACGCAGCGCGAGCGGCGCGCTCCACGCGATGCCGCAGTCCGCGCTCAGGGCACGCGGCGCGGAAATGAGCCTGCCGTCAAGCGCTTTGCTTTGACAGAGCTTTTCCGTCGCCATTGCCTCCGCGGTCGTGTGGAATGTGATCACGACGCGCGGCGTTTTCTCTCTCATTCCACGCTCAGCTCCTTCAGTGCGGCAAGCGCCGCGTCGACCTCGTCAAATGTGTTGAAATATCCGAAGCTGAAGCGCACGGCGCCCTGCTCCACCGTTCCGAGCGCACGGTGCATGCGCGGCGCACAGTGCGCACCGGCACGGGTGGCGATCCCGTATTCGTCGAACAGCGCATCGCCCAGCTCGCTCGACGGTACGTCGCGCAGATTGAGCGTAACGATGGGCGCGCGCTCACCGCCGGAAAAATCGCCGTAAACCGTGTAGCCGTCCATGGCGGAAACGCCCTCGTAAAAGCGCCGGGCAAGCGCCGCCTCGTGCGCATGGATCGTCTCAAGCCCGGTCTGCCCGATAAACTCCACGGCGGCAAGCAGTCCCGCAATGCCGTGTGCGTTGAGCGTGCCCGCCTCCAGATGCGCCGGCAGCTCGCGCGGCTGCTGCGGAAGGTAGGACTGCACGCCCGTGCCGCCCGTTTTCAGCGGACGGATGTCAAGGTCTCCCCCGATACACAGCCCGCCGGTACCCTGCGGTCCCATCAGGCTCTTGTGCCCGGTAAAGCAGAGCACATCGATATTCATCCGCTCCATATCGATCGGCAGCGATCCCGCCGTCT
Organism: Oscillospiraceae bacterium; assembly: GCA_016295615.1. Classification (GTDB taxonomy): domain Bacteria; phylum Bacillota; class Clostridia; order Oscillospirales; family Oscillospiraceae; genus Hominicoprocola. The sequence goes on along the minus strand of JAEDKW010000029.1, from coordinate 7,886 downwards.
GCGAAGCGTCGACAATCAACAGCAGGCCGTGACGGTGGGCAAAGGCTCCGATGCGCGCGAGGTCCGTCACATTGCCGGTGAGGTTGGACGCATGCGCCGCCACGACGGCGCGCGTCTCCGGCCGCAGAAGCCTTGCAAAATCATCGTAGTCCACGCAGCCCTTCCCGTCCGCCGGGACAAAGTCCGTATGGATCCCCTGCTTTTCAAGCGCATAGAGCGGACGGAGCACGGAATTGTGCTCGCAATCGGTCGAGATAATACGGTCCCCCGCGGAGAACAGACCGAACAGCGCAATGTTGAGCGCCTCCGTTGCATTCGCGGTAAAAACGACATGATCGGCACGCCGGCAGCCGAAAAGCCGGGCAAGCGCTTCGCGCGCGCAATAGACCGTGCGCGAAGCCTCGAGCGCACCGCCGTGCGCAGCGCGCCCGCTGTTGCCCATGGAGGTCATCGCATTTGTCACAGCCTCGATCACACAGGGCGGCTTATGCAGCGTTGTCGCGGCATTGTCAAAGTAGATCATAGCAGCTCCAAAAAACAAACTTCCCTATTATCGATCATCAGGAGTATATCACTTTCTTTTTCAAGGATAAATTCAAATAGCCGATAAATAATCGTTACTATCGATTTTTTCGATAGTATTTCCGCTGTCCGGCAGAGCGCAAAAAACGGACATATCCGGAAAGCTTTTCCGAACATGCCCGTTTCCATCTTACCTTGCTGCCGGTTTGTCCCGACCTGCGTTACTTGACGCTGCCGTCCGCGTTGAACACGGGGAGCTTTTCAAGGAACCTGATGTCGCTGCGCTGCGCGGCGCCGCCCTCGGCGAGCACGGCCATGCGCCCTGCAACGGTGCCGCCTGCCTTGGCAACGAGCGCTTCCATCGCAAGAAGCGATCCGCCGGTGGAGATCACGTCGTCCACAATGAGGATCCTCCTGCCGCGGATCAGCGCGGCATCGTCGCTGCCGAGGAACAGCTGCTGCACGCCGAGCGTCGTGATGGAGCGGTCCTGCACGCTGATGGGGTCGGGCATATAGACCTTGGGACCCTTGCGGGCGATAAAATACTTCTCCGCACCGCTCTGACGCGCCATCTCGTGAATGAGCGGAATGCTCTTGGCTTCGGCGGTAAACAGATAGTCATAATCAATGCCTTCGGCAAGCTTGAGCAGCTCGCGCGCGCAGGCAACGGTCAGCTCGGCGTCGCCGAACATGATGAACGCGCCGATATAAAAATCCTCGGTCACCTTGCAGATGGGAAGGTCGCGGTCAAGCCCCGCAATGTGCATGCGATATGTTGCCATATTTGGCTCTCCTTTAATTATCAAAAAATCAAACTTCCGTCTCGCCGGAAGGCAGGACAAAGGCGCAGACGAGATAAGCGATCAGTCCGGCGCCGTAAGCGAAAAACAAAATGCCCCAGATGATCCGCACGATGGTCGGGTCGATCCCGAAGTAATCGGCGACACCGGCACAGACACCGCAGATCTTCTTATCATTCGTGGATTTGTGCAGTCTTTTCTTTCCCATAATATTTTCTCCTCTATCTTCGGTAAAATGCCGCAAATCTCTTTTTACAGTATAACACAAAAATTCTTATTGTAAAGTGTCAGCTTTTTTTCTGCCGAGCCTTCCGAACCACCGGAAGGTCAGCGGCCAAAGCACGCCGGCGGTCAGGATCATCACACCGTAGCGCACGGCGTCGCCGTCCGCGCCCATGAGCGCGTAGAGCGGCGCCTTGAGCACCGATTTGACGCCAACGACGAGCACAAGCCCTCCCGCAAGCTTCAAAAGCTGCGCCCACCAGACGGCGGCAGTCTCAAATTTGATATACTTCCGCTCGAGGAGGTACACGACCAGCGCGCCGACGGACGCGCCGAGCATACAGCAGGCGTTTTTGACCGCGCCGGCAAAGTTGGCAAGATCCTCCTCCGGCAGACCCTGTGAAACGGCAAGCAGCTGCTGCGTCTGCGCATAGCGCCTGAACAGGAGGGCGCAGAGGATCATGCAGAGAAAAATGCCGGCGGTGAACCGCGGTTTTTCCTCTATCCTGCGATAGACCGGATCAAACAGGAGGAGCAGCGCCACCGCCGCCGCGGCGGCAGCGGCCACGTCGAACGGCGTGTGCACGCCGAGGTAAAGGCGCGAGAACGGCACCAGCACCGCGATGACGATGCAGGCAAGCTTTACCCCCCTGTGCCTGCTCGTTCCGGCGATGCCGCCGAAGATCCCGACGGCGTTCTGGGTGTGTCCCGACGGGAAGGAATATCCCGCTGCGCGTGAGCGCGCCGACTCGACGATCTCAAACTCGGGGTCAAGCACCCACGGGCGCGGAATGCGCAGAAGGAGCTTCAAAAACTGATTGAGGAGCGTGCCGGTGAAGCCGACCATCATGAGGTAATACCCGCGCTTCTTATCGACGCACCAGAAAACGAACATCAGCACGATCATAAAAACCGTCTCGTCGCCGATGTGTGTGATGAGCGCGTTGAACGCATCGAGCAGCGGCGTCCGCATCGCGGCAACCGTCCGCAGCAAATCCATATTCCATGCCAGAAACTCCGTCATGGCAGCTTTCCCCTCCCTGCTTCGCGGTTTCCCGGCTATCATATCATGCGCTCGGCGATAAATCAATCGGATCAGACGGCAAAATTTCCTCTTGCAAGTTCCTGTTTTATATGTTATAAGTATCATTTAGTAGAACGCTGAGATTAGGAATATAGCGAGTTTTCCCCTCCAAGAGAGAGTCGGTCACCGGCTGAAAGCCGACTTGTCGGGTGTCGCTTGGTTCGCCTATGAGCGGCCGCGAGGAAATGCGCGGACGGTCTGCCTCCGTTACCGGGCGTAAGTGCGTGCCTTTCGGCACGAATCTGGGTGGTACCGCGGAAGAAGTCTTTCGTCCCTTTGTCGGGATGGGGGACTTGTTTTTTTTGCAACAATATCCAAAAAGGAGATCCGATATGAAACAACAACTCGAAGCCATTCGCAGGAATGCGCTCGACGCCATTTCAGGCGCCGAAACGTCCGGGGAGCTGGATGCGCTGCGCGTCCGGTATCTCGGCAAAAAGGGTGAGCTGACTGCCGTTCTCAAGCAGATGGGCAAGCTCAGCGCAGAGGAGCGGCCGGTCATCGGTCAGCTTGCCAATGAGGTCCGCTCCATACTGGAAGCGTCCATCGAAGAGCGCGGCAAGCTGCTGAAGGAAAAGGCGATGGAGCAGAAGCTGCTTGCCGAGACCGTGGACGTCACCATCCCCGGCACGCAGCCGAAGATCGGCAAAAAGCACCCGATGTATCAGGTGCTCGACGAGATCAAGGACATCTTCATCGGCATGGGCTTTGAAATTCTCGAGGATCGCGAGGTCGAGCTTGCCGAATACAACTTCACCAAGCTCAATGTGGAGGAGGGGCATCCCGCCCGCGAGTGGAGCGATACCTTCTACTTCACCGAGGACAGCAGCATTCTTCTGCGCACGCAGACCTCCCCCATGCAGATCCACGCCATGGAGACCAAATCCCTGCCCATTCGCATTCTCGCTCCCGGCCGCGTTTACCGCAAGGACGAGGTGGACGCCACCCACTCCCCCATGTTCCATCAGATCGAGGGCATGGCGATCGACAAAAACATCACCATGGCAGACCTCAAGGGTACGCTCAACGAGGTCGTGCAGCAGCTTTACGGCAAGGGCACGGTCACGCGCTTCCGTCCCCACCACTTCCCGTTCACCGAGCCGAGCTGCGAGATGGACATTCAGTGCCATAAGTGCCGCGGCGCAGGCTGCCCGACCTGCAAGGGCGAAGGCTGGATCGAGGTGCTCGGCGCCGGCATGATCCACCCAAAGGTCCTCGAGGGCTGCGGCATCGACCCCACCGTCTACTCCGGCTGGGCGTTCGGCATGGGGCTTGAGCGCATGGCGCTCGGTCACTTCAAGATCAGCGATTTGCGCCTGATCTTCGAAAACGACGTCCGTTTCCTCGAGCAGTTCTGATGAAAGGAGAGCAGAATCATGATTTTAAGCAGAAAATGGCTCAACGATTACGTTGATCTTCACGACATTTCCGACAAGGAATTCAACGACGCCATGACGCTCTCCGGCTCCAAGGTCGAAACCATCGAGCGCAGGGACGCGGAACTGAAAAACGTCGTCGTCGGCAGAGTCCTGTCCATGGAGCGCCACCCCGACTCCGACCATATGTGGGTCTGCCAGCTCGACGTCGGACAGGCGGAGCCCGTTCAGATCGTCACCGGTGCGTGGAACGTCCACGTCGGCGACCTCGTTCCCGCGGCGCTGCACAAGTCCGTGCTGCCCGGCGGCGTCAAAATCGAAAAGGGCAAGCTGCGCGGCGTGCTGTCCAACGGCATGATGTGCGGGCTTTCCGAGCTCGGTCTCAACGCCGAGCACGACTACCCCTACGCCGCGATCACCGCTGCGGCTCTTTTGAACGACTACAAGCCTCTCGACAAGGATAAGCCCTCCATTCCCGCCGACATCAAGCCCGGCGACAAGGTGTTCGGTCCCGTGGTCTGCGGGCGCGTCACCGGCGTTGAGGGCGACGGCTTTTCCTATGACGTGCAGGTCTATGACGGTGAGAACACCCATGCCGTCAAGTCAGGCTGTCAGAATCTCCACGAGGGCGATCTGGTCGCCTACCACACCAAGGCTCAGTCGATCTGCACACTGGACGATCTGCACGCCCAGCAGGCAGAGTTCCCCCACTGCATTCCCGACGGCATCTTCATTCTCCACGAAGACGGCATCAAGCCCGGCGACGATCTTGCCGGGGTCATCGGCTACGACGATTCCATCGTCGAATTTGAGATCACGCCCAACCGCCCCGACTGTCTGAGCGTCATCGGTCTCGCCCGCGAGGCAAGCGCCACCTTCAAGCGCCCGCTGAACCTCCACACCCCGGAGGTCAAGGGCTGCGGCGGCAGCATTGCCGATCTTGTGGACATTGAGATCGAGGACGGCGACCTTTGCCCACGCTACACCGCACGCATGGTCAAAAACGTCAGGATCGCACCGTCCCCCGCCTGGATGCGCGAACGGCTGCGCAACAGCGGCGTGCGCCCGATCAACAACATCGTCGATATCACCAACTACGTCATGCTCGAATACGGTCAGCCGATGCACGCGTTCGACTTCAGCTGCGTGGAGGGCGGCAGGATCATCGTCCGCACCGCGCGCGAGGGCGAGGTCATTCAGACGCTCGACGGCAACGACCGCCGTCTCACTCCCTCCATGCTCTGCATCTGCGACGAGCGCAAGCCCGTGTGCGTCGCCGGCGTCATGGGCGGCGCGAACAGCGAGATCGTCGGCGACACGGCGATGGTGCTCTTTGAATCCGCCAACTTCAACGGCGTCAGCGTCCGCCGCACGGCAATGAGTCTCGGTATGCGCACCGACGCCTCCTCCCGCTATGAAAAGGGTCTTGACATGATGAACACGCTCCGCGCGGTCGAGCGCGCCTGCGAGCTCGTGGAAGAGCTTGGCTGCGGCGAGGTGGTCGACGGCGTGATGGACGTCATCGCCAAAGACAAAAAGCCGACGGTCGTCAAGCTGGAGCCGGAGAAGATCAACCGCCTGCTCGGCACCGAGCTGGACGAGAGCCTCATGCGCGAGATCCTGCTCTCCCTCGGCTTTACGCTTGACGGCGACAGCATCATCGTTCCCTCCTGGCGCGGCGACGTGGAGCACTACTCCGACATTGCCGAGGAGGTCGCCCGCTTCTACGGCTACAACAGGATCCCCAACACGCTCATGCGCGGCGAGACCACACGCGGCGGCTTCACCGAGGCGCAGGAATTTGAGCGCAGCGTCGGCAGCACCGTCCGCGCGCTCGGTTACGACGAGATCATCACCTATTCCTTCATCAGCCCCACCTATTACGACAAGATCCGCATGCCGGAGGATTCTCCGCTGCGCAGCAGTCTCAGGATCCTCAACCCGCTCGGCGAGGATACCTCCATCATGCGCACGACGATCCTGCCGAGCATGCTTGAGATCATCAGCCGCAACTACAGCTTCCGCAACAAGAGCGCGCGCCTTTATGAGCTTGGCAAGATCTATCTGCCGCGCGAGGACGGTCTTGCCGACGAGCCGAAGCTCCTCTCCATGGGCGCTTACGGCGACGGCATCGATTTCTTCGGCTTCAAGGGCTCGATCGAGGCCATGCTGCGCGAGCTGCGCATCGCGGACGTAACGTTTATTGCCTGCAGGGATAACGCCTCCTATCACCCCGGTCGCTGCGCAAAAGTCTATGCCGGCGAGCGTGAGCTGGGTGTGTTCGGTCAGATCCATCCCGCTGTCGCCGCCAACTACGGCGTCGATACGGAGATTTACACCGCTGAGCTTGCCTTTGACGCGCTCTGCGCCTCCCGCGGCGGCGTCCCCGTCTATCAGCCGCTGCCCAAATTCCCGGCTGTCACGCGCGACATCGCCGTCGTCTGCGAGGAAAAGGTCACGGTCGGCGAGCTGGAGGAGTGCATCCGCCGCGGCGCAAAGGGACTGCTCAAAAATGTCACGCTGTTTGACATCTATCGCGGTCCCGGCATTGCTCCGGGCAGGAAGAGCGTCGCCTTCTCCCTGGTGCTCCGTGCCGACGACCGGAGCCTGACGGGCGAGGAAGCGGACGCCGATATGAAGAGCATCCTCTCACTTCTTGAAAGCGAGCTTGACGCTCACCTGAGATGACCTCCTACCTAAAAGAAGCAGCCTTGTGGCTGCTTCTTTCATTACGATTCTGTTACAGTTTTGTCGAATCTCTTTACTTTTTCAGCGCCTCCGGATATACTGAAGGCACAGTAAGGAGGGATGCTTGAAATGGATGATTTCACCCGTAAATTTAACGTAGTCAAAGAAAAAGACGACGAGATCCGTCATATCCTGACGACCGTTTATGCCGCGCTGGAGGACAAGGGCTACAATCCCATCAATCAGATCGTCGGCTATATCCTTTCCGAGGATCCCACCTATATCACCAATCACAACTCCGCGCGCACCCTGATCCGCAAGCTCGACCGTGATGAGCTGCTGCAGGTGCTCGTGCGCAGCTATCTTGACAAATAATCCCATTTGGAAAAATTCCGGACGCCGAAAAAAGGCGCCCGGAATTTTTTGTCGTCTTTTTTACCGCTTCGTTTTGTTGACAATACTCTCCAAAAATGGTATACTGCAAAAAGTTACAAAATGGTTACAAAGCAAAGGAGTGTTTTTATGGCAGAAGTCAGGGATGGTCTCGTCTATCGCGGTCACCCGCTGCGCCGTGTGGATAACCTGATCTATTACGGTTCGATGGCGGATAAATATATCATTATGATGCAGGTGCTGGACACCGAGCCGCTCAAGGATATTTCACTTGCCAAGCGCGTATCCATCCAGCTGCAGCTGACGGACGCGAGCCTCAGATCCCGCGACCGCGTCGTGCGCAGCACCGAAAAGAGCAGTTTGAATGAAGCCATGGAGTTCGCTTCCATTTGGTTGGAGCGTGCGCTCAACGGCAGGATTTAACAGGCAGGTCATGATGAAACAGTTACGAATGAAAACCCTTGCGCTTGCATGCGCTCTTTTGACGGCGATCAGCGCAGCGCCGCAGCCGGCACACGCGGCAAGCGGCGACATTGCCGACCTTATAAACCGCGCGGCGAACGTCACCGCCGCAGTGCAGGAGGAAGCCGCCGTTCAGCAGGCCGCTCCGGCGGAGGATGCTGTTCATGAGGTCGTTTCCGCCGAGCCCGAATTTACGAAGGGCGTCATCATCGGCGGCACGATCAACGTACGCACCGGTCCGAGCACGAACTGTGAGCGCATTACGCAGGTCACGACCGGTAAGTTCGTCACCGTTCTCGGCACGGACAACGGCTGGTATCAAATCCAGTTTGACAGCAC
>JAEDKW010000126.1 GCA_016295615.1 Oscillospiraceae bacterium | reverse complement strand
AAGAAAAAGTTCCGGTTTGTATTGACGAAGCGTTTTTTTTGTGCTAAAATACACCTCGCGTTTGAAAAAGCGTTTGCTTCTGTAGCGCAGCTGGTAGCGCAACTGATTCGTAATCAGTAGGTCGCCGGTTCGAATCCGGCCAGAAGCTCCAACAGCCGTTCGCCCAAAGGGCGGACGGCTGTTTTGCGTATTGTGCCGCTCTGCCGGCGAATGGCTGAGCGTAAAAGGTTTAGTCAAGAAGGAAGTCCATATACACCGGATTATGATCGCTGTATTGGAACTGTGTGTCGATGACGTTGCTGTCCAGAACGGTCACATTGTCAGAGACCACAAAGCCGTCGACCGTGATGCGGAAGCTCGTTGCAATGTCGTAGGGTTCAGAGGCAGTGCGGCAGGAGGCAACGGGAGCGTCCTCATGCAGCGGCACGACCAGGCGGAGACCTTCGGGGATGGTACCGTCGGGAATGGGCTGAGCCCACGCGTCGCTTTCGTTGGCGGGAACGCCGAAAAGGTCGCCGGAATTGCCGGGAAGGTCCTTGTTGAAGTCGCCTCCCGCAACGCAGTAATTGCCCGCTTCATATTCGCTCTTCATATCGCCGAGCAGCAGCTCAAGCTGTCTGATCGCGACGGCGCCGTCGGAGGTGTAGGCGGAGAGGTGCAGGTTATAGAGCACCAGTTCTTTGCCGCCCTCGACGGGAATACGGCTGACGCAGTAGCAGCGGTCAAGGTCGACCAGCTTCATCAGACCCGTTTCGATGGGGAGCTGACGGCGCACGGCGGAGTCGATCCTGAAGCCTGTAAAGGTCGCAATGCCGGATCTGTTCGCCCCGTGCGGCTCGGTGAAGGGATAGAAAAGATAGGGACTGTCATAGTTTTGGGCGAAAACGGCATTGTAAGCGGGAAACATGCTGGCGGAAACGTAAGAAGCGATGACGGACAGCTGATCGACGTGATGGGAGCGCGTACCGTCCACGTCGACCTCCTGAAAAAGCGCGATGTCCGGTCTACAGGAGCCGACGGCTTCCAGAGAACCGGTGGTGTTGCTCACCACGGCGTCCGCGCTGCGCGCACGGCTTTCTTTGCCGCCGTCCATGAAGAAGCTGTAGTCCGCGCTGTAAGCGCCGAAGCCGATATTGCAGGACGTGATCCGGTAGCGCTTGCCCGTCTCCGGCATGGCGGAAACGGAGGCGTTGAAAAGAATTTCGCATTCCTGAGAATCTTCCACGCGGTAGTATGCAGCAAGCACATAGGCGAGGTATCCGCCCAGTGCGATCACCAGCGCCAGCAGCACGCAAAGCGCCGCTTTGACGCCCTTTTTGATTCCTTTCATAAATCCGCTCCTTTCAAAAGAAGAAGTCTGCTGTCATTGTGCCACGAACTGCCGGTAAATGCAAGCAAAGCACAAAGAAAAAGCGACCTCGCTTTTTCCGCTTTATCTGATTCCATATATCCTGCAAAATCCCTTGCCGAAGTCACCGGAATCCGTATTGGAAAAGGCTCCGTCCTCTCATCGGGCGGAGCCTTGCTTTTGTCCGGATAGCCGCATTACCGTGCTTTCTTATGGAACATGTATGCCGCAGCGGCACATATGATGATCCCAATGCCGAACGGAATGGCGGAAAGAAAAGCAACACCGGCCGGCGCACTATAACAGGAATGTTCAATGCCGCAAAGCATGTCGCGATAATTGAATGCCACGACAGCACACATAACGTCAGACAGCACAATGGCAGCGGCAGCAAATAAAAAACTCAGCTTTTTCATATCTCTTTCCCTCAATTTTCATTTTCTTCGCAGTATGAGTACCAAGCCTGCAATCATAGAAAGGACACAAAGGAGGAGCCATACACCGCCTCCGCTCAAAGTAACGGTTGAAGACGCATTAAGCTGTTCCGCTGCCTCCGGACTCACCGTCATCATAAGCCCCGATAAAATCAAGCAGACAGCGCCTGCAAGGCAAAAGCCGATACCGACTTTCGTCTTTGCTGTTTTGAAGGCTTTTTCTGTTCCGGTGTGTTCCGCTGCTTCTTGCGCATCACCCGCAGATACCGGCTCTCTGATGAGCTCATCCAGAGTGATCTGAAAGCACTCACTCAATGCGATCAGCTTTTCCAATTCAGGCGTTGATGTTCCGCTTTCCCATTTGGAAATGGCTTGCCTGGAAACGCCGATCCTTTCTGCAAGCTGTTCCTGGGAAAGTCCGCACTTTCGTCTGAGCTGACAGATTCTTTCAGACAACATTTTTTACCTCCCTGGAAACACGATACCGCAGTTTGCGGTTACATGCCACCAACTGCTGTTGAAATTTCCGCAACCGGCGGTTGCAGAACACAGAATCAT
>JAEDKW010000002.1 GCA_016295615.1 Oscillospiraceae bacterium | reverse complement strand
CCGGTGTTCGATGCCACCGGCAGCAAGCGCCGTCATTACAAAATGCAGAAATAAAAAAGAAGCTCTGCCAAAAGGCAGAGCTTCGATTTCATGCTTGTCTCAAATCGCGCGGGTAACCTTACCGGAACGCAGACAGCGGGTACAAACATAAACATGGCGGGGCGTACCGTTTACGATCGCCTTAACGCGCTTGACATTGGGCTTCCAGGGACGATTGGAACGACGGTGAGAGTGGGAAACTCTGATACCGAAAGTCACACCCTTGTCACAAAACTCGCACTTTGCCATCCGTTGCACCTCCTTGCTGTAGTTAAAATCAGACTTGCACATTCACAAGCAGTTGATACTATAACAGATAGAAAGGCAAATTGCAAGTGAAAATTTCAAAAAAGCGCAAAAAATTTATTTTTTGGCTGAAAAGGGAAAAAGCACGGAAAATTAAGACCGGTCATGCTTGTAAAAAAAGGAAAAGCAAACTATAATAACAATGAGTAACTATCCAAAAAACGGAGGTACCGCATGAATACAGACCGGTCTGTCAAAGTGAAGGATATTGTTGATAAATTTCAAATGGAGGTCATCTTTGAGGGCAAAGACTATGAAACCGAGACCTTGACGATCACGGATGTGAACCGTCCGGGTCTGCAGTTTATCGGTTTTTTTGACTATTTCGATCCCCGCCGCCTGCAGATCATCGGTAAGTCGGAGACGACCTTTTTGAAGAGCTTTTCCTCCGGGGAACGGCGCAAGTGCTTTGAGGACATCTTTCGCCATGAGATACCGGCGCTGGTGATCTCCCGCAATCTGGATGTATTTCCCGAATGTCTTGAGATGGCGAAAAAGTATGGGCGTACGCTCCTGCGTACGGGGCATACCTCGGTGGAATTTACCTCAATGACCATTGACTATCTCAACCACGAGCTTGCGCCGGTCATCACGCGCCACGGCGTGCTGATGGATGTTTACGGCGAGGGCGTGCTGATCCTCGGCGACAGCGGGATCGGCAAGAGCGAGACGGCAATCGAGCTGATCAAGCGCGGTCACCGTCTCGTCGCGGACGACGCGGTGGAGATCAAGCGCATCGGCGGTACGCTGTTCGGCACCGCGCCGGAGCTGATCCGGAATTATCTGGAGGTGCGCGGCGTCGGCGTGATCGACGTGCAGAAGCTCTTCGGTATGGGCGCGGTGCAGGATTCCACGCAGATCGACCTTGTCATTCAGTTTGAAAAATGGGCGGACGACAAGTACTATGACCGCCTTGGTCTGGATGAGCGCTTTACGAGCATCATGGACGTCCGCGTGCCGATGTCGGTGATCCCGGTCAGCGCGGGACGCAACCTTGCCGGCATTGTGGAGCTTGCGGTGATGAACAACCGTCAAAAGAAACACGGCTGCAATTCCGCGCATGATTTCGTCAATCAGATCGACAGCTATGTGGACTGCCATACCCCGCAGGATTAAATCAGGAAGAATAAGGAGTTATCACTATGGCGTGGTTTGAGACGCTTGACCGTAAGATAGCGGACTATTTGCCCGATCTCAAATATGTCGAAGACGAGCCGATGGCGAAGCATATTTCGTTTCGCGTCGGGGGCGCGGCAAAGCGCATGGCGTTTCCGGAAAATGCCGAACAGCTCGTTTTGCTGATGAACTTTGCGCTCTCGTGCGGTGCGCGGGCGCTGGTGATCGGCAACGGTACGAATCTCCTCGTGCCAGACGAGGGGCTCGATCGTCTGGTCATTGATGTGAGCGACGGGATGACGCGCATTGCCGACGGCGGACAGGCAAATGAAATCACGGCGCAGTGCGGGGCATCGCTTGCACGGATCGCGGAATATGCGCGGAAAAAAGGGCTGAGCGGTCTTGAATTTGCCCACGGGATCCCCGGCACGCTGGGCGGCGCGGTGTGCATGAACGCAGGCGCCTACGGCGGCGAGATCAAAGACGTGGTCGCTTCCGTCACGCTGCTGGATCCGCAGGCGGGTATTCGCACGCTCAAGGGCGAGGAGATGCAGTTTTCCTACCGCCGGAGCCTTTTGAGCGAGCATCCGGAGTATGTGGTGCTTTCCGCGACCTTCCGCCTTGAGAGGGGCGACAGTGAGACGATCGGGGCGAGGATGCGCGAGCTGATGGCAAAACGCAAGGCGTCCCAGCCGCTCGAATTTCCCAGTGCAGGCAGCACCTTCAAGCGTCCGGTGGGTCATTATGCAGGTCCCCTGATCGAGGGCTGCGGCTTAAAAGGCTGCCGCGTCGGCGGTGCGGAGGTTTCGACCAAGCACGCAGGATTTATCGTCAATACCGGCGGTGCGACCTGCGCGGACGTGCTCGCGCTCATTGAAAAGGTGCAAAAGACCGTTTACGATGCGCGCGGCGTCATGCTTGAGCCTGAGGTAAAGATCGTCCGTTAAGAAAGTCAGTTCGTACTCGTATGAAAAAACACGGAGCTTTCCCGGCGGGGGAGGGCATGGCAGGGAGGAAAAGCCAATGGAAATTCTCATTATTTCCGGACTTTCCGGCGCAGGGAAATCCAGCGCCGCGACCTATTTGGAGGATATGGGATATTATACGGTGGACAACATGCCCGCCGACATTATCCTGAAATTTGCCGAGTTCTGCGCGCAGAGCGACGGTCGCTACGACCGCGTTGCCTTCGTCAGCGACATCCGCTCGGGAAGTCACGGCTTTGCACCGCTGCTTGCCGCGATGGAGGACCTGCGAAAAAGCGGCAACATCTGCCGATTGCTGTTTCTGTCCGCCGACGCGGAAACGATCATCAAGCGCTATAAGGAAACGCGCCGCCGCCATCCGCTGATGGAGGACGGAGAGACGCTCGAGGAAGCGATGCGCCGCGAGGAGACGCTGCTGCGCCCGCTCAGGGAACGTGCGGATTTTGTCCTCGACACTACGCAGATGCCCGCCGCCAAGCTCAGAAGCGAGCTTTACAGCCTGTTCGGCGACAAGGCCATGCGGGGGAAACTCAGTGTGAATGTGGTCTCGTTCGGCTACAAATACGGCATACCGCTGGAGGCGGATCTCGTTTTTGACGTCCGTTTTCTGCCCAATCCCTTTTACGTGCCGGAGCTGAAGCATAAGACCGGCATGGACCAGGAGGTCTATGACTACGTATTCTCCTTTCCGCAGACGAAAGCGTTTGTGGAAAAGCTTGAGAGCATGCTTGCGTTCCTCCTGCCGCTGTACAGCGAGGAGGGGAAAACGATGCTTGTCATCGCCGTCGGCTGCACCGGCGGTCACCATAGAAGCGTTTGTATTGCGCGCGCAGTCAATGCCTATTTGAATCAGCTCGGATATCCTGCATATGAAAATCACCGTGACATGACACGTTAGAGAACCTGCGCTGCCGCCTGCGGCGCAGTTATGGGGGGAGGTGGACGCGATGTCCTTTGCCTATGAGGTGAAAGCGGAGGTCTGCAAGACCGCGCTTACGCGCCACTGCTGCGCGATCGCCGAGGCGTACGGCGTACTGCTCTATGCCAACAGCTTTTCGATCAGCGAGGTGCGTATCGTGACGGAAAACGAGGAGTTTGCCGCAAGGCTTCCCAGGCTCTTTCAAAAGGCATTTTCCGTCCGCTTTGACGCCCTGCCGGAGAAAAAGGACGGCGGAAAGCTGATGTTTCGCATCACGGACGAGGACAAGCTCGCCGCCGTCTTCCGCACGCTTGGCTACGACCGAAAGGCGCATTTTGCGCTGCATGTCAATTTTGCCCTGCTGGAGGAGGAGTGCTGCCGCACGGCGTTTCTGCGCGGCGCGTTTCTCGCCGGCGGAAGTGTGACCGATCCCAAAAAGCGCTATCATCTGGAGCTTGCCACCTCGCATCTGCAGGCGGCAAAGGAGGTCGAAGCGCTTCTTTGCGATATGGGCTTCACCCCGAAGCATGTGATGCGCCAGAGCAACAGCGTCACCTACTTTAAGCAGAGCGAGCATATTGAAGATCTGCTCACGCTGATCGGCGCGCCGGTGTGCGCGATGCAGCTCATGGCGACCAAGGTGGAAAAGGAAATGCGCAACACCGTCAACCGCCGTGTCAACTGCGATGCGGCAAATCTCGACAAGGCGGTGAGCGCCTCGCGCGAACAGGTGGAGGCTTTCACCCGCCTGACCGAGTCGGGGGCGATCAACGACCTCCCGGTCAAGCTGCAGGAGGTGGCGGTCGCGCGGCTTTTGCAGCCCGAGCTGACGCTCAGCGAACTCGCGGCGACCTTCGACCCGCCGCTGACAAAATCCTGCCTGAACCATCGCGTCCGCAAGCTGATGGAGATCGCGAAGGAAAAATGAGGCGCGCTGTGCCTGCGCCCGATACGGAAGAGAAAGGAACCATTCAGATGAATCGTTATCACACTGCAATCAAAGCGCACGAACAGGGATTCAACTGCTGCCAAAGCGTGCTTGCCGCCTTTGCCGACCGGCTCGGCCTAGACGAGCAGACCTACCGCAAGCTCGGCAGCGGCTTCGGCGGCGGAGCCGGCACGGGCGAGCTGTGCGGCGCGGTCACCGGCGCGGTCATGGCGCTGGATCTGATGCTGCCGGCGGATTTCAGCGATCCCGTCAGCGCGAAGAAAAAGGCCGTGCTGCGCGCCAAGCGGCTTCAGCAGGGCTTTGAGGAGCACTTCGGTCACCTGCGCTGCCGTGAACTGCTGCAGGACCGCAGCGGAGATGAGAAGGCGTCCCCCGCCGTCAAGGCGTTGGGACTTACCAATCACTGCTCGGTCATGATCGCCGCCGCGGTCGAACTCGTGGAAGAACTCATGGAAGAAGAAAGATGAACCGCGCTTTAACAGTGCACTGAGGAGGAACCCCATGCCCTTTGCCCACCTTCACGTCCATACGGAATATAGCCTGCTCGACGGAGCCTGCCGCATCAAAGACCTTCCGAAGCTTGTCAAGGAGATGGGGCAGACCGCCTGCGCCATCACGGACCATGGCGTGATGTACGGCGCGATCGACTTTTACCGTGCCTGCAAAGCCGAAGGTATCAAGCCGATCATCGGCTGCGAGGTCTATGTTGCGCCGCGCACGCGCTTTGATAAGCAGCACGAATTTGACAGCGAGGCGCGCCATCTGGTGCTGCTGTGCGAGAACGAGGAGGGGTACCGCAACCTTTCCTACCTCGTTTCCATGGCGCATGTCGAGGGCTTTTACATTAAGCCGCGCATCGACCTTGCGCTGCTGCGCGAGCACAGCAAAGGGCTGATCGCCCTGTCGGCCTGCCTTGCCGGCGAGATCCCGCGCAGGCTCCGCAGCGGCAGCTATGAGGGCGCGAAGGAATACGCGCTGACGCTCGCTGAGATCTTCGGTCCGGACCATTTCTACCTGGAGCTGCAGGATCACGGCATCCGCGAGCAGGCGATCGTCAACCAGGGCATTTTGCGCCTGCACGAGGAGACGGGTCTGCCGCTCGTTGTGACGAACGACGCGCACTACCTGCGCAAGGAGGACGCCTACGCGCACGACGTTCTGCTGTGTATTCAGACCGGGAAAACGGTGGATGACGAGAACCGCATGCGTTACGAGCCGCAGAACTTCTACCTCCGCACGACAGAGGAAATGGCGGCGCTCTTTCCCGAGTATCCCGAGGCGGTTGAAAACACCGGAAAGATCGCCGAAATGTGCAATGTCGAATTCACCTTCGGCAAGTATCACCTGCCGGAATTCAAGCTTCCCGAGGGCTATGACAGCTTTTCCTACTTCAAGGAGCTCTGCGACAAGGGCTACCGTGAGCGCTACGGCGAGGGGAGCGAGGCACTGCGCAGGCAGCTGACCTACGAGCAGGATATGATCGAGAAAATGGGCTTTACCGACTATTTTCTCATCGTTTCCGATTTTGTGCGCTATGCCAGAAGCGTTGGCATCCCTGTCGGTCCCGGGCGCGGCAGCGCCGCGGGCAGCATGGTGTCCTACTGTCTGCACATTACCGACATCGATCCGATCCCGTATTCGCTGTATTTTGAGCGGTTTTTGAACCCGGAGCGCGTTTCCATGCCCGATATCGACATGGACTTCGGCGACACGCGCCGCGGCGAGGTCGTTGAATATGTGCGCCGCAAGTACGGCGAGGATCATGTGGCGCAGATCGTCACGTTCGGCACCATGGCGGCGCGCGGCGTCATTCGCGACGTCGGCCGCGCGCTCAATATGAGCTATGCGGACTGCGACGTGATCGCAAAGCTCATTCCAAACGCTTTGCATATCACGCTTGACGAGGCGATGAAGCTCTCGCGTGAGCTGCGCGAGAGGTACGAGAGCGAGGAACAGGTCAAAAAGCTCATCGACACGGCGCGCGCGCTCGAGGGCATGCCGCGTCACGCTTCCACACACGCCGCCGGCGTCGTCATTACGAAAGACCCCGTGGTGGATTATGTGCCGCTTGCGCGCAATGATGACACCATTGTCTGCCAGTATACGATGGTCACGCTCGAGGAGCTGGGACTTCTGAAGATGGACTTTCTCGGTCTTCGGAACCTCACCATTCTGGACGATGCGGTGAAGCTGATACAGGAAAAGGAAAAGTCCTTTACACTTGCGTCTATACCGGACAATGACCCGGATACCTACGCCATGCTGCAGGCGGGCAGGACGAGCGGCGTATTCCAGCTGGAATCCAGCGGCATGACAGGCGTGTGTACGAGCATGAAGCCCGAGAGCATCGAGGACCTGACCGCGATCATCGCGCTCTACCGTCCGGGTCCCATGGATTCCATCCCGCGCTTCATTGCCAGCAAGCATGACCCGAAGCTCGTGACCTACCTGCATCCCTCGCTCGAGCCGATCCTCGGCGTCACCTACGGCTGCATCGTCTATCAGGAGCAGGTCATTGAGATCTTCCGCCGACTCGCCGGCTATTCGCTCGGACAGGCGGATCTGGTGCGCCGTGCCATTTCCAAGAAAAAGGCGAAGCAGATCGAAGCCGAGCGACAGGCGTTTATCTACGGCGATGCGCAGCGCGGCATCGCCGGCTGTGTGGCGGGCGGCATCCCTGCGGAGACGGCGCAGGCGATCTATCAGGACATCTATGACTTTGCGAACTACGCATTCAATAAGGCGCACGCGGTGTCCTATGCCGTCGTTGCGTATCAGACGGCGTACTGCAAGTGCCACTATACGAAAGAGTACATGGCGGCGCTGCTTTCCTCCGTGCTCGACTCCTCCGACAAGGTGTCGGAGTATTTTGCAGAGTGCCGCGAAAACGGCATTGCGCTCCTGCCGCCGGACGTCAATCACTCGTCCGACTGCTTCACGGTCGAGCCCGGCGGCATCCGTTTCGGTCTTGTCGCGATCAAGAATATCGGCCGCGGACTGATTCAGCGCATGATGCGCGAGCGCGAGAGAGGCGGTCCGTTCACCGACTTTGAGGATTTCTGCAAGCGTATGGACGGCGCGGACATGAACAAGCGCGCGGTGGAAAACCTGATCCGCGCAGGCGCGTTTGACTCCACCGGTGCGCGCCGCTCGCAGCTGCTTGCCGTTTATGAAAAGGTCATGGACGGCATCGCAAACGGCAACCGCGCCAATATTGAAGGACAGATCGACTTTTTCGGTCTCGGTGTGCAGACGGAGCGGCAGAACAGTCTGACGCTGCCCGACCTGCCCGAATTCTCCGCGCAGGAGCTGATGGCGATGGAGAAGGAGACAACGGGGCTCTACCTCTCAGGTCACCCGATGGACGGCTATCGCGAGCTTGCCCGCGCCTCGGGTGCGGTCCAGATCAGCCGCATCATGGACGATTTTGCGCAGGAGGAGGGACCGACGCGCTTTTCCGACGGGCAGAAGGTCAGACTGGCGGGCGTTGTGACGTCCAGCAAAACGAAAACCACGAAGAAAAACACGCTCATGGCGTATGTCATGCTGGAGGACGGCACCGGCTCGATGGAGATGCTCTGCTTTACGCGCGTGCTCGAGCAGTACGGCAGCTACCTCAAGGAGGGGCAGGTCATCAGCGTTTCCGGAACGCTCAGTGTGCGCGACGAGAAAGCGCCGCAGCTTATGTGCGATTTTGCCCGCCCGCTGACGGGCACCGCGCAGGGGGAAACCGCGGCGGACAGCGCACCGCAGACGGACCGGCGCACGCTGTACCTGAAAATGCCGTCGCTGGACTGCCCTGAGATGGAGATGTTCAAAAAGATCCTCTTTCTGTTCGAGGGCGGGAGCAATCCCGTCAGGATCCGTCTTGCCGACACGGGAAAGCTCATCGGTACGACCTGCAATCTCCAGGACTCGCTGATTCGGGAGATGAAGGCGCGCCTTGGTGAGGAAAATGTCGTGGTCAAAGAATAAAAAAGCCCAAAATCCCAAAACGCTGAAAAAGAAGGACTTGCAAAAGCAAGTCCTTCTTTTGTTACGCCTTCGGCTCTTCAAACAGTGCGTTGAGCACGCCGGAGTAGAGCTGCTCCGCGTTTTCCCTGAAGCGTTTGGCAAGATCCTGCGCCATGACCTCCCCGGGCACCATCAGCTCCATCTTTAAGATGCTCTCGTCCGCGTCGTCATTGAACGCGAGCGTCACGGTGTAGGTACCGTTCGCGCGCGGTGTGATCTCGGATTTGATCTGGGACCGGCGCTTGAGCTTCTGATTATGAATGGTGATGTTTTTGTCCGCGCGCAGACGCACGGAGTAGGGAAGACTGCTCTCGCAGATGGTGCCGTTGTGCAGTCCCTTTTCCGTGATCGCATACAGCCCGTCCTCAGAGACCGTAAGATGCCCGGAGGAGACCAGCGCGCTCAGACACTCGGAAAAATCAAAAAAGTCAATGCCCTCGTCGCACATCGTCAGTTCCTGCATCGCCTCAAACGGCACCGGCTCGATGAGCCGTGATGCGACATAGAGGATCAAAAACTTGATCTCCAGCTTATCCTGAATAAAGCCAACATGCGCCATTGTCACTCACCTCAACAGAAAGTCTCTCCTCGTGTGCGCTCCCGCCTGCGGCAGCCGCTTTTGCTTATTATAACGCATTTGCGCGGTTTTGTATAGGATTATCTGAAAAAAACGCGGCTTTCCGCCGCACCCTTTTCGTCCGCCGGCATAGACTGAACTGAAAGCAAGCGGCAGAAAAGCCGGACTTTCATAGTACTTAATTCAGGAGGTATCTGGATATATGGCTGATCAAGTAGTCGCAGGCACTGCCAGCGGAAACTGCAATACGATCCGCGAAGCGGTCTGTATCCACACAAGAAAGATCTTTTCATCCTGCAGAGATAAGGACTGCATTGAGGATCTGCGATTTTACCCCACGGCAACGGCACAGAGCGTGCTCGCGACGGCACAAAGCATTCGCGGCGGCAGCGCAGAGCTGCTCTACACCTTTGTTGACGTCGAGCCGGTCAATTTTAACCGCGGCTTCTACACCGTCGACATGCGCTTTTTCTACCGCATCACGCTTCAGGCGATGAACGGCGGCACGCGCTATACCGAGGTGGAGGGTCTTGCCGCCTTCGATAAACGCGTGGTGCTTTTCGGCAGCGAGAGCAACGCCAAGGTATTTTCTTCCGCTCCGGCTGAGAATATGGGCAATGTGCCGCTCGACCTCACTGCCAATCTTCCCATCGCGGTGGTGCAGGCGGTGGATCCCATTCTGCTGTGCGCGCGCTTTGCCGACAACTGCAAATGCAACTGCAACTGCCCGTGCGACTGCGGCGTGCTCACCGGCGTACCCGAGGGCATTCTTGGCGCGTTCGACGAGCCGATCATCTTTGATGAGTCGAGCATTCGCCGCATCTGCGTCTCCCTCGGTCAGTTCTCCACGGTTTCGCTCCAGCGCGATACGCAGCTGCTCATTCCGGTGTACGATTATTGCGTGCCCTCGAACGACTGCACGCTTGCGGGGCTGAGCAACTGCGCAGAGGATCCGTGCAAGGTCTTTGAGGGTGTGGACTTCCCGATCGACGAGTTCTTCCCGCCCAACGCCGTTTCGTCCGACTGCGGCGTATCCAACGGCTGCGGCTGCATGTCCTGAAAAAACGGGGGAGCTTTCCCCGTTTTTTTCTGAGCGGAAAAGGGACAAACCGTGCATAAGCCCCGCGGCGGCATCATAAAGTGGAGTATCACAAAGGAGGCGGACAGATGGAAAAAAGGGGAAGGATCGCTCGTTATGAGCAGGCGTCTGAGCTTCTGCCGCACCGGCTGCGTAAGCTTGCACTTGCCCTGCCGGACGGGCAGAAGGAATATGCCGAGGAGCTCCGGCTGAGAACGGCGCATCCGATGACGGTGCTCACACCGGAGGGAGAAATCAGCGTTGCGCCGTCAAACCGCGACGCGATCGTAGTGCCGGAGGATCTCGAGCAGATGCTGTCCGCCGTCACGGATTATTCGCGCTACGCCTCGATGGAGTCCATTCGGCAAGGCTACTTATGCGTGCGCGGCGGATTCCGGCTCGGCATCTGCGGCACGCTCGTGATGCGTGACGGCATGCCGTACAACATCCGCGAGTTTTCCGGCTTTGCGCTGCGCATCGTGCGTGAGCAGATCGGGATCGCGACCGGGTGCGTGCCGAAGCTCTTTTCGCCGGACGGGCGGTTTCAAAGCACGCTCATCCTCTCCGCGCCGGGCGGCGGAAAGACGACGCTTCTGCGCGATCTCATCCGGTGCCTGTCGCTTGGCGACAGCGAACACCGCGCACAGCGCGTCGCGGTCATTGACGAGCGCGGCGAGATCGCGGTGAGCTGTCAGGGCCGCGCGCAGATGGAGCTTGGAAACCATACGGACGTTCTGTGCGACTGTCCGAAGGCGATCGGGATCCCAATGGTGCTGCGCGCCATGAATCCGCAGATCATCGCCCTCGACGAGATCACGGTTTCTGAGGATATCCGGGCGATGTGCATGGCGGCAAACTGCGGCGTGGGGCTTCTTGCGACGATCCACGCCGGGAGCGAGGCGGAACTTCTGCGAAAGCCGCTGTGGCGGGAGCTGCTCACCGCGGGCGTGTTTCAAAGAATCCTGCTCATTCGGAACGACTGCGGTGTGCGCTCGTATGAGGTAAAGGAGCTGGAATGCTGCGGCTGTTTGGCGGAGTGCTGATCCTCGGCGGCGGAATGCTGCTGCGCGGAACGCTTCTCAGCGCGTCACGCCGGGAGCTGCAAACGCAGTACGAGCTGCGCGAGGCGCTGATGCTGCTCGAAAAGGAGATCACGTTTACTCTGACGCCGCTGCCGAAGCTGCTTTTGCGCAAGGATTTCGGAACCTGCGCAGGAGCATTTTTCACGGCGGTCAGCGGGGAGCTCTGCCTGGGGAAAACGCTCGCGCAGAGCTGGTTCGACTGCGCACAGGCGCTGTCCCTGCCGCCGCGCATCAAAGAGCGCTTTGCACGCCTTGGGGCGAACCTCGGCGGAGACGAGACCGGTGTGCGGCGGACGCTGCAGCTCATGGCAGAGGAGCTTTCCGGCAGCATCGGGACGCAGGAGCGCGCACAGCGCGAGCGTGAGCGGCTCACAACGGTACTGTGCCTGAGCGCGAGCCTGATGCTGGTGCTGGTACTGCTTTAATGACATGGGAAAATACTTTACATAAAAGGATTTGACAATGGATATCGATCTTGTCTTTAAAATAGCGGCGGTGGGTATCATCGTGGCGGTGCTCAATCAGCTTTTGGTGCGCTCCGACCGGCCGGAGCAGGCAATGCTGGTGAGCCTTGCAGGTCTCGTGACGACGATGATGCTTCTCGTGCGTGAGATCAGCTCGCTGTTCGACCTCGTCAAGAGCCTGTTCGGTTTTTAGCGATGGAGCTTGTGCTGAAGCTTATCGCGCTGTGCCTGCTCACAGCCGTTTTGACGCTGCTGCTGAAAAAAGACAACGCGGAGCTGTCGCTGTTGCTGACCGTTTCTGCGGTGCTGCTCGGCATGCTGATGCTCCTCGCCGCGTTTGACGAGGTAAGCGGGCTCGGCGCGGAGCTGCTTGAGATGACAAAGCTCGCGCCCACGCTGTTTGTGCCGCTGCTGAAGGTGATGGCGATCGCGCTGATCGTGCGCATCGGCGGCGCGCTGTGTGCAGACGCGGGACAAAGCGCGCTTTCGGCGCTTTTGGAGACCGCGGGTGCGGTATGCGCGCTTTGGTGCGCGGTGCCGCTTCTGCGCGCGGTGGTGGACATGCTGGAGGGATGGATATGAGAAGGCTTCTTTCCCTGATGCTTGCCGCGCTGCTGCTTACGGTCCCTGTACTTGCGCTGGAGGTGCCGGAGGAGGCGGGACAGAGCGTTCCGCCGGAGCTGCTCGAATCGGTCGGGCAGCACGATTCGCTCCTGTCGGGCGGTATGTCGTATCTCGGGGAACTGCTGCGCGGTGCGCTTTCCGCCATTCTGCGCTCCGGCGCGCGCTCTGCGGTGCTGCTGATGCTGCTTGCGCTGTTCTGCGGCGCGTTGGACGGGCTTGGCAGCGGCGCCGGGGAGGGCGGCGCGCGGTTCGTACCCTACGCTGCCATCCTGGGCGCATCGCTGATCGCCGCCGGTGATCTGTCGGTATTGATCGGACTGGGCGCGCAGACGGCGGAGGAGCTGGGCGCGCTTTCCAAGCTCTTGCTGCCGACGGTCGCCGCAGCGATCGCGACCGGTGGCTTTGTGAGCACCGCAAGCGCCTGGCAGGTCGGGACGCTGATGGCGGTCGAACTGCTGCTTTCCGCGATAAACGAGCTGCTTTTGCCGCTTGTGTACTGCTACGTCGCACTTGCCGCAGCGGGCGCGATTCTGCCCAAGAGCCATTTGGACAGCCTTGCCGGCGCGGTCAAAAAACTGATTTCCTGGGGGATTTGCGGCATCATGCTCGTCTTTACCGCATATCTGACGCTCAGCAATGTCCTCACCGGTTCTGCCGACCGTCTTGCCGTCAAGGCAGGAAGCCTGCTTGTTTCCAGCGCAGTTCCGATTGTCGGCGGCATTCTCTCCGAAGCGACGGAGGCGGTGCTCTCAAGCGCCGGTGCGCTGCGCGGTACGGTGGGGACGCTGGGGATCTTTGCGGTACTGTCCGTCTGCCTTGTGCCGCTGCTGAGGCTTGGCGTGCAGTTTCTTTTTTATCAGGCGGCGGCGTTTCTTTCGGCGATGTCGGGCATCGAGCCGCTGCAAAAGTTTATCGAACGGCTCTCCGGCGCATTCACGCTTATTCTTGCGCTGACGGCATCCTGCGCGCTTTTGCTGCTGGTGGCGCTTCTGGTATCCATTACGATGGTGGTGGCAGTATGAGCTTTTTGCACGAATGGCTTTTGGGGATCAGCGCATGTGCGCTGCTCGTAAGCTTTGCCGAACAGCTCCCGCTTACGGACGCGATGCGGAAAATCGTTCGCTTCACCGGAGGGCTTCTGCTCATTCTGAGCATCCTCCAGCCGATCTCGGATGCTGAGCTGGACGGTCTTTCCTTTGACCTTGCGGGATACGAGGAGGCGGTGGAAGCGCTTAAGACGGAACTTGCCGGGGAACGGGAACGCGCGTTATCCGACGGCATAGCGGAGCAGACGCAAGCATATATTGAGGACAAAGCATCCGCACTCGGTCTGCGCCTGCGCGCCGTTGTGGATACGGAATGCACCGACGGCGTGCCGCTGCCGAAGCATGTAACGCTGTACGGAGAGGAAAACGCCGAGCTTTCCGAATGGATTGCCGAGCAGCTCGGTATCGCAAAGGAGAATCAGATATGGAAGGAACCCGAATAAAACGAAAAACGCCCGGAAAGCTGCTTGCATGGATCGGGACCTACAAATATGTGCTGCTGGCGGTGCTGCTCGGCGTGCTGATTTTGCTTTTGCCGGAAAAGGAGAGCAGTGCGGAAACCGGGGAGGCGCTGCATACGGACAGCTTTGACCGCGCAGCCGTGCAGGAGGAAATGGAGAAGATCCTCTCGTCGATCGACGGCACGGGACGGCTGAAGCTGATGCTGACGGTGCGCGGCGGCGGCGAGTACGCGCTTGCACAGGATCGCTCGCTGACCCAAAAACGCAGCGGCGAGGAGCAGAAGGAGTATGTCAGCAAGGAGGAAACGGTGGTGCTTGGCAGCGGGAGCAGTGCGGAGGTGGTCGTGACGGGAAGCAGCTTTCCGGACTATGTCGGCGCACTCGTCGTCTGCGAGGGCGGCGGCAGCGCAACGGTTCGCCTTCAGGTGACGCAGGCGGTCAGCGCGCTGACGGGACTGAGCAGTGACAGAATATCAGTGATCAAAGGAAGACCGTAAGCGGTCTTTCCATAACAAAAAGGGGGAGACAGTATGAAAAAATTATGGAAGCGCAACGCAGTGGTGGCAGCAATTTTGGTATTCGTCTGTGCCGCCATCTTCTTCAACGGTCGGTATGCCTCGGAGATGGAGAAAAACAGCAAGGTGCTGGGACAGTCGACGCTGGTGGACGCCACAAGCGGAGAAACGACCGAGGTTTCGGCAAGTGCGGAAGGCGACTATTTTGCCGCTGCCCGCCTCACCCGCCAGCAGGCGCGCGACAGCGCACTGTCCCTGCTGCAGGAGGCAAGAGACAATGAAAACGTCGACGAAGCGGTCGTCACCGAGGCGGCACAGAGCATTCAGACGCTTGCCGGCTACACACTGACCGAGGCGCAGATCGAAAACATGGTCACGGCGAAGGGGTATGCGGACTGCGTCGTATTCATGTCGGAGGACGGTGTGAGCGTGGTCGTCTCCACGCCGGATGACGGGCTTCAAACGGAGGATGTTGCCCGCATCACCGACATTGTCAAGGACGAAACCGGACTGAGCGCCGACTGTATCAAAATCATGGAGGTCAATTAAAGGCAGCGAAAAATAGCAGTTGTAATTTCGCAAAAGAAATGGTAAAATACTCTCAACTATTGCAACGAGTCCAGGCAAGGAGAGTGCAGGCATGGCTGAGAATCGTGAGTATCTTACCCAAATCGAAGAAAACGGCAGCATCAACATTTCAGAAGAGGTCGTCGCCTCCATTGTGACTGACGCAATGAAAGAAGTTGAGGGCGTCGGAGCAATGGGACAGAATGTAGCCGAGCAGCTTACCGGCAAAAAGTCCGCGCGCGGTGTGCATGTTGAACTGCATGATGGCGCGATCGTTGTTGATATCTATCTCATGGTCCGTTACGGTCATGCGATTCCGGAGGTCGCAAAAAAGGTGCAGGACTGTGTCGGCAGCGCGGTTGGCGGCATGACAGGATATCCCGTCAAGGCGGTCAATGTCCATGTCAGCGGCATCAGCTTTAATTGAGAGAGAAAAGGAACAGACAAAATGGTTCGCAACACAGCAAGAGAGATCGCGGTGCATCTTGCCTATGAACTCAGCTTTACTGACAAGACTGCTGCGGAACTGGTCGAAGAACGACTGACAAAAGAGTATTTTGAAACGCTTTGCGATGAGGACGAGATCTACCGTGAAGTGCCCGGCGGAAAGCAGAGCGAGTACATTCGCAGCGTGGTCGAGGGCGTGGCGCAGCACGCGCCCGAGCTTGACGAATTCATTGCCAGGTATGCCCGCGGCTGGAGCTTTGAGCGCATCCCGCTGGTCGCGTCGGCGATCATGCGCGTTGCCATGTATGAAGTGCTCTACCGCGATGATATCCCCAACAGCGTTGCGATCAACGAGGCGGTGGAGCTCGCCAAGAAGTACGAAACGCCGGAGACGGTCAGGTTCATCAACGGCATTCTCGGCAGCTTTGTGCGCAGCGAGATCACAAGCGAATAAGACAGCCGGGCAGAGCACCGATCGTCGGCGCTCTGCCTTTGTACATAAGCAATGAACAGTACGATTACTTTACAGGAAGGAGGGGATGTCATTGGTTGAGCAGACGGTATTTTCCGTCAGCGAGGTCAATCAGTTGATCAAGCGCCTGCTTGATCAGGTGCCGCAGCTGCAGGAGATCTATGTGCGCGGCGAGATCTCCAACTACAAGCTCTATCCCTCCGGGCATCATTACTTTACGCTCAAGGACGAAAACGGCGCGATGCGCTGCGTCATGTTCAAAGGACAGGCGCAGCACCTGCGTTTCCGCCCCGAAAACGGCATGAAGGTCATCGCCTTTGGACGGATCAGCGTCTTTCCGCGCGACGGAGCGTATCAGCTTTACTGCGCCGAGCTTTTGGCGGAGGGGTTGGGCGAGCTGCATGTTGCCTTTGAACAGCTGAAAGAAAAGCTCTACAAAGAGGGGCTGTTTGACGCGTCGCACAAAAAGCCGCTGCCGAAATATCCGCAGCGCATCGCCATCATCACCTCGCCTGCGGGCGCGGCGGTGCACGACATGATCCGCATTCTGCGTGCGCGGTATCCGCTTTCCAAGGTGGTGCTGCTGCCGGTGCGCGTGCAGGGCGCCGAGGCGCCGCCGGAGATCGTCGGCGCGCTGCGCTATGCAAACAGGTGGAAGGTCGCAGACGTGATCATCACCGGACGCGGCGGCGGCTCGATCGAGGATCTGTGGGCATTCAACGACGAGCGTGTGGCGCGCGCCATTTATGATTCGGACATTCCCGTCATCTCCGCCGTCGGACATGAGCCGGATGTGACGATCGCAGACTTTGTGGCGGACGCGAGGGCGTCCACGCCGTCCAACGCCGCGGAGATCGCCGTACCCGACCAAAAGGAGCTTCGCCACCGCCTTGCAGTATTGCAAAGCCGCATGACGCAAAGCGAAACGGCGCGCGTACAGTATCAGCGAAAGCGCTGGCAGGAGCTGTCGCATAAGCGCGTGATGCTCGATCCGATGGCATTCATTGCGGACAAGCGCATGCTGCTTGATTACACGCAAACGCGCCTTTCCGCGCTTGCCCAGCAGCAGACGGCGGCGCGGAAGCAGCGCTTTGGACGGCTGTGCGCCTCACTCGACGCGCTTTCGCCGCTCAAGGTGCTCTCGCGCGGCTATGCGGTGGCGCGCGATGAGCGCGGCGCGGTCGTGAAAAACGCCGCCGATGTGGACATCGGCGAAAGGATCGATGTTGCTCTGGGGCAGGGAAGCCTTCTCTGCCGCGTGGAAAACCGAAATTTGGGAGGGAATGACGATGGAAAAAACATTTGAAGATAAGCTTGCCCGTCTCGAGCAGATCGTCGGTGCGCTCGAAAAGGGCGACGCGCAGCTCGCGGAGTCGCTCAAGCTGTTTGAAGAGGGCACGAAGCTCGTGGGCGAGTGCGGAAAAATGCTCGATGAGGCGGAGCAGAAGGTCGTGAAGCTCGCCAAGGGCGCAAGCGGCGCGCCGGTCGAGAGCGAGTTTGCTTCAGAGGGGTAAAGAATGGACAAAAAGCTTTTTGAAAAGCGCTACCGGGAGTACTGTGCCGCGACTGAGCAATATCTGGGCGGTCTTTTTCTGGACGGAGAGGAGGGCTGCGCGAAGCTCTGTGAAGCCATGCGCTACAGCCTGCTCTCCGGCGGAAAGCGGCTGCGCCCGGTGCTGACGCTGGAATTTGCGCGTCTGTGCGGGCTGGACGACCTCAGAGCGCTGCCGTTTGCCTGCGCGCTGGAAATGGTGCATACCTATTCGCTGATCCACGACGATCTGCCCTGCATGGACGACGATGCGCTGCGCCGCGGCAAGCCGACGAACCACATGGTTTACGGCGTGACGATGGCAACGCTTGCCGGCGACGCGCTGCAGCCGGAGGCGTTTCGGGTGCTGCTGTCGGCAGACCTGCCTGACGGCGTGCTGGCGGAAGGCGCGCGCGTTCTCGCGCGCAGCTGCGGCGCGTACGGCATGGTCGCAGGGCAGGTGATCGACCTGACGGGCGGAGAGAAGACGCTTGCCGGGCTTGAGCACCTGCACACGCTCAAGACGGGCAGGATGTTCATGGGCGCAGCCGAGCTTGGCTGCGTCGCGGCAGGAGCGGCGCAGGAAATGCGCGATGCTGCAAGAGAATATGCCGCAAATCTCGGTCTCGCGTTCCAGATCCGCGACGACATGCTTGACGTCATCGGCGACGAGGCGACGTTCGGCAAGCCGATCGGCTCAGACCGGGCGGAAGAAAAGACGACGTATGTGGATCTTTTCGGTATCGGCGGCTGCGAAGAAAAGGTGCGCGAATACACTGAACGTGCAAAAACCGCGCTTGAGGGCGTCCGGTGGCAGGGAGATACGCAGTTCCTGTTCGCACTTGCGCAAAGGCTCGCCACGCGTGAAAAATAATTGGATTTGTGCAGAGAAAATCCCCGTTTTTCCTGAAAAAAGGGAAGACGGGGATTATTTTGCGGTATAAAAAGTTAACAAAAAGTACATATGAATATACGAATGAATATATTGCATATTCGCTGAAAGTGTGCTATCATAACATACGCTAAACAGCGACGCAGTATCCTAGTCAGATCTGCCATCTCCTAAGAAGGGCCTAAAAATCCTTTGAAGGGCACAACTGTGAAGCCTTTGGTGCCTGCTTCTTACGCCCAGTTTGGGGTGGGTGCTGAAGGGAGGCAAAGCGACAAGCTGCGCCTGCGGACTCCGGGCGTCCCCTAATGGCATGGGGGAGCCGACCCTGTTTCTGCGGAGACTCGTTTGCGTGCCGGGCGTACTCCCGCGAGGGTAAGCGACTTTGGTACGGAGCGGGATATGAACCTGTATTGCGGTGCTACCCGGTCTTTGAGCCGTGAACGCTGTGTGCAGAGTAGCCTGCCTTGCGTGGCCATGGCGGATAGGAGAACAACGCACAAACTCTGGCCAAGGGTAAAGTGCGATCGCTCCTTGAAACCATGACTGCAAAAGAGGCTAAGAGATGGTTTGACTGCGGTGGAAATCACCTAGGCTGTCGAAAGGACAGAAAAAGGGTTACAGTGCGGACTGAGTGGCAATCGGGTACCGTGTATGGTGACAATGCGGTACGGCGTTTAAGGGGGAACCGCCTGATCGGCAACGAGAGGTACGCCGTGGGGAAAGCCAACCCGACCTATGCCGCAGGATTACCTTTTTCGGTTGTCGCTGCTTTAGCAGATTGAAATCTTTACGGAGAACAAGACGTTGAAGAATCAAAACGGTCAGAAACAGAAAAAAGAAGAAAAAGGGCAGAGTCACTTACGTTGGGTGATTCGTATTTTTTTGCTCTCCGTTTCGCTTTCCGCTGTTTTGAGCCTTTGCTCCGGCGCGGCGCTTGAAGGAGCCGGTGTCGTGACGGCGGCTTGTATTCTTATGTTTTTTGTTTTGCTCGGCATTGCCTTTGATATCATCGGCGTTGCCGTCACGGCGGCAGATGTGAAGCCGTTTCATTCGATGGCGTCGCACCGCGCAAAGGGCGCAAAGCAGGCGATCACGCTGATCAGAAGTGCGGAGAAGGTCGCATCGTTCTGCAACGACGTGGTCGGCGACATTTGCGGCATCGTCTCGGGCTCGACGGCGGCGGTGATCGTCACGCAGCTGCAAAAAAGCTTCGGTTGGCGGAGCATCATCGTTTCCACCGCGGTCACGGCGATCATTTCAGGCGTGACCATCGGGGGAAAAGCTGTGGGAAAAAGAATTGCGATCAAGCAAAGCAAAAAAGTCGTTTATTTTGTAGCCAAGCTCATGGCTGCACTTCACATAGGCTAAAAAGAGGGCAGGCAAATTGATACTGGAAAAGATACAAAACCCGAATGACGTCAAGGCGCTCAGCGCGCAG
Organism: Oscillospiraceae bacterium; assembly: GCA_016295615.1. Taxonomy (GTDB): domain Bacteria; phylum Bacillota; class Clostridia; order Oscillospirales; family Oscillospiraceae; genus Hominicoprocola. Next base: position 24,261 of record JAEDKW010000002.1, on the reverse strand, counting down.
GAAGCAGAAGAGCTGTGCGGCGAGCTGCGGCAGTTTCTCATGGAGCATGTTTCGCGCACCGGAGGGCACCTTGCGTCCAATCTGGGCGCTGTGGAGCTGACGGTGGCGATCCATCGCGTGTTTGACACGCAGCGGGATCGCCTTGTTTTTGACGTCGGGCATCAGTGTTATGTGCATAAGATCCTGACGGGAAGAAAGGACCGGTTTTCCACGCTCCGCCGGCACGGCGGCATTTCGGGCTTTCCCAAGCCGCACGAGAGCGTGCATGACGCGTTTGTTGCCGGACATGCCTCCAACTCCGTCTCCGTGGCGCTCGGTATGGCGAAGGCGAGAACGCTGCTGCACGAGGATTATTCCGTTCTCGCGCTCATCGGCGACGGCGCGCTTTCCGGCGGTCTTGCCTACGAGGGACTGAATAACGCGGGCGCGTCCGGGGAACCGATGATCGTCATTCTCAACGACAACGGCATGTCCATCAGCCGCAACGTCGGCGCGATGTCCACGCATCTGAGTCAGCTGCGCACGAAGCCGGAATACTACAAATTTAAAAAGAACTACCGCAGCGTGCTGGAGCGCACGGCGGTGGGTCGCGCGCTCTACAGCTTTAACCACAGGCTGAAAAAGAATCTGAAAAAGGCGATTTTACCGAATGCCACCATGTTTGAGGACATGGGCTTTACCTATTTGGGACCGGTGGACGGTCATGATGTGGAGAAGCTGGAAAACACGCTGCGGTGGGCGAAAGAGCTGAACTGCCCGGTGCTTGTGCATGTCAATACCGTCAAGGGAAAGGGCTACGGTCCTGCCGAACGCGAGCCGAACCTCTATCACGGCGTCGAGGCGTTTGATTTGGACCGCGGCGTCGTGCGGCAGAAAAAACAGGATTTTTCCGCGGTTTTCGGCGAAGCGCTCTGTGCGCTTGCATCGGAGGACGGGCGCGTGTGCGCCATCACGGCGGCGATGGCGGACGGGACGGGACTTGGCGGCTTTGCCGCGCAGCATCCCGAACGGTTTTTCGACGTCGGTATTGCGGAAAGTCACGCGGCGGCAATGGCAGCAGGCATGGCAAAGCAGGGGCTGATCCCCGTCTTTGCGGTGTATTCTTCGTTTTTGCAGCGCGCTTACGACCAGCTCATCCACGACATTGCGCTGTCCAACCTGCATGTCGTGCTCGCGGTCGACCGCGCAGGCATGGTCGGAGCGGACGGGGAGACGCATCACGGCATCTTCGATGCGACGTTCCTCTCCGATATTCCGAATATGACGGTGCTTTGCCCGTCCAACTATGCGGAGCTGAAAGCCATGCTGCGCAGAGCGGTGTTTGAGATCGACGGTCCCGTTGCCATCCGATATCCCCGCGGCGGCGAGGGGGCGTACCGCGGCAACAGCGGGGAAGACAACATTGTCGAGCTGCGCAGCGGCAGCGATATCACGCTGTGCGCCTACGGCATGATGGTCAACAATATCCTGGAAGCTGCCGAGCTTCTGGCGCAGCAGGGAATTTCCGCGCGCGTGCTGAAGTTCAACTGCATCTCCCCGTTTTACGACCGGGATATGCGAAACGTGGTGGGCAAGTGCCGCGCGCTTCTGGTCGCAGAGGAGGCCACGAGCGTCGGCTGCGTCGGGCAGCGTGTCGCGGCGATCCTCGCGGAAAACCGGATCGCACCGGAAAAAACGGTGCTGTGCAACCTCAACAAGGCGTTCCCGGTGCAGGGCGCCGTGAGCGAGCTTCAGAAGGAATTCGGGCTTGATGCGCAGTCTCTTGCGAAAAAGGCGGCGGAGGTGATCCGATGAGCGGCAAAACAAGACTGGATGTGCTTCTGGTGGAGCGCGGACTGCAGGAAACGCGGCAGAAGGCACAGGCAACGATCATGAGCGGTCTTGTCTATGTCGACGGACGGAAGGTCGATAAGGCGGGCACCGCCGTCCCCGACGACGCGCGTCTCGAGGTGCGCGGCAGCGCGCTGCGCTACGTCAGCCGCGGCGGACTCAAGCTGGAAAAGGCAATAAGCGCCTTTCGCCTCAGCCTGGACGGAGCCCTCTGCGCGGATATCGGCGCGTCCACCGGCGGCTTTACCGACTGTATGCTCCAAAACGGCGCAGCAAAGGTCTATGCGGTGGATGTGGGCTACGGTCAGCTTGACTGGAAGCTGCGTAACGACGCGCGGGTGGTGTGCATGGAGCGCACGAACGCGCGCTATCTTGACCGTGAGCAGATCCCCGATGAGCTGGACTTTGCCAGCGTCGACGTGTCCTTTATCTCATTAAGACTCATTTTGCCTGCGGTGCACGACCTTTTAAAAGCAGGCGGGCACGTTGCCTGCCTCATCAAGCCGCAGTTTGAAGCGGGACGGGAAAAGGTGGGGAAAAAGGGCGTCGTCCGCGATCCCGCCGTCCACCTCGAGGTGCTGGAGCAGTTTTTGCAGAATGCAAAGGAAAGTGGCTTTACAGTGCTTGATATTACCTATTCTCCCATCCGCGGACCCGAGGGAAACATCGAATATCTTGGGTATCTGGAAAGCGGAGAATGGGTCGAAAAGGAATTTGACCTCAAGGCGCTGGTGGCGGCTTCCCATACCGACCTTGGTGAATGAGAGTTGAGGTGAAACGAATGCTCAAAAAAGTGATTCTCTGCCCAAACCCCTATCGCGACACTGAGTTTCAGGTGGCGAAGGAGGCAAAGCGTGTGCTCGATGAGGTCGGCTGCCCGAATGTTGTGTGCGTGCCGTTTCGAAATGACGATAAGCCGGAGGGCTACGGTCTTGAAATCAAGCCCTTGCAGCAGGAGCTGCGCGGCGCGGACATGATGATCACTTTCGGCGGCGACGGCACGATCCTCCATCTTTCCAAGACTGCCGCGCACAAGGATGTTCCGGTGCTGGGCATCAACCTCGGTTCTCTCGGCTTCATGGCGGAGCTGGAGAGCAGGGAGCTTTCCCGGCTCAGGGATCTGTGCGAGGGAAAGTACGAGATAGAAAGCCGTATGATGCTCGATGTGAGCGTGCTGCGCGACGGCCGCGTGATCTACTCCAACCTCGCTCTCAACGAAGCGCTGATCGCGCGCGGCAACGTCTCGCGTGTGATCAGGCTGGATATCTTTACGGAGGAAGGAAAGCTCGTCAATATCGCCGGCGACGGCGTGATCGTGGCGACGCCGACCGGCTCCACGGCGTACTCGCTCTCCGCCGGCGGTCCCGTGGTCGAGCCGACTGCGCGCAACTATGTCATCAGTCCCATCTGCGCGCACAGCATTCACGCCAATTCCTATGTGCTCTCACCGGAGCGCATCATCACCGTGCAGACGGAAAAAACCGGCTATAAGCCGGTGCTGCTGTCGGTGGACGGCGGGCGGGCGTTTTCGCTGCGCAACGGAGACGCGGTGGAGGTTCGAAGATCGAAATATGACACCAAGCTTGTCAGACTTTCCAAGAGAAGCTTTTGCGAAATATTACAGAAGAAAATGTTGATGGGAGGTAATGACGATGAAAAATGATCGTCAGGAACAGATCCTCGCGATCATCGCGGAGGAATCGATCGAAACGCAGGAGCAGCTGATCAACCGGCTGCAGGAAAAGGGGATCCCCAGCACGCAGGCGACCATTTCCCGCGACATCAAGCAGCTCCATCTTGTCAAGGAGCCGTACGGCGGCGGCAGATACCGCTACGCCGTGTCCGCGCAGAAAACGAAGCTCAACTTTGCCGACCGGCTTCAGATCATTCTGCGCGAGAGCATCGTGGACGTCGACTATGCCCAGAGCATCGTGGTACTTAAGACGCTGCCCGGTCTTGCAAACGCGGCTGCTTCCGCGTTTGACGGAATGGACATGCCCTCCAAGGTCGGCACGCTGGCCGGCGACGACACCGTGATGATCATTATGCGCAGCAACGAATCCGCCAAGGAGCTTTGCCGCGAGATCAGCACGATGCGCAAGTAAGGAGCGCGCAAAATGCTGCAGCTGCTTCATATTGAGAATATCGCCATCATTGAGCGCGCGGACATTACGTTCGAGCGCGGCTTCAATGCGCTCACCGGCGAGACCGGCGCCGGCAAATCCATCGTGATCGACGCGCTTGGCGCGGTGCTCGGGCAGCGCACGTCCCGTGACCTGATCCGCACCGGTGCGGAAAAAGCCTTTGTCAGCGCCGTGTTTGATGAGGTATGCGCACAGCTTCCGGTCCTTGCCGGCTGCGGCATTGCACCGGAAGAGGACGGCACGCTGCTGCTGCAGCGCGAACTGTACCCGGACGGCAGAAACGTCTGCCGCGCGAACGGACGGCCGATCACCGTGGCGCTTTTGCGCGAGATCGGAAACAGTCTGCTCAATATCCACGGTCAGCATGACAGCACGCAGCTTCTTGATGAGCAGCAGCACCTTGCCTACCTTGACCGCTTTGGACGGCTGGACGGACAGCGGGAGCGCTACGGAGTCCTGTTCGCCGCCATGCGGGAGACGCAGAGGAGGATCTCGTCTCTTGCAATGGACGAAGCGGAGAAAGCGCGCCGTGTCGATACGCTGCGCCGCCAGATCGAAGAGCTGGAGCGCGCGGAGCTGCAGCAGGGCGAGGAGGAAGCGCTTACCGTCCGGCGCAATATTCTGCGAAACGGCGAGAAATTCATTGCAGCCGTCGCAGAGGCGGATGCGTGCCTAAACGGCGATGACGAAGCGCTCGGCGCCGTCTGCGCCATTGAGCGGGCGGCGGGTGCGCTGCGCGGCTTGCGGAGTCTGAGCGAAGAATTTGTCGGACTGTCTGACCGATTGGAAGAGCTGCGCTGTGAAGCGTATGACCTTGCCGCCATCGTGCGGGACAAAAAGGATGAATTTGACTTTTCACCGCAGGAGCTGGACGCGGTGGAGAGCCGGTGCGATCAGCTGTACCGGCTGAAAAAGAAGTACGGCGCAACGGTCGAGGAGATGCTCGGCTTTCTGGAACGCTCGAAAGAGGAGCTGGAGGGCATCGAGTATGCCGACGACCGCATTGCGCAGCTGGAAAAGACGCTTGCCGGGCAGAAGAAGGAAGTATACCGTGCGGCACGGGAGCTGTCCGACGCGCGCAGGACCGCGGCAAAGGAGCTGGAGGCGCGCATTTTACGGGAGCTGCGGGAGCTGGATATGGAGAAGGTCCGCTTTGCCATCGCCTTTGAGGAGACGGAGCCGGCGGAGGACGGCATGGACGCCGTGCGTTTTCTGATGTCCGCAAACGTGGGCGAGGAACTCAAGCCCATCCATAAGATCGCCTCCGGCGGCGAGCTGGCGCGCATCATGCTGGCGCTCAAAAATGTGCTTGCCGAGCTTGACAGCGTGCAGACGCTGGTGTTTGACGAGGTCGACACGGGTGTTTCCGGCAGGGCGGCGCAGCGTGTGGCGGAAAAGCTTGCAAAGGTTTCGCGGCAAAAGCAGGTCCTGTGTGTAACGCATTTACCGCAGCTTGCGGCGATGGCGGACGCGCATCTGGGCGTTGCAAAGGGCGAGGCGAACGGCAGAACGCTTACGACCGTTACGCAGCTTGACCGTGCTGCGCGCCGGCGTGAGCTTGCCCGCCTGACCGGCGGTGAGCTGCAGAGCGACGCGATGCTCAAAAGTGCCGGGGAGCTGCTCGCGGCGGCGGAAGCGTTTAAGTCGGCGCTGTAAGTTTGCACAGGCGGCTTTTGCAAAGGCAGGGCGCTTGTAAAGAGAGGGTTATGGAATGAATCAGTATGCTGAACGCATTGCCCGCGATTTTCCCGCGCGGCGCAAGGCAAAGGAAAAAGAGATGTTCCGCACATGGCTTGTGTGGGAGCTGCGTGAAATGGGCTATTCGGTTTCGCTGCAGTCGAGCGAATCCGCGCTGCAGACGCGCGGCAGCGCGACGAATGTGGTCGTCGGGGATCCGGAACAGGCAAAGCTTATTTTAACGGCGCATTACGATACCGGCGTGAAGGAGCTGTTTCCGCCGCTCATTGCGCCGACAAGACCCGTGACTTTTACGCTCTATCAGGCGCTGACGCCGGTGCTGATGCTGCTTGTGAGCTTTCTGCTCTCGTTCGGCATCACCTTTGCCTTGAACGAGCCGTTCATGACGCTGCCGCTGTTTCTCATTTTCCTGCTGGCAATGCTCTGCTATCCGAAATTCGGTCCCGATGAGATGCGCAACGCAAACGACAACGGTTCCGGCGTTGCGGCACTGCTGGAGACGGCAAAAAACATCACGCCGCGCTACCGCGGAAACGTCTGCTTCGTGTTTTTTGACTGCGGCGCGCAGGGCATGCAGGGGGCGCGGGGATTCCGCCGTAAGTACCCGGTCACGCGCGAGAAGAATGTGATCAATCTTGACTGCGTGGGACAGGGCGATGAGCTGCTGCTCCTGCCGAGCAAGTACAGCCGCTGGAACGGCGAGCTGCTGGATCTGATCAACGAGAGCTTTGCGGAAGTTGAGATGCCGGAGGGGAAGAGCGTCCTTCTCAAGACCGACGGACTGGTCTACTATCCGTCTGATAACCGCAAGTTCCGCTACAGCACCGCCGTGTGCGCGGTGAAGAAGGTTTCCGGCTTCGGACGCTGCATCACGCCGCACAGCGACGGCGGCGCGATCGACGAAGTGAATCTGCGCATTCTCAGCGAAGGTCTTGCAAAGCTTGTTATGCGCTGCGGCTGAGCGGAGGACTTGACAAGTTGACGAACATTCGCTACAATGAGCGAAGTTACAGCGTTGAAGCGGAGAAGTAAGCGGAAACGCCCTGTCAAGAGAGCCTCTGGACGGTGCAAAGAGGAGAGGGCAGCCGAAGAAATACACCGCCGAGCCGGCAGGCTGAACGGTCGATGCGACTGAGTAGGCGTGCTCCGGGTGCGCCCGTTATTGCGTGGGAGTGTGACGGCACTCCGTGAGGTCGCTTCTGTGAGGAAGCGGCGAACCAGAGGTGGTACCGCGAAGTTTTTTCGCCCTCTGTCCGGAACGGGACAGAGGGCTTTTTTCTGTTCCGGCAAAAATGACAAAGGAGAAAACATAAGATGGGAATTTATGAAGAACTGCAAGCGCGCGGTCTGATCGCACAGGTGACCAACGAACCCGAGATCCGCGAGATGGTCAACAACGGCAAGGCGACCTTCTACATCGGCTTTGACCCCACGGCAGACTCTCTGCATGTCGGTCACTTTATGGCACTGTGCCTGATGAAGCGCCTTCAGATGGCGGGGAACCGTCCCGTCGTCCTCGTCGGCGGCGGCACCGGCATGATCGGCGACCCGAGCGGCCGCAGTGATATGCGTCAGATGATGACCGCTGAGACGATCCGGCACAACTGTGACTGCTTCAAAAAGCAGATGGAGCGCTTCATCGACTTCGGCGAGGGCAAGGCCATTATGGTCAATAACGCCGACTGGCTCTTGAAGCTCAACTATGTCGATGTACTGCGCGAGGTCGGCGCCTGCTTCTCCGTAAACAACATGCTGCGCGCGGAATGCTATAAGCAGCGCATGGAGAAGGGTTTGAGCTTCCTTGAGTTCAACTACATGATCATGCAGTCCTACGACTTCTATTATCTGTTCCAGCACTACGGCTGCAACATGCAGTTCGGCGGCGATGACCAGTGGAGCAACATGCTCGGCGGTACGGAGCTGATTCGCCGCAAGCTCGGCAAGGACGCCCACGCCATGACCATCACGCTTTTGATGAACAGCGAGGGCAAGAAGATGGGCAAGACCGCCAAGGGCGCCGTGTGGCTGGATCCCAACAAGACCACGCCGTATGAGTTCTACCAGTACTGGCGCAATGTCGGCGACGCGGACGTGCTCAAGTGCATCCGTATGCTGACCTTCCTGCCGCTCGAGCAGATCGACGAAATGGACAAGTGGGAGGGCAGTCAGCTCAATAAGGCCAAGGAGATCCTTGCCTACGAGCTGACGAAGCTCGTCCACGGCGAGGAGGAAGCCAACAAGGCCGAGACCGCTGCCAGGGCGCTTTTCGGGGGAGCAGGCGACAGCGCCGATATGCCGACCACGGAACTGACCGATGCCGACTTTGAAAACGGCAGCATCAATATTCTCAGCCTGCTCGTGGCAGCCGGGCTTTGCCCGTCCCGAGGCGAGGCGCGCCGCCTCGTTCAGCAGGGCGGCGTTGCGGTGAACGACGAAAAGGTGGACTCGATTGACGCAGCCTTTGCCCGTGAGCTGTTTGCCGGCGACGGCGTCATCGTCCGCAAGGGTAAGAAGGTTTTCCACAAGGTCAGGGCGTAAAAGTTCAACAAAAGAAGCTCTTCTTCGGGAGGGCTTCTTTTACCTTTCTGAACAAGTTTTAATAAATCCGGGCAAAAAAATCCGAAAAAGTGTTGACAAGGTGAAAAAACATGTTATGATTACGCCATACTTGATTGGTAGGTATGAAATGATGAAGAAGGAGGGCGCGACCGTGAAGAACGTGCTTGCTTGCGTGATTTTCATGATGGCTATGCTCATGGACATGTTCTGCATGTGCATGTCTTTTGTCGTGCCCGGAAGGAAAATAAACGCTGGCATTGCCTGAAGCAGCGCCATGATTTGTTTTGAAACCGGGAGATGAGAATCTTCCGGTTTTTATTATTTTCAAGGGAGGAAACGGGGATGAATCAATACCTGCGCGCACTGCTTGTTTCCAACACCTGCTCGAAGCGAATGTGAGACGGCAGTTTGCATTTCATTACGATCACACAACGATCAGCAATTATTACGAATAAAATACGATGAAAAAAAGGAGTATTTACCATGAAAAAGACAATTACCCGTATTCTTGTTGCTGCCCTCGCTTTGGCGCTTGTCCTCTCCGCTGCCGCCTGCGGCGGTAAGCAGGACGACGCGAATGGAGAAAAAACCTCCGTTACGATCGCCATCCCCAACGACACCACCAACGAAGCGCGTGCGCTTCTGCTGCTGGAAAGCCTGGGCTACATCACGCTGAAGGAAGGCGCCGGCATTACCGCCACGCCGCTGGATATAGCCGACAACCCCTACGGGATCACCTTTAACGAGGTGGAGGCCGCGCAGCTTCCGAACATTTTGCCGGACGTTGATTTTGCGATCATCAACTCCAACTATGCCATCGACGCCGGGCTCAATCCCGTGACCGATGCGCTTGCGATGGAGGGTTCCGCCTCGGCGTATGCCAACATTCTTGCCGTGAAGGAAGGCAACGAGAACAGCCCGCTCGTTCTTGCGCTGAAGGCTGCGCTTGAGAGCAAACAGGTGGCTGACTTCATTGCCGGCGAGTACGACGGCGCCGTGGTCTCCGTGGTCGAAAACCCGACGGACGGCTATGATGCTGCGATCGACTATGCCGCGCTGCAGGGACAGAGCATTTCCGTCGCCGCGTCTCCCGCACCGCACGCAGAGATTCTGGAAATTGCGAAGGATATTCTGTCCGAGAAGGACATCACGCTCAAGATCGTTGAGTTCACGGATTATGTCCAGCCCAACAATGTGGTCGAGAGCGGCGAGATCGACGCGAACTACTTCCAGCACGTTCCGTATCTGGATGACTTCAACAACGAAAACGGCACGCATATCGTCTCTGTCGGCGGCATCCATGTTGAGCCGATGGGCATTTACGGCGGAAAGCAGACAAATCTGGATGCAATTAAAGGATGATTGCTGATTAAGGGATGATGGTCAATGATTGAGATCAAAAATGTATGCCGCACCTTTTCGACCGGCGGGAACAGCGTAGAGGCGCTGAAAAACGTTACGCTGACTGTTCAGGACGGTGATATCTACGGCATCATCGGTATGAGCGGCGCCGGAAAGAGCACATTGATCCGCTGCATCAATATGCTGGAGCGGCCGGACGAAGGAAGCGTTTTGCTGGACGGCTGCGATCTGAGCACATTGAGCGAAAAGGAGCTGCGCCGCGTGCGCAGAGAGATCACCATGGTCTTTCAGGGCTTCCATCTGCTGATGCAGAAGAACTGCCTGAAAAATGTGTGCTTTCCTCTGGAGCTCAGCGGCGTCAAAAAAGCCGAGGCGGAAAAACGCGCCATGGAGCTTTTGAACATGGTCGGCCTGCAGGATAAGGCGTATGCCTATCCAAGCCAGCTCTCCGGCGGACAGCAGCAGCGCGTGGCGATTGCCAGGGCGCTTGCGAGCAAGCCGAAGGTTCTTCTTTGCGACGAGGCGACCAGTGCGCTCGACCCTACGACGACGCAGTCTATCTTGCAGCTCATCCGTGAGATCAATCAAACGCTCGGCATTACCGTTATCGTCATCACGCATCAGATGAGCGTGGTGGAGAGCATCTGCAACCATGTTGCCATCCTGAATGAGGGGCGTGTTGTGGAGGAAGGCAAGGTCAGCGAAATCTTCTCGAATCCGAAGTCCGAGACGGCGAAAAAGCTTGTATTTCCGGAAAAGGCGGAAGAAATGCTTGCCACTGCAAATCAAGTGGAGAATCTGGTCCGCGTTGTGTTTGACGGCGCGGAGACGACCTGCACGCCGCTGATCGCGCATCTTGCGCTGCAGGAGGGGATCCCTGCCAACATTTTCTATGCCTCGACCAAGAGCATCGGCGGGAAGGTCTACGGCTCGATGATCCTGAGCTTCGCTTCCTCGGAAGAGGCGGAACGCGCCATTGCATTTTTGAAAAAGACGGAAAACGTCATTCCCACGGAGGTGAAGACCGATGCTCAGTAATCTTTTTTCACAGGAAACGCTGCAAAAAACGTGGGAGGTCGTCTCCTCGCAGTTCCTGCTTGCGCTTTGGGAAACGGTCTATGTCACGCTTCTTGCCACCTTCTTCGCCATCGTGATCGGACTTCCGCTCGGCGTATTGCTCGTGACCGGACAGAAGGGCGGGATCCGTCCGCTGCCCAAGTGGCTGCTGCGCACGCTGGACGTTGTGGTGAACCTGCTGCGCTCGATCCCGTTTTTGATCCTGATGATTTTAGTGATCCCGCTCACGCGGTGGATCGTCGGTACATCGGTCGGCACCACGGCCTCCATTGTCCCGCTGGTGATCGCGGCGTTCCCGTTCATCGCGCGGCTTGTGGAAAGCAGCCTGCGCGAGGTGGACCCGAATGTCATAGAAATGGCGCAAAGCCTCGGCGCCTCGCCCTGGGAAATCGTTTGCAAGGTGATGCTGCCGGAGAGCCTGCCGTCCCTGATTGCCAACGGAACCATTGCGGTCACCACCGTCCTCGGCTATTCCGCGATGAGCGGTATCATCGGCGGCGGCGGTCTCGGCAAGATCGCCATCAACTACGGATACTACCGCTATCAGTATCTTATCATGCTTTTGGCTGTGCTGCTGCTCATTTTGCTTGTGCAGCTTCTGCAGGGCTTCGGCACCGGGCTTGCAGTCCGCGTCGATAAGCGGCTGAAGAAGAAAAGCTGAGAGATTCAGAGATTCTTTGTATATAAGTATATAAAAAAGATACGCTTCTTTTTATCAAGAGGCGTATCTTTTTTATATTTTATGGTACCGCGACGCCGAAGCGCTCCATGGCGGCTTTGACGCGCGCGCGGTTTTCGCTTGAGATGCCGCACATCGGCAGCCGCAGTTCACCGCCGCACAGAGCCAGCTCCTCCATGGCCGCCTTAACGGGGATGGGATTGACCTCGCAGAAAAGCGCGCGGATCAGCTCCGCCATGCGCAGCTGCAGCGCTCCGGCTGCGGCAAATTCATCGTGCAGGCAAAGCTCCGTCAATGTGTGCATTTCGCGCGGGATGATATTGGCGGCCACAGAGATGACGCCTTTGCCGCCGAGCGCCATGACAGCGGTCGTATCCTCGTCGTTGCCGGACCAGACGGAAAAGCCGGCGGGGCAGAGGTTGAGCGTATCCTGTATGAGCGTGAAGCTTCCGCTTGCCTCCTTGACGCCGTTGATGTTCGGGTGCTGCGCGAGAGCGGCGTAGGTCTCCGCGGTGCAGCTGACTCCCGTGCGCGAGGGAACGTTGTAGAGAATGACGGGAAGCTCCACCGCGTCCGCGACGGCGGTGAAGTGCCGGATGAGACCCCGCTGTGTCGCCTTGTTGTAGTAGGGCGTGACGACGAGCAGCCCATCCGCGCCGAGTGCCTGCGCTTCTTCGGAGAGCCTGATCGCGGCGGCGGTATTGTTGGAGCCGCTGCCGGCGATCACCGGTACGCGATGATCGACCTGCGCAACACAGGTTTTGATCAGCTCCGTGCGTTCTTCGTGCGTGAGTGTGGCGGCTTCGCCGGTCGTACCGCAGACAATGATCGCGTCCGTGCCGCTTTCGATCTGCCAATCCACAAGACGGCGAAAGGCTTCATAATCGACGCAGCCGCCGTGAAACGGGGTGACGATGGCGACGCCGCAGCCGGTGAAGAGAGGTTGTTTCATAAAAAACTCCTTCTTTCCTTGATATTTTGCTGACATTTTTTAACAGGAAAAAGTTAGCCGCTTTTTCTTGAAACATAGGGAATTTTATCTTATAATGGAAAATGTAATCATTTGGAAAGGAATTGGGGGAGCCAATGGGGAAAGCTTGCAAAACCATGGTATTGACGCTGCTGCTGGCGGTGCTGCTCGGCGTGAGCGCGCAGGCCATGGAGAATGATATGCTCAAAGTCGGCATTAAATACGGCAGCGATGCGATGTCATCGGCGAACCTGCAGAACTATTCCGACTTTGACGGCTATGCGTTCGGGTACTATGATTCCTCGCGCGAATTTACGCAGCTTGGATATGTTGGCAGCGAGTGTGAAAAAATCACGGTGACAACGGACACGACCTACGCCGTTGAGCTCAATAATGAGTATGCGTCCTTTGACGAGGCGCGCACGGCGGCGGTCGGCTGCGGCGGCTATCCCGCCTATGTGATGGGAAGCTACCGCGTGCGCATCGGCACCTATGCCACGCCGGGTGAGGCGGAAGCTGCGCGGTACAGCTATGACGCGGCGTCCTGCGTGGTCGGCGCCAGCAGCACAGGCGTGAAGGTTTTCATCACGGGCACCAATACGGTGCTCTTCGGTTTTGACTGCAGCGGTCTGTACTCGCTGGGCATCCTGCCGATCGAAGCGGGGGAGAAGACGGTGACGTGGTTCCGCGGCTACCGCTATTACGGCGGCTTTGAATACCAGCGCGTGACCGGCGGCAACATCAATGTGATCAACGTCGTGAATATCGAGGACTATGTCAAGTGCGTGATTCCCTGGGAAATGAGCAATACCTGGCCCATCGAGGCGCTCAAGGCGCAGAGCATCTGTGCGCGGACCTATGCCGTCTGCCAGACACGGCACAGAAGCCAGGGCTTTGACGTGTGTACAACGACGGACTGCCAGGTCTATCAGGGGACGTCCGCCTGCAATGAGCATTCCGATTCGGCGGTGGACAGCACGGCGGGGGAGTATCTTTACTACAACGGCTCCATTGTGGAGAATGCCGTCTACTATTCCAGCAACGGCGGCGCGAGCGAGGACTGTGAAAACGTCTGGGGCAGCGATGTGCCGTATCTCAAGGGCAAGACAGACCCGTACGAGCAATATGTCGCGTCGCGCGTTCCAAAGTACAACTGGTCTACGACCTATTCCGCTGCGGAACTGACGGCACTGCTCAAGAGCAAGGGCTATTCGATCGGAACGGTAAAAAATCTCTATGTCTCCGCGCTGACGGATAACGGGAATGTCCTTTCCGTTACCTTTGTCGGGACGAACGGCACAAAGACCTTCCAGCGGGAGTCGTGCCGCACGATTCTCGGTCTTCGCAGCATGCGCTTTCAGATCAACGGCGGAAATCCTGACAGCTACTATGTCAATGATGCCTCAAGCACGGTCGGGCTTTCCGGGATCTATGTGATCTCCGGCAGCGGTAAAACGCCGTACAGCGCCCGACCTGCGGATACCTATGTGATCACTTCAGAGGGTGTATCGGCGCTTGAGGATAAGAATGCGGGCGTTTCGACGGACAGCTTCACCATTACCGGCAGCGGAAACGGACATCATGTCGGCATGAGCCAGTGGGGCGCGTACGCCATGGCAGACCTCGGCTACACCTATCGCGATATCCTGGAATTCTACTATACAGACGTTACGATTTATTAACGCGGAAAGAAGAATATGAAGACCAAAGATTTCGACTATGCGCTTCCGGAGGAGCTGATCGCCCAGACGCCGATCGAGCGGCGCGACGCCTCCCGGCTTTTGTGTCTTGACAAAGTGACGGGCGAGTTTTCCCATCACCACTTTTACGAACTGCCCGATTTTCTTAAGCCCGGCGATTGCCTGATCCTCAATAACTCCCGCGTGCTGCCGGCGAGACTGCTTGGCAAGCGTCTGCCGGGCGGCGGCGCGTGTGAGGTGCTGCTGCTCATTGACCGCGGGGAGCAAACGTGGGAGTGCATTGTGCGCCCGGGCAAGCATCTGCGCGCCGGCGCGCGGATGAGCTTCGGAGACGGCGAGCTGACCGCGGAGGTCACGCAAGTCCTCGAGGGCGGCAACCGCATGGTGCGCTTTTCCTACGAGGGGATCTTCCTCGAGGTGCTGGAGCATCTGGGCAAAATGCCCCTTCCGCCCTACATCCGGGAGGAGCTGCAGGACAGGGAACGCTATCAGACCGTCTATTCCAAGGTAAACGGCAGCGCGGCTGCGCCGACGGCCGGTCTGCACTTTACGCCGGAGCTGCTCGGGAGGATACAGGAAAAGGGCGTGAAACTCGGCTATGTGACCCTGCATGTCGGCTTGGGCACCTTCCGACCTGTAAAGGAAGAAGACATTACAGACCATGATATGCATAGCGAATACTGCGTGATCCCGCAGGAAACGGCGGATCTCATCAATGAGACCAGGGCGAACGGCGGACGCGTGATTTGCGTGGGTACGACCTCCTGCCGCACGATTGAAAGCTGGGCGAAGGAGGACGGACACATGGAGGCAAGCGCCGGCTGGACGGATATTTTTATCTATCCCGGGTACAAATTTAAGGTGATGGATGCGCTTGTGACCAATTTCCATCTGCCGCAGTCCACGCTGATCATGCTTGTCTCGGCGCTTGCCGGGCGTGAGCATGTGCTCGCAGCCTACGAAGAGGCTGTGCGTGAGCGCTATCGCTTTTTCAGCTTCGGCGATGCGATGTTTATTTCATAAACTTACACGTTGGGAGAAACCTTATGTTTCAGGTAATCAAATATGAAGGCAAAGCCCGGCGCGGCAAATTCCGCTGCGCCCACGGCGGCGAAGTGCAGACGCCGGTATTTATGAATGTCGGCACGCAGGCGGCGATCAAAGGCGGCTTGAGCGCGTTTGACCTCAAGGACATCGGCTGCCAGATCGAGCTTTCCAACACGTATCACCTGCACCTGCGTCCGGGCGATGAGGTGGTGCGTGCGATGGGCGGTCTGCACAGGTTCATGTGCTGGGACGGACCCATCCTGACCGACAGCGGAGGCTTTCAGGTTTTTTCGCTTGCGGGACTGCGCAAGATCCGGGAGGAAGGCGTGACCTTCGCCTCGCATCTTGACGGACGCCGCATCTTCATGGGACCGGAAGAGAGCATGCGCATCCAGTCGAATCTCGGCAGCGATATTGCCATGGCGTTTGACGAGTGCGTGGAAAATCCCGCGCAGTATGACTATGCCAAGGCGTCGTGCGAACGGACGCTGCGCTGGCTTGAGCGCTGCAAGATCGAGCATGACCGGCTCAACGCGCTGCCCGACGCCGTCAACCCCGGACAGATGCTCTTCGGCATCAATCAGGGCGCGACCTATGCCGATCTTCGTATCTGGCACATGAAAGCCATCGCAAAGATCGACTGTGACGGCTACGCGATCGGCGGTCTCGCGGTCGGCGAGCCGACGCAGGTGATGTACGATATCATTGACGCGGTGGAACCGTACATGCCGAAGGACAAGCCACGCTATCTCATGGGCGTGGGCACGCCGTCCAATATCATTGAGGGCGTTGCGCGCGGCGTGGACTTTTTCGACTGCGTGATGCCCGCGCGCAATGCGCGCCACGGCAAGCTGTTCACATGGTCCGGCACGCTGAACCTCAAAAACGAGAAATACAAGCTCGACGAAAAGCCGATCGACGGGCAGTGCGACTGTCCTGTCTGCCGCAATTTTTCGCGTGCGTATCTGCGCCACCTGTTCAAAGCGGATGAGATCCTTGCGCTGCGTCTTGCGGTGATGCACAACCTCTATTTCTACAATAAGCTTGCGCAGCGGATCCGCGATGCACTCGACGCCGGCGAATTTGCCGCTTTTCGTGCGGAATACAGCGAAAAGTTGGGCGAGCGCGTGTAATTCTTTGAAAAACCACTTGCGAAACAGTTTTGCTTTCGTTATAATACATCTATCATTGTTTTTGAAAGGAACTGAAACGTATGGATTCCATTATGCTAATCGTTATCATGATCGCGGTGTTCTATTTTATGATCATCCGTCCCGAGAACAAGCGCAAAAAGCGGGCGGAAGAGATGCGCAACTCCCTGAAGAAGGGCGAGCGCGTCACGACCATCGGCGGCATGGTCGGCCGCGTTGTGCAGGTGAACGACACCACGATCGTGTTTGAGACCTCTGAAGACCGCGTGCGCATTGAGATTGCCAAGTGGGGCATCCAGTCCACCGAGTCCATGGAGCAGGCTGCCGCTCAGAAGGGCAGAAAGGTCAAGAAGGAAGCCGAGGCGGAAGAGCCCGCCAAGGTGGAGCAGTCCGATCAGCCGGAAGAGCCCGTTGTGGTCGAAGCACCCAAGGAAAAAGACGCCAAGGATTACGATCCCGAGATCAAGTAAAGCGAACAACTCCATATCATAAAACAACCTCCCTCGTCATAAGCTCTCATGAGCTGAAACGAGGGAGGTTGTTTGCGTGAATCAAACCCTGGGTACGAAATGGTATGTAAGGCAATGTGCTGTGGGAACGGGCATCTGCCTTTGCGTGTATGTGCTGCTGATGGCGCTCTTTTCGCTTTTGACCGTGCGCGGCGTGATCGGGGAAGAACAGTTGGAACGGTGCGTGTGGGTGAGTGCGGCAGCCGCTTCTTTGATCGGCGTGGCTGCGATCGGAAAAAAGACCGTGAAGCGGGGAGCGATGACGCTCGGATGCGCGGGCAGCTTTTATCTGGTCACGGTGCTGCTGGGCTTTCTCATCGGAGATACGCTGACGCCTGCGCGCGTGCTGTGGCTGATCCTGCCGATACTCGGCGGAGCGGCTTTGTCATATCTGTTGTCGGGAAAGAAGAGCGCGAAGAAAAAGAGGGCTAAACGCAAAAGCAGAGTACACAGGTGAACATAAAGGAACCCTTTGCTGTTTGATCCGGCGGTGGGGGAAGAGGCGGAAAAAGAAGTTTTACGATTTGCACAAATGGGGGAAAAATACAAATAGAGACAGAAAATTCGACCAAAAGTGGTAATTTGCAGACGCCGTTCCATATTTGGTGAGCCAATGTGAAATGCGGCACTACATCTTGTTTCGACCGAAGAGCGGAGCACTCCTGTTTACAAGATTTACATAATATTATTTACATAACATTTTGACATAATTGACAAAATTGGAGAAAATGGGCAAATTTGCTTGCGAAAAGGGACGGAAAGACTTATATTTATTAAAGCGTTTGAAGTCCTTTGCGATGCGGATCTGCCGCGGAGATACTGTGAGGTGAAGGACTTGGCTGTGTTTGCAAAAGCAAGAAGAATTCGCGCTGTTTCCTGGGAGGAGCTTCCGCTGAGTATGCTGCTGCTGGCTGCGCTGCTGGCGACCGGGATCGTTTGCGGCTATCTCTTTGCCGGAAACTGCGCGGCGGAAACGGGCGAGGAGCTTGGGCGCTATTTTGAAGGGTATTTTCTCCTTGCTTCTCAGGACGACTTGAGCGCCGCAGCGGTGCTGCGGACGCTCGTGTGCTTTTTCAGAGCCCCGCTGCTCGTGTTTCTGCTGGGCTTCGCGTCCATCGGTGTGCTGCTGATCCCGCTGCTGTGCGCGTTCGAGGGCTTTTTGTTTTCCTTTTCGCTCTTTTGCTTTGCCTCCACACTCGGAAGAGAGAGCTTTTTGCTGCTGCTGGCACTGTTTGCGGTCCGTATGCTTTTTGTGCTGCCGTGTACGCTGATCCTGAGTGTTCAGGCGCTCGATAAAGCCCGTTCGCTGGCATTGTTTTCGATTGGAAACGGCAAGCGTGTTCGTCCGGTCAGTTATGGGACGGACTATTGGTACCGGTTCGGTATCTGTTGTGTGTGTTTGTTGATCGGCTCCGTACTGGAGCTTTGGCTTGTGCCGCAGTTTTTGGCTTTGGCTGCGTCTTAGCCGCTATTTTTTGTGAGAGGAGCTGTGTTTTTTCGTGGTCGGACTGTTGGAACAGTATCAGGACTATTTGGCGCAGGAAAAGCATGCCTCCTCCAATACGCTTGCTTCCTATATGCGTGATCTGCATCAGTTTGAAGCGTATTTTTCCGAGCACCGTCCGATGGATCTGCGCAAGGTGAAGCAGTCTGACGTGAATGCGTACCTTGCCTGGATGAGCGGCAGAGGCAAATCCGCCGCCACCGTTACGCGCTCGATCGCGTCGCTCAAATCGTTTTACGCATTTTTACAGATGAACGGCGAAGTGAAGAGCAATCCGGTCAAGGGCGTTGCCGCCGTGAAGGTGGAGCGCAAGTTCCCGGAGATCCTCACCAACAAGGAGGTCGAGCTGTTTCTCGACCAGCCGAAGTGCGTGGATGCGAAGGGCTACCGCGACCACGCGATGCTGGAGCTTCTCTATGCCACCGGCATCCGCGTCAGTGAGCTCATTGACCTGAACGAGGAGGATGTGAGTCTCAGCGCCGGCTTTATCCGCTGCGAGAGCAAAGGGAAGGAGCGCATCATTCCGCTTTATCCCACCGCCATCAAGGCGCTTTCCGACTACATAAAGGAGATCCGCCCCCAGCTGATCGCCGACCCCGAGGAAACGGCGCTGTTTGTCAACATGAACGGCGAGCGTATGAGCCGCCAGGGCTTTTGGAAGATCGTCAAGCACTATCAGGAGCTGGCGGGCATTTCCAAGGACATCACGCCCCACACGCTGCGCCATTCGTTTGCGGTGCATCTGCTGGAAAACGGCGCGGACCTGCACTCCATTCAGGAGATGCTGGGGCATGCGGATATTTCCTCCACGCAGATCTATACGCACGTCGTCAAAAAGCAGCTCAAGGATATCTATCAGAAGGCGCACCCGAGAGCATAAAAGAGAGAATTACGACCGCTTCCGGAAGGAAGCGGTCTTTCTTTGCCGTGCTGCGGCGCTTTCCGCGCCCGCTTTTGCCGCGCCGTAACTTACGGTTGCGTTTTGGACAAATGTTTGATACAATATATAGCATCTATCGTGGGGGGTGAGGCGCATGCGGATCCTTGGCATCGATCCCGGCGTAGCCACCGTCGGCTTCGGGCTGGTCGAATCGGACAGAACCGGGCAGCGGATGCTGCAATACGGCGCGATCACGACGCCCAAGGAGCTTTCGCTTGCCGAGCGGCTCGTGCAGATCGGGAACGATCTTGAAACGCTGCTTGCGCAGTTTCAGCCGGACGCCATTGCGGTGGAGGAGCTGTTTTTCAGCAATAACATCACGACCGGCATCGCGGTCGCGCACGGTCGCGGCATCATCCTTTTCACGGCGCAAAGGAGCGGGATCCCGCTCTATGAATACACGCCCATGCAGGTCAAAATGGCGGTTACGGGCTACGGGAAGGCGGAAAAGCATCAGGTGATGGATATGACCAGGCGGCTTTTGAAGCTCAAAAGCGTACCAAAGCCCGACGATGCCGCCGATGCGCTTGCAATCGCGCTTTGCCACGCCCGCTCGGCGACCTCGCTGTTAAGCCGCGTGCAGGGCGGCGGCGTGAAAGAAACGATCTGACAGGAGGGAAACCGAATGTTCTATTATGTGGAGGGGACGGTCGCGCATGTGGAGCCGTACCTCGCGGTGATCGACTGCGGCGGCGTGGGCTATGCCTGCAAGACGACCGGCACGACGATCTCGCAGCTCAAGGTGGGAAAGCGGGGAAAGCTTTTCACCTATCTCAACGTTGGGGAGGATGTGTTCGACCTTTACGGCTTTGCGACGCAGGGCGAGCTGGGGAGCTTCAGACAGCTCATCGGCGTGTCCGGCGTGGGTCCGAAGGCGGCGCTGGCGATCCTTTCCTCCTGCACACCGCAAAACCTCGCCATGGCGATCATCACGGACAATGAAAAGGCTCTGACCGCCGCACCGGGCATCGGCAAGAAGCTTGCCCAGCGTATTATTCTGGAGCTCAAGGACAAGATCGCAAAGGATCAGAGCGACATTGACCTGCCGTTCGGCGGCGCGGCCGCTGCGGCGGAAGGAAGCAAGGCGGTCGAAGCTGCGCAGGCGCTTGCCGTACTCGGCTATACCCAGCAGGATATCTCTGCTGCACTCAAGGGCATCGACGTGGAGAATCTGCCGCTGGAGGAAATCATTCGTCAGAGTTTGAAAAGGATGGTCAAGTGAAAATGAACGAAAATGCAAAGAAAGCTGCCAAAAGCGGCATCACCTTCGGCACCTGCCTTGCGATGGTCATTTCCTACGCCAACTGGCACAGCGTATTCTGGGCGATCGTGCACGGTCTTCTCAGCTGGCTCTATGTGATTTATTTTGTCATCGTGTACTGAGCATAGCGGCAGAAGCGCTTGCGTCTTTCGCTGAAGGGCGCGGAGCGGAAGAACGGAAAGGGAAGTGAGCAAGTGAGCATTGACTTTGGAACCGATATTTACGAAGAGCCGATCGTGGCGAAGACCTTCCTGCAGGAGGACGCGCAGGAGGGCTCGCTGCGCCCGAAGACGCTTCAGGAATACATCGGACAGGAGAAGGCAAAGAGCAACCTCGCGGTGTTTATCGCGGCGGCGAAAAAGCGGGAAGAGTCTCTTGACCATGTGCTGCTGCACGGACCTCCGGGTCTCGGCAAGACGACGCTTGCCGGCATTATCGCGCAGGAGATGGGCGTCAACATCCGTATCACCTCCGGACCCGCCATCGAAAAGGCGGGAGATCTTGCCGCGCTTTTGACCAATCTCAACGAAAACGACATCCTTTTTGTCGATGAGATCCACCGCCTGAACCGCAGCGTGGAGGAGATCCTATATCCGGCGATGGAGGACTATGCGCTTGACATCATCGTCGGCAAAGGACCGAGCGCAAATTCCATCCGTCTGGATCTTCCGCGCTTCACACTGATCGGTGCGACGACGCGCTCCGGTCAGCTTTCGGCGCCGCTGCGCGACCGTTTCGGCGTGACGCTGCGTTTGGAGCTGTACACGCCGCAGGAGCTTGCAAAAATCGTCACGCGCAGCGCCGGGATCCTAAGTGTCAAAATCGACCCGGACGGCGCGCTGGAGATCGCCAGGCGCTCGCGCGGCACACCGCGTATCGCCAACCGGATGCTGCGGCGTGTGCGCGACTTCGCGGACGTAAAGGGAAACGGCGTCATTACGCGGGAAATGGCGGACAAAGCGCTGCGTGCGCTTGAGATCGACGCGCTCGGGCTTGACCCCATCGACCACCGTATGCTCCGGTCTGTCATTGAAAACTACGGCGGCGGTCCGGTCGGACTTGAGACTCTGGCGGCGACGATCGGGGAGGAGGCTGTCACGCTCGAGGACGTGTATGAGCCTTATCTTATGCAGCTTGGCTTTTTGAAGCGCACGCCGCGCGGCCGCTGCGTGACGCACAAGGCGTATCAGCACCTCGGCTTGTCCGTTCCCGATCGCCTCTCAGACGGGGCGGAGCAGCTGACCATTGAATCACGGTAATTGAAATTTCGGAGAAGAAAAATGGGGAAATTATTCGGTACAGACGGCATTCGCGGCGTTGTCGGTGAAAATCTGACGGTCGACCTCGCGTTTAAAACGGGCAAGGCCATTGCCGCGGTCTTAAAGGAAGAAAAGGGCAGAAAGCCGCTCATTACCATAGGCAAGGATACACGCATCTCTTCGGATATGCTCGAAAGCGCGCTTATTGCAGGTATTTGCGCCGTCGGCGGCGATGTGATGCCGTTCGGCGTGCTGCCGACGCCTGCGGTTGCCTATCTGACGGTTTTGAAAGGTGCGGACGCAGGCATCGTTATCTCCGCGTCGCACAATCCCTATGAGCACAACGGCATCAAGGTCTTCAACGAAAAGGGCTACAAGCTGCCGGATGAGACAGAGGCGAAAGTCGAGGAAAAGCTCCTCAGTGACGAGCCGATCGCCGTCGCGACGCACGATCAGATCGGCGTACTGCGCCACGGACTCAAGCAGGCGAAGGAAGCGTACATCAACCATCTCGCCGGCACGGTCGAAAGCGACCTTTCGGGACTTCGCGTGCTGGTGGACTGCTCCAACGGCGCAGCCTCCGCCACGGCGCCGGAGCTGTTCGGGAGATTCAACTGCTATGTCGATTTTATCCACCGCGAGCCGGACGGCGTGAACATCAACAATCACTGCGGCTCCACACACCTGGACAGCCTTGCCGGACATGTCGTTGCAGGGAAGTACGACATCGGCGTTGCGTTCGACGGCGATGCGGACCGCTGCCTGATGGTCGATGAGACCGGCGGCGTGATCGACGGCGACAAGATCATGGCGGTCTGCGGTATGGAGCTGAAGCGCCGCGGCAAGCTCAACGGCAACACCGTCGTCGCCACGGTCATGTCGAATCTCGGACTGCACGAATTCTGCAGAAACAGCGGCATCGACCTTGCCGTTACGAGCGTGGGCGACCGAAATGTTTTGGAAAAGATGGTGGAGTGCGGCTACCGCGTGGGCGGCGAGCAGTCGGGGCACATGATCTTTACCGAGTTTGCCACCACCGGCGACGGAGAGCTGACCGCGCTGCAGTTTTTACAGATCCTTGCCCGCTCCGGGAAGAAAGCCTCCGAGCTTGCTTCTGTTTGCCCGCAGTATCCGCAGGTGCTGCTCAATGTCGCCGTTTCCAATGAGCACGGCGTGAAAGAGTGCATCATGGCATCCGAAGCCCTCAGAGAAGCTGTCGAGCGGGAGGAGCGCAGACTTGCCGGTGAAGGTCGGGTTCTCGTGCGTGCATCGGGAACGGAGGCGCTGATCCGCGTCATGGTCGAGGCGAAAACGGAGGAAATTGCGCGTCAGGTTGCCGAAAGACTGGTCGAACGCGTAAAAACACTCTAAAATTCATCTTTTTTCCATCAGATTTTCGTAAATACTTGACAAATTCATGACGGAATAGGTATAATAGAAAATGTCTAAGCAGATTGAAAAAGCGGATATCTGTTTGAGTGACCTCTCTGACGAGCAGCTCTGCGCCAAGGTGCGCAGCGGCAGCCGGGAAGCGGAAGAAGCGCTTGTCACGCGCTATTACAGTATGGTGCGTGCCTGTGCGCGTCCGCTGTTCCTCGCCGGCGGCGATGGGGAGGATCTGATCCAGGAGGGTATGTTCGGTCTCATTCAGGCGATCCGCGAATACCGTGCGGATAAGGCGGCGTCATTCAAGACCTTTGCCGAGACCTGCATCCGCAACCGGCTTTATTCTGCGCTTCGCGCGGCTTCGCGCGACAAGCATTTCCCGCTGAACCAATCCATATCACTGGATACCCCTTTCTTTGACAGTAATTCTTACACCTCCGGTGCTTTTCTTATGAACTTGACCGACCCTGAGCTTTTGATTATCGACAGGGATCATGTGTCAAGCCTTTTGGAGAGCACGCGCAAGCAGTTGTCCGAGTTTGAAGCGAAGATTTTAGGGTACTATTTGGACGGTCTTTCCGTAAAGGAAATCGCTGAGACGATGGGGCGTTCCCCAAAGTCGGTGGACAACGCCGTGCAGCGCGTCAGACGCAAGGCGGCGCGGCACATTACTTCCGGCGACATCAGCAAACGCTGAGCGCATATATATTTTTTTCTTATTCAAAGAGAGGGTAAAATCATGTACGAAGACAAGACTTTAGTTTGCAAAGAATGCGGCAATGAATTCGTGTTTACTGCCGGTGAGCAGGAGTTCTACGCAGAGCGCGGCTTCCAGAACGAGCCCCAGCGCTGCAAGGCCTGCCGCGACGCTCGCAAGAACGCCGCTCGTGGTCCGCGTGAATACTTCACCGCAGTCTGCGCAGCCTGCGGCGGCGAGGCAAAGGTTCCCTTCGAGCCCAAGTCCGACCGTCCCGTTTACTGCAGCGATTGCTTCGCCAAGATGCGTGCTGAGCAGTAATTCTTTGTAATTGTCTTTGATGAAAAAAGCGTCCGTCAGATGACGGACGCTTTTTTGTTTATTTGCCGCGAAAAGCGCGCATGCTCAGCGCTTGGCGTGTTTTTTGACTGTTTTTGCTATGGTGACCGACAGCGCCAGCTTGGCAAAGTCCGGAATCAGGTACGGTA
>JAEDKW010000028.1 GCA_016295615.1 Oscillospiraceae bacterium | reverse complement strand
GTTATACCGGTTCTGCGCCTCGGCGACGCTCTTTTCAATGATGCACTCCGCCGCGGCGAGGGCTTTGTCGAGCGCCTCGTCGATCACCTTTTTCTCCGGCGCGGAGAAGTTCCCGACCACCCAGTCGACGATGTCGTGCTCCGGGTTCTCCGGCGCGCCGACGCCGACCTTGACGCGCGGGAACGCGTCGGTGCCGAGGTGGGCAATGATATTCTTCAGCCCGTTGTGCCCGCCGGCGCTGCCGCCGGCGCGCACGCGGATCCTGCCCAGCGGCAGGGAAATGTCGTCGGAGATCACGACCACGTGATCGGGCGCGATCTTATAAAACCGCGCCGCCTCACCGACCGCCTCGCCGGAGAGGTTCATATAGGTCTGCGGCTTCATCAGCAGCACCCGCGCACCGCCGAAGTCGATCACTTCGGTCAGCGCACGAAAGCGCAGGCGGTTGCATCGAAGATCCCGCTTCTCCACCAGCCGGTCTGCCGCCATAAAGCCGATATTGTGGCGCGTGTTTTCATATTTCTGTCCGTAGTTGCCGAGGCATGCGAGGATCCACTCGGCAGGACCGGATTGCCTGCGAAAAAACATAGTTCCTCTCCTGATCAAAAAAGAGCCTCAGGCTCTTTTTTGAACGATTCTCAGTTGAACAGCTTTGCGATGGAGATCTCCTGATAGGTACGCTCGATGGCTTCGGCGAACATCGGGGCAACGGTCAGGTACTTGATGCGGGCGCGTGCGGCGTCGGGATGCTCGGGAATGGTGTTGAGCAGCGCAAGCTCTTCGATCTGGCTCTTTTCGAGACGGTCGATGGCGGGACCGGAGAGAACGCCGTGGGACGCGCAGGCATAGACCTTGGTCGCGCCGCCGACTTCGATGATCGCCTTGGCGGCATTGCACAGCGAGCCCGCCGTATCGACCATATCGTCAAAGAGGATGCACTCCTTGCCCTTGACGTCGCCGATGACATTCATGACTTCGCACTGGTTGGCCTTTTCGCGGCGCTTGTCCACGATGGCAAGGTTCATGTTCAGCTTCTGCGCAAAGGTGCGGGCGCGGGCAACCGAGCCGACGTCGGGGGAGACGACGACCATGTCCTCCGCCCTGCCGCCGAACTTCTTGGCATAGTAATCCACGAAAATGGGGTTGCCGAACAGATTGTCCACAGGGATATCAAAGAAGCCCTGGATCTGCGCGGCGTGCAGGTCCATCGTCAGCACGCGGTCCACGCCGGCGGCAACGAGCATATTGGCGACGAGCTTGGAGGAGATGGGGTCGCGGGACTTGGCCTTGCGGTCCTGACGGGCATAGCCGAAGTAAGGGATGACCGCGGTGATACGGCCGGCAGATGCGCGGCGGCAGGCATCGACCATGATCAGCAGCTCCATCAGGCTGTCGTTGACGGGTTTGCAGGTGGACTGCACCAGAAAAACGTCGCTGCCGCGGACGGTCTCGTACAGGGAAACAGAGCACTCGCCGTCGGCGAAGCTCTTGACCTCAGACTCGCCGAGCTTGGTGCCGATGATCTTGCAGATCTCGACCGCCAGCGTGGGGTTTGCGTTGCCCGTGAAGATTTTAATGTCCTTGCCGTGAGAAATCATGATACTTTCGCTCCCTCTGTTGTAAATTGATTTGATTTATATGTAAATTTCTAATTGTGCTCACTTTTTTTCGTGCAGCCGGCGCCGCTTTTCCGCCCAGCTGTCCTTGTTGACCTGCCTGGCTCTTGCAATGGCGAGAGCGCCCTCCGGCACCTCGTCGGTGACGGTGGAGCCGGCGGCGATGTAGCTGCCGCTGCCGACCCTGACCGGTGCGATGAGGTTGGTGTTGCAGCCGATAAAGGCGTCGTCCCCGATCGTGCAGCGGAACTTTTCAAAGCCGTCATAGTTCGTCGTGACCGTGCCGCAGCCGAAGTTGACGCGCTCCCCGCAGTCGGAATCCCCGACATAGGTCAGATGCGAGATCTTCGTGCCGCTGCCGATGACGCTGTTTTTGATCTCCACAAAGTCGCCGACCTTGACATGGTCGCCGATGCGGCTGTTCGGACGGACGTAGGCAAAGGGACCGACCGTCGTGTGCGAGCCGATGACGCTGTCATTCGTCTGGGAGGCGTTGATCTCCGTTTCGTCGCCGACGGTGCAGCTGCTGACCACGGCGTTCGGACCGATCGTGCAGTTTTTGCCGATGACCGTATTGCCCTTCAGAATGGTGCCCGGCAAAATCAGCGTACCGCTGCCGATCTCCACGCGCGGGTCGATATAGGTGGCGTTCGCGTCCAGGATGTTGACGCCGTTTGCAAAATGCTTTTCCAGGATCTTCTGGCGGCACATCGGCTGTGCGGCGCGCAGCTCCTCCTCATCGCCGACAGGGAGGAAGCCCTTCATGATCTCCGCGCCCTTGGGAAACGCGGCAAACGCGCCGTGCTCCCTGAGCACTTCGCAGCATTCCTTTGCCCCGGCGCTGTAAACCGCGCCGCCGGAGAATACGCCGACCGGCAGCACCGCGCCGTTGACGATGACCACGCGGTCCTCCGCGCCAGCGAGCAGCTTTTGCAGCTGCTGTGCGTGCTTCGCGCCGTCCACATACGTCACGTCGGCGCCGGCGGGGGCGTAGGGACGCATCCCCTCATGCGCGCGCACGTCGGAAACAACAAAAAACCGCTCAATGCCAAGTCCCATCAGTTCTGCATACATCCATGTCAAAACAGGGCAGAACATGATGGGCTGAAGCATCAGCGGCGTCTTTTCTTTGGTCAGGGTCATATCGTCAGGCATGAAAAGAATTGCGATTTTTCGGTCCATCGGATATTCACTCCCTTCTTCGGATGATACGTTACTTCTTATTATAGCAAAAGCTTTCCAAAAATCCACCTTTTCTTGCAAAAATCTGAAATTATTTTGTTTTCACGAATTCTTTCTTTCATTCTGCAAAAAATTGTGTCAAAAATAGTTTTTTCGGTTGATTTTGCAAACTTTTTGCGGTATAATTCAAAAACTTTCGTAAGGAGCGGGGTGCGTTTCCGATGCTGAATATCGTTCTTGTCGAGCCGGAGATCCCTCAAAACTGCGGAAACATTGCCCGGACCTGCGCCGCGACCGGCTCGCGCCTGCATCTTGTCAAGCCCCTCGGCTTCGACATTTCGGACCGCGCCGTCAAGCGTGCCGGACTGGACTACTGGCATTTGGTGGAGGTCAGCGTTTACGAGAATCTGGAGGATCTTTTCCAAAAGCATCCCGAAGCCGCGCTCGACTGCTGGCTTGCCACCACAAAGGCGCCGCAGGCCTATTGCGAAGCCGTCTTTCGCGACAACTGCTGGCTCTTTTTCGGCAAGGAGACCGCCGGGCTTCCCGAACCGTTCCGCGCGGCGCATTACGACCGCTGCATCCGCCTGCCCATGCGGCGGGAGGCGCGCAGCCTCAACCTCAGCAACTCCGTTGCCGTCCTGACCTACGAAGCGCTCCGGCAGCTCGGCTTTCCGAACCTTCTCGGCGAGGGCGAAATGCTGCAAGAATAACCCGGGAAATACTTCATATCACGATTACTTTTTGAGGAGAACTGTTATGAACTACAATAAAAAAACCGTTTACGACGTGGACGTCAAGGGCAGGAAGGTCCTGCTGCGCTGCGACTTCAACGTTCCTCAGAACAAGGAGACCGGCGAGATCACCTCTGACAAGCGCATCGTCGCGGCGCTGCCCACCATCCGGTATCTGCTCGATCAGGGCGCGGCGGTGATCGCCTGCTCCCACCTCGGCAAGCCCAAGGGCGAGTGGAAGGAAAAGCTGAGCCTTGCGCCCGTTGCCAAGCGTCTGAGCGAGCTTCTGGGCAGGGAGGTCATCTTTGCCAGGGACGTCATCGGCGAAGACGCCAAGGCAAAGGCAAGCGCCCTCAAGGGCGGAGAGATCATGCTGCTGGAGAATCTCCGCTTCCATATCGAGGAGGAAAAGAACGACCCCGCCTTCGCCCGGGAGCTTGCCTCCATGGCGGAGCTGTACGTTTCCGACGCGTTCGGCACCGTCCACCGCGCCCACGCCTCCACTGCCGGCGTCGCGGCGTTTCTTCCCGCGGTCTCCGGTCTGCTCGTTGCCAGGGAGCTTGACGTTATGGGCAAGGCACTCGATGACCCCAGGCGTCCGTTCGTCGCCGTGCTCGGCGGCGCGAAGGTCAGCGACAAGATCGGCGTGATCAACAACCTGCTGGAAAAGGCCGACACCATCATCATCGGCGGCGGCATGGCGTACACCTTCATCAAGGCGCAGGGCGGCGAGATCGGCAAGTCCCTGCTCGAAGCCGACAAGACGGACTACGCCCTTGAAATGATCGAAAAGGCCAAAAGCAAGGGCGTGAAGCTCCTGCTCCCGACCGACACGATTGCCGCGAAGGAATTCTCCGCCGACGCCGAGCCTGTCACCGTGGACTCGATGAAGATCCCCGCGGACATGATGGGCATGGACATCGGACCTGAGACGAGCAAGGCGTTCTGCGCCGCCGTCAAGGGCGCCGGTACGATCGTGTGGAACGGTCCCATGGGCGTTTTTGAGTTTCCCGCCTTCGCAAACGGCACCAAGGCCATGGCCAGGGCGCTCGCCGAATCCGGCGCGGTCACCATTATCGGCGGCGGCGACAGCGCGGCAGCTGCCGAACAGCTCGGCTTTGCCGACAAGATCACGCACATCTCTACCGGCGGCGGCGCAAGTCTGGAGTTTCTGGAGGGCAGGGAGCTGCCCGGCGTCGCGTGCCTGCTCGATCAATAAGAGCTTGTTCCCGGCATAGCAGATCACAGTATGATTATATTATAAAACAACAGGAGAATACCCCATATGAATCGCAGATATCGTAAAACCATCATCGCCGGCAACTGGAAGATGAACAAGACCGCAAGCGAGACCCGCGCCTTTGCGGATGAATTCAAGGCTCTTCTGCCCAAGTCCAAGTGGTGCGACATCGTCGTGTGCGTTCCCAGCGTCGACATTCCCGCCGCCGTGCGTGCCTTTAAGGACAGCCGCGTTGCAGTGGGCGCGCAAAACGTCTACTTTGAAAAGAGCGGCGCCTACACCGGCGAGGTTTCCGCCGACATGCTCGCAGAGCTCGGCGTCAAGTACGTCATCGTCGGTCACAGCGAGCGCCGCGCTCTCTTCGGCGAGACCGACGCCATTGTCAACAGAAAGGTCCACGCGGCGCTTGCCGCCGGACTCAGCCCCATCATCTGCGTCGGCGAAAGCCTGGAGCAGCGCGAGATGGGCGTGACGATGGAGCTGATCGCCCTGCAGCTCAAGAGCGCGCTCTCCGGCGTGAGCGCCGAGCAGGTGCGCCGCTGCGTCATCGCCTATGAGCCGATCTGGGCGATCGGCACCGGTAAAACCGCCACCGGCGAACAGGCCGCGGAGGTATGCACCTTCATCCGCGCCACGATCCGCTCGCTCTTCGGCGCGCGCATCGCCCGCAGCATCACCGTGCAGTACGGCGGCTCGATGAAGGGCGAAAATGCAGCCGAGCTTCTCTCTCACGAGGATATCGACGGCGGTCTGATCGGCGGCGCTTCTCTCAAGCCCGACGCTTTCATGGCCATCGTGCATGCTGCGAATCAAGCTGAATGAATCGAGGAGACCTCTATGAATAAGACCCCAACTACTCTGATCATTATGGACGGCTACGGTCTGAGTGACGACCTCACCGGCAACGCTGTCCGCGCCGCCAACACTCCGGTGCTCGACGGGCTGTTTTCCGAGTACGCCCACACCACGCTCAAAGCCTCCGGTCTTGATGTCGGTCTCCCCGACGGTCAGATGGGCAACAGCGAGGTCGGGCACACCAACATCGGCGGCGGGCGCGTCGTGTTTCAGGATCTGCCGCGCATCACCCGCTCCATCGAGGACGGCACATTTTTTGAAAACCCCGCCTATAATGCGGCGATGAACGCCTGCCTTGCCAACAACAGCGCCCTGCACCTGTACGGTCTGCACTCCAACGGCGGCGTGCATTCCACGCTTTCCCACCTTTACGCGCTTTTGAAGATGGCGCACATCAAAGGACTCAAGCGCGTCTATATCCACGCCTTCCTCGACGGACGCGACACCCCGCCCACCTCCGGCAAGGATTTTGTCGCCGAGACCGTTGCCAAGTGCAGGGAGCTCGGCGTGGGCAGGATCGCGACCGTGATGGGTCGTTTCTACGCCATGGACCGCGACAAGCGCTGGGATCGTCTGGAGACCGCGTATGACGCGCTCGTCTACGGCGAGGGCGTGCAGAATCCCGATCCCGTCGCCGCCATCGAAGAAAGCTACAAAAACGGCGTGACCGACGAGTTTGTCGAACCGATCATCTGCGACAGGGACGGCATGATCTCCGACCACGACTCCATTATCTTTTTCAACTACCGTCCCGACCGCGCGCGCGAACTCACCCGCGCGTTCGTCGATCCCGAATTTGACGGCTTCAAGCGCGAGTTCTTCCCCGTCACTTATGTCTGCAACACGGAGTACGACGCCTCCATGCCCAACGTTTCCGTCGCGTTTCCGCGCATCAGCGTGAAAAACGGGCTGGGCGAGTATCTCAGCAAGATGGGCATGACGCAGCTGCGCATCGCCGAAACGGAAAAGTACGCCCATGTCACCTTCTTCTTCAACGGCGGCGTGGAGGAGCAGTTCCCCGGCGAGGATCGCGTGCTGGTCCCTTCCCCGAAGGTCGCCACCTACGACCTCCAGCCGGAGATGAGCGCCTGCGAGGTCACCGAAAAGTGCGTGGAACGCATCGAATCCGGCAATTACGACGTTATCATCCTCAACTTCGCCAACTGCGACATGGTCGGTCACACGGGTGTGTTTGACGCGGCGGTCAAGGCGGTCGAAACCGTTGATGAGTGCGTCGGCAGGGTCGTGGAGGCAACGCTCCGGATGGGCGGCATCGCCATGATCACCGCCGACCACGGCAACGCCGAGCAGATGCTCCAGGCCGACGGCAGGAGTCCCATGACCGCGCACACCACCAACGTCGTGCCGTTCCTGCTCTGCGGCGCCGGCACCGAGCTGCGCGAGGGTCGTCTTGCCGACATCGCTCCCACCATTCTTGATGTCATGGGTCTTGAAAAGCCCGAGGAGATGGACGGTCAGACGCTGATCATCAAATAACAAATTATTTCTCCGCTCATGTTTAGAAAAAGCTCCGACGGTGCACAATACCGTTGGAGCTTTTCTTTGTTGCCATCATTTCATATGCCGCGCTTTGGCGGCGGAAAGGACAAAACATGAGTGGAACAAACAGCCGCCGTGCGCGGCATTTCGGAACGGGCTTTTACATAGCCCTGTTTCTGTGTGTGACGGCGCTTGCCGTCGCGGGCTATTGGACGCTGCTTCCCAAAAACGCCGAACCGGCGGATACGCAGGCTTCCGCCGCAACCCCCATCACCGTTCCCGACGAGACGCCGCCGGTCATGCCGGAGGTCGAGCCGCCCGAGCCGGAGCCGGCAGCGCCGGTGCAGCAGATCGAGCAGATCCCTGTGCCGGTCGACGTCCCCACGGTTGACGTTGTGCCGGTCGAGCCGCACCTCATCGTCTCTCCGCTCACCGGCGAGACCATCGCGGCATTTTCCGTGGATGCGCTCGCCTATAACGAAACGCTCGGCGACTGGCGCACGCACGACGGCATCGACATTGCCGCCGCCGTCGGCACGCCGGTCCTTGCCGCCTGCAGCGGCACCGTCACCGCCATCGAAAGCGACGACCTGCTCGGTACCTGCGTCAGGATCGTCCACGACGGAGGCTATGAGAGCACCTATGCAAACCTGCAGAGCGTCCCCACCGTCGGCGAAGGGCAGTATGTTTCCGCCGGACAGGTCATCGGCTCCGTCGGCACGACCTCGCTGATCGAATCCTCCAGCGCGCCGCACCTGCATTTTTCCGTCACCAAGGACGGCAAAGCCATCGACCCGAATGAATTTTTGAAATAGCGCGCCTTTGCCGCGCGAGGTATCCCAACAATTCTCCGCTCCGTTGACCGCATGCAGCGCCCTGAGTTTTCACTTTGAAGGCAGACATTTCGACAAAATGCCGAAATGTCTGCCTCAGCCTGTCGAAAAGGCTTTTTCGACAGAATGAAAAAAGACAGCCCTTTGGCTGTCTTTTCTTTTTGGAGCAGGATACGGGAATCGAACCCGCCTCTTCAGCTTGGGAAGCTGACATACTACCGATGTACTAATCCTGCACGGCAAATACAGTATAACACACTCTCCGCGTCTTTTCAAGCCGAAAATAAGCATGCTCCGCCCTGCCTTTTCATATTCTTCTACCAAACAGGACTTGGGAGGAATGCTTTTATGAAACGGTTTTGGGCAGTCTGCTGTCTTTTTCTTCTTGTTTTCGCCTTTCCCCTACGGGCGCAGGCGCTTGAACTGAGCGCGCCGTCCGCTCTTCTGATGGAAAAGGAGACCGGCACGATCCTCTATGCCGAGGGAGAGCATGAGCCGCGCGAGCCGGCAAGCGTCACGAAGATCATGACGCTGCTGCTGACGATGGAGGCCATCGACTCCGGCGCGCTTTCCTACGACGACGCCGTCACCGGCAGCACGCACGCAGCCTCCATGGGCGGCAGTCAGATCTGGCTCAAGGAAGGTGAGCAGATGAGCGTGCGCGACCTTTTAAAGGCCGTATGCATCGTCTCCGGCAACGACGCCGCGGTCGCGCTCGGCGAGCACATTGCCGGCAGCGAGGACGCCTTTGTCGAGCGCATGAACAGGCGCGCGCAGGAGTTGGGCAT
The DNA here is from genome assembly GCA_016295615.1 of Oscillospiraceae bacterium. GTDB lineage: Bacteria > Bacillota > Clostridia > Oscillospirales > Oscillospiraceae > Hominicoprocola. The sequence goes on along the minus strand of JAEDKW010000028.1, from coordinate 2,723 downwards.
GAATGACACGCATTTTGTCAACTGCACCGGGCTCCCCGCCGACGGGCATCTCACCTCCGCCTATGACATCGCCGTCATGTCGCGCGAGCTGCTCCTCAACCATCCGGACATCCGCCAGTTCACGACCATCTGGATGGATTCGCTGCGCGGCGGTGAATCCATGCTTGTCAACACCAACAAGCTGATCCGTTTTTATGACGGTGCGACCGGTCTGAAAACCGGCTCGACCGACACCGCCAAAAACTGCCTTTCCGCCTCCGCGGAGCGAAACGGCATGGAGCTGATCGCGGTCGTTCTGAAGGCGCCGACCTCCACCGACCGCTTTGAGGACGCCAAGGCGCTGCTCAACTACGGCTTTTCCAACTACGCCCTCGTCACCGTCACGCCCGAAGCGGCGCTGACGCCGCTTCCTGTCAGGCTCGGCGAGCGCGCGTTCGTGCAGCCGGTGCTGACGAAGGAAAACAGGCTGCTGCTCGACAAGGCGCGCTCGGTCAATCTCACGCAGACGCTCGATCTGCCCGAATCCGTGGACGCCCCGGTGTGTGAAGGCGATCCGCTCGGCGAGCTGGTCATCACCGACGCCGACGGGGTGACCGTTGCCTCGCTCCCCATTCTCGCCGGGGAGAGCGTCGGTCATGTGACCTGGTGGCAGATGCTGCAGCGCTACCTCGCCGTGGCATTTGGCGCGGCGTGACGAAAAAATCTCACCAAACGCGTTCGTTTTTCGCGGATCTTTTTTGCAATTTGCATAAAAATTTAAAAAGTCCTACATTTTTTTGCTATTTTCACTTGACAGGTTAAAAAAAAGCGTTATACTGCAGATAATTCAATAAGTCTTGATAGAGGCGCGGCTGACAATAGTAGCTCCGTTCACCGGCAGGAACCGGGGAGTGAAAGGGGATGCCGCCGAAGGGTCTTTCAGATTCCTGTTTGGAGGATGCCTGGGTCGTCGGGGAATACCCGCCGGACTGTCGTTCGCAAGAACGGAGTGCTGTCATGATCTTTTGCATATTGTTTCTTTATGTTTAAGTCATGATGGGAATCATGGCTTAATTTTTTTACCGCATCTGTTTGCGGGGAAGGAGAAACACTATGCAATTTGTCAACACTTTCTGGTCACTTGTTCCGCCGATCGTCGCCATTGGTCTGGCGCTGATCACCAAGGAGGTCTACTCCTCTCTCTTTATCGGCATTGCGGTCGGCGCTCTGCTCGTCAACGGCTTTGCCCCCGTCGGCACGCTCGACACCATCGTTAACGACGGTCTTGTCGCCGGTATCGAAGGCAACGCCGGTATCTTCCTGTTCCTGGTGCTGCTGGGCATCATCGTCGCCCTCGTCAACATTGCCGGCGGCAGCGCCGCATTCGGCCGCTGGGCGCAGAAGAACATCAAGTCCCGCGTGGGCGCTCAGCTTGCGACCTTTGTCCTCGGCGTTATGATCTTTATCGACGACTATTTCAACTGCCTGACCGTCGGCTCCGTCATGCGTCCCGTGACGGACGGTCACCGCATCTCCCGTCAGAAGCTCGCCTACCTCATCGACGCAACGGCCGCTCCCATCTGCATGATCGCACCGATCTCCTCCTGGGCTGCCGCCGTCTCCAGCACGGCGGAGGGTCTGGACGTCGGTCTTTCCGGCATCCAGCTTTTCATCCGCGCGATCCCCTACAACTTCTATTCTCTGCTTACCTTCGTCTTTGTCATCGCCCTGTCTCTGATGAAGTTCGACTTCGGTCCCATGCGCGGTTATGAGCTCCGCGCCGCGGACGGCGACCTCGGCATTCTTGAAAACGCGGAGGATGACGCCGGCAATCCCAAGGGCAAGGTCATTGACCTCATTTTCCCGGTGATCGTCCTGATCATTACCTGCACGCTCGGTATGGTCTATGTCGGCGGCTTCTTCGGCGTGGATGCCTGGGGCGGCACTGATTTCGCCGGCGACTTCATCGGCGCCTTCGGCAACACGGACGCCTTCATCGGACTTCCCTGGGGCGGTCTGATCGCACTGCTGATCATCGTGATCTACTTCGTCCTGCGCGGCGTCGTCACCTTCAAGGAAGCCATGGCCTGCGTGCCCAAGGGCTTCATCGCCATGGTCCCTGCCATGATTATTCTTACCATGGCCGTCTCCCTCAAGTCCATGACCAGCGCCCTCGGCGCGGACGTGTTCGTCCACGACGTGATGGAAGGCGCAGCCGCCAGCCTTTACAGCCTGCTTCCCGCCGTTATCTTCCTGGTTGCCTGCGTTCTGGCATTCGCCTCCGGTACCTCCTGGGGCACCTTCGGCATCCTGATCCCCATCGTCACCGCGATCTTCCCCGCCTCCAGCGAGCTGCTCATCATCGGCATCTCCGCCTGCTGCGCCGGCGCTGTCTGCGGCGACCACTGCTCCCCCATTTCCGATACGACCATTATGGCCTCCGCGGGCGCTCAGTGTGACCACGTGACGCACGTCTCCACGCAGATCCCCTATGCGGTCTGTGTCGCTGCCGTCTGCTTCGTCAACTACATCATCGCAGGCTTCGTCCAGAACTGGATGATCTGCCTTGTGATCGGCGCTGCCCTCATGGTTGCCACGCTGTTCGTCCTGCGCGCAAGAGAAGCAAAGAGCGTCTGCTTGTGATCCGCCGCAAGCCGAACCGGTTTTGATAAACTGCAAGCCCGAGCCTTTTGGCTCGGGCTTGTTTTATTCTGTCAATAGGGTAAAGAGGTCTTTCTCCCGGG
>JAEDKW010000125.1 GCA_016295615.1 Oscillospiraceae bacterium | reverse complement strand
TGGTGGACTCGAAGGGATTCGAACCCTCGACCTCTCGGATGCGAACCGAACGCTCTCCCAGCTGAGCTACGAGCCCAAAGATCACAGCGCTGATCTTTTCAGCCAAAGCATCATACCACAGTTTTTTCTGTTTGTGAAGCCCTATTTTTGAATTTATACAAATTTTTTGTTGCGTAATCTCAAACAATATAGTAAAATATCTTCGTTATCTTCCTCCGCATACAGCTGCGGAACCGGTCTCGCGCAATGGATGCCTGCGAACCATGTCAGGCGGGGAACCGAGCAGCATTAAGCGGGATCGTTCATGTGCCGTGAGGGCGCCGGTTCCGTGGCTGTATACGGAGGAGCTTTTTTATCGAAAGGGGTGGGATCATGTATCAGGCGCTTTACCGCAAGTGGCGGCCAAAGACCTTTTCGGATGTGGTAGGGCAGGAGCACATCACCTCGACGCTGCAAAGGCAGGTCGCCGAGGGGCGGCTTTCGCACGCCTATCTCTTTACCGGCACGCGAGGCACGGGCAAGACGACCTGCGCGAAGATCCTGGCCAAGGCGGTCAACTGCGAGCACCCGGTGGACGGCAACCCCTGCAATGCGTGTCCGAGCTGTCTCGGCATCGAGAGCGGCAGCTTCCTTGACGTGATGGAGCTGGACGCGGCGTCCAACAACGGCGTGGACAACGTGCGTGCGCTGCGCGACGAGGCGATCTACTCTCCCGCGCAGGTGAAAAAGCGCGTGTATATCGTGGACGAAGTCCACATGCTCTCGACGCCGGCCTTCAACGCGCTTTTGAAGATACTGGAGGAGCCGCCCGAGCATCTGATGTTCATTCTGGCGACCACGGAGCTGCACAAGGTGCCCGCAACGATCCTCTCGCGCTGCCAGCGCTTCTCGTTCCGCCGCATTCTGCCGCGTGATATTGCCAATCGCATCGAGCAGGTGGCAAAGGCGGAGGGCATCGACCTGAAGCCGGACGGCGCGGAGCTTTTGGCGCGGCTGTCGGACGGCGCGCTGCGTGACGCGCTGTCGCTGCTCGACCAGTGCGCGGCAAACGGCGGCGCGATCGACACAGACGCGGTGCTTGAGACGCTCGGGCTTGCCGGCAATGTACAGACCGCGCAGATGATGGAATGTATCCTGCGCCGTGACGCGAAGGCGGCGCTTCTGCTTTTGAACAGGCTTTATGCCGGCGGCAAGGACGTCGGCGCGGTGCTCGGCGAGATCGCCGTGCTCGCGCGCGACCTGCTGATCTCGACGGCAGCGCCCGAGGGTGGGGCAAGCCTGCTCTCCGGCGGATACGACGCAAACACGATGAAGAATCTGCTCGCGCTGGGCAGCGGCGCGCGGTTCATCCAGATCAGCACGATCTTACAGACCGCGACGGCGGAGCTGCAATTTTCCGTCAACCGCCGCACGGACGCGGAGCTGTGCCTTTTGAAGCTGTGCGACGAGACGCTTTCGGGCGACCTCACGGCGCTGGGCGCGCGCATCGCGCGCCTGGAGGAGCAGCTCGCCGCAGGGGTGCGGCTTGCGGCGCCCGCCCCTGCCCCGGCTCCCGCGCCCGAATCTGAGCGGAACGATGTTCCCTGGGATGAGCCGCCGCTTGAGGAGAAATCGCCGCTTTGCGGCGAGCCGGCTGAACAGCAAAAGGATGAAGAAGCTGCGCCGTCGGCAGAGCCTGCGGTGCAGGCGCAGGCAAGCGAGGACGGCGACGTGTTCGCACAGCTGATGGAAAGCTACAAAAACCGCCTTGCACCGGATAAACGCGCCTTTATCGGCATGGCGAAGGGAAGACTCCAAAATGACACGCTGACCGTCTACTGCGCGATGGATCTGCAGAAGAATATGCTCGATCAGAAGGCGGTCACGGACGTGCTGGAGGAGGTGACCTCCCGCGCAGTCGGAAGGGAGATCAAGGCGCGTGTCGTCGTGGGTGAGCCGGAGGGCGGTCAAAAGTCCGACCCGATGGAAAAGCTCATGCGCATGGGCAGCAAGTTTGACAATTTTACAATAAAGTAAGGAGAGAGCGATATGGCAAAGGGTTACAGTGCGCGCCGCGGCTTCAGCAACGGCGCCGGTCAGATGATGAAGCAGCAGCAGATGCAGCAGCAGCTCATGAAGATGCAGGAGGATATGCAGAAAGCGCAGCAGGAGGTCGAGGAGCGGTCCTTTTCCGCCTCCGTCGGCGGCGGCGCGGTGAGCGCAACGGTCAACGGCAGGAAGGAAGTGACCGCCATCAGCATTCAGCCTGAGGCGGTCGACCCCGAAGATGTCGAGATGCTGCAGGACCTCATCATTTCCGCGGTCAACGAGGCGCTGCGCCAGGCGGAGGACGCCATGAGCGGCAGGATGAATGCCTTCACCAGCGGTCTCGGTCTCGGCGGCTT
>JAEDKW010000124.1 GCA_016295615.1 Oscillospiraceae bacterium | reverse complement strand
GCCATCTTCTTTGCCTCGCCGTTCCTGTTGAGACAAATGACCTCCATATCGGGACCGAACTCATAGAGCACCTGACGGCACGCGCCGCAGGGGTAGCAGTAATCGTCGCTGCGTCCGGCGATGACGATGCGTTTGAATTTTGTGTGACCCTCGCTGACCGCCTTGACCGCGGCGGTGCGCTCGGCACAGATGGTCAGTCCGTAGCTGGAGTTTTCGATGTTGCAGCCGGCGGCAACGTAGCCGTCCTCGCACTCAAGCGCCGCACCGACGGGAAAGTGCGAATACGGGACATACGCCATGTCCAGCATGGCGATCGCTTTTTGCATCAGTTCCTGCTCGCTCATGACCGTTCCTCCTTCACCAGTCCACGCCGAGGTCGGGACGCACCTCAATGTCCATAATATCCTTCGCGTCATAGAATTGGAGATACCGGCTGCGCGCATGGCGGAAGGTCGTTCCGTCGGGATGCAGGCGGTCGCAGATGACGGCGGAGATGTCGGGCTTGATGTAGCTGAACGAGCTGACGCCGACGCTGGCGAAGACGCGAAAGCCCTGACTTTGCAGGTAGCGGAACTTCTCGCCGGTTTGTTTCCAGTCGTCGCCGTCGGGACGGCCGCCGTGCGGGTAGAAGAGAATGCTCGTCGGTCCCACAAGAGAGCCGACCTCCTCCGCCCAGCGCTCGGTGTCGTTGATGACGGTCTGCAGCGGCTTGCTGTCCAGGCGGATGTGTCCCCAGGTGTGGCTGCCGAAGGTCCAGCCGGTCTCCTTCAGCCGCGCGATCACGGGCTTGACCGCCTCGATCTCGGCGGCGCGGTACTCCTCAAACGCCGGGCGCGCCGGAGAATCGGGCGCGATGTCGCGGTCGTTCTGCGTGCGGTAGCCGAGGATGCCGCAATAGCCCGTGAGCGAGAAGATCGCCTTGGCGCCGTTGAGCGAGAAATCCGGATGCTCATAAACAAAGGTATCGAGAATGGTGGTCGCGTCGTACTCCTTCGTGAGCGACGTTTCGTTCGTGTACGGGTTCCAGCACTCCGCCCAGATCTCTCCGTCGTCGCCGAGCACGAGCTTGCTGGTGAAGCCCTCCTCGAGCATGTACGGGTAGTAGTTCACATCGTCAAAGGAGATGACGAGCGGCTTTTTCCCCTCGGGCAGCATGAGCGTGTTGCGCACCATGTGCGTCCCCGTCTCATCCGTCACCTCGCTCCACACGTCCTCCATCGCGACGAGGATGTAGCCGCGCGCATACAGCTCGTCGAGGATCCTGTTGTATTCGTCCACCGTCACCATCCAGTCGTCCAGCCCATAGCGCTGGGACTCGCTGGCGCCGCACTCATGGAACGCCCACTGCGGAAACGCGATGATCGGGTGGAAGAAAAGATGCTCCACCACCTGATCGGGCCCCCACGCCTGCGTGAGCTGAGCTTCCGACCAGTAGGTCTTGACCGCGTCGTAAGGATCGCCGGCGGGTTCGTTGTCAACCGGCAGCGTTTCGCCGTCCTCCACAGCCGGATCATCGGGCACGGTTTCGTTGTCCTTGCCGCAGCCGGCAAGAAGGCTCATCACCGTCAGCACCGCCAGCAGCAGCGCGAGCAATCGTTTCATAGTTTTTCCTCCTTGGTGCTTTGCTGATAGACCGCGCTCCCCACAGGGGAGTTTTTTCATTATATCAGCTCTTTTTCCTTTTGACTACCGAAAAAGAGAATTTGTTCCCGTTTTGTAACTGTTTTTGTCCCTCCCGTCTCCGCAGTTTTAGCACTCTCAAGCAAAGAGTGCTAAAATTCACGATTCGTTCATCAAAAGATGTATTTTTGTTCACAGGTCGTGGGTAAACTAAAAGCATCAAAGGAAAACAAATCCTGTACACCAACCGGAAACGGCGAAAATAGAATTGGAGGTATTTATCATGTTTGAACTCAGACCTTTTGAACGCAGAAACAACCACATCGCTTCCTACGATCCCTTCCGTGAAATGGAAAATCTTGAGCGCGCCTTCTTCGGCGACCGCGGCTTCTTCTCCGGCAGTGCGCTGGGCGAATTCCGCACCGACATTCAGGACAAGGGCGACAGCTACCTGCTTGAGGCTGATCTCCCCGGCTTCAAGAAGGACGACATCCACATCGACCTCGACGGCGACACCATGACCATCAGCGCCGAGCGCCACAGCGAGCATGAGGAGAAGGACAAGTCCGGCAATTATATGCGCTGCGAGCGCAGCTACGGCAGCTATCAGCGCAGCTTCGACATCAGCGCCGTCAACGCCGATGCGATGACCGCCGAATACACCGACGGCGTGCTGAAGCTGACGATGCCCAAAAAGGAGATGACCGTCTCCAGCGCAAAGCGTCTGGAGATCCGCTGAGCCACACGGCAAAATGCCTTGCAGAGAAATCTGCAAGGCATTTTTGCTATGCAAAAG
>JAEDKW010000027.1 GCA_016295615.1 Oscillospiraceae bacterium | reverse complement strand
TGACTCGAAATCAGTTTGAGGGAAACCTCACGAGGGTTCGAATCCCTCCCGCTGCGCCACGTCGCCGCAAGCGTCATATCGCTTGCGGCGAGTTTTTTCAAAGCTTGTCGAAAAAGCGTTTTCAATAAAGCAAAGTTCCTCTCAACTGCCGTTGAGAGGAACTTTGCTTTATTGATCCAGTTCAAAGAGCCTGCGCAGCAGCACGCAGCCGTCCGGCTCGAACGGACCGCGTTCGCCGGAGGGTTCATCGTAAACGCTGCCGCTGCGGGTATCCGTGCGGCTGTCATAGAGAAGGAACGGCACGGGATCGCCGTCGTGTCCGCGTGTGGAAGTCAGCGTCTTGTGGTCGCTCAGCAGCAGGATGCGGTATTCCATGCCGGCGTCTTCCATGCGCGCAAGAAGCGGTGTGACAAGGCGGCTGTCGAGCCACTCGATCGCCTGGATCTTGCCGGCAAGGTCGCCGTTGTGCGTGCATTCGTCGGGCGCTTCCAGATGGAGACAGACGAAGTCGTACTCGTTGAGCTTCTGCCAGGTCGCCTCGAGCTTGCCCTCAAAATTGGTGTCAAGCTCGCCGGTCGCGCCGGGGACCTCGACCATTTCCAAACCGCGCAGCACGCCGATGCCGTGGCAGATGGGCACGGCGCTGATCACCGCGCCGTCACAGCCGTACTCCTGCTTGAAACCGGGCAGGGACACCGCCGTTCCCTCCGCCCAGAACCAGATGCCGTTGGCGCCCATTTTGCCGCTTGCGCGGCGCCGTTCGGTCACGCTGTGGTGTTCCAGGACGCGGCTGGCGATACGCTGGAGCTCAATGAACTTTTCGGCGCGTTCATTGCCGGAGGGCAGAAGCGGTCCGCATTTTTCACCCAGATGATCGTGCGGCGGCGTAAAGCGGATGCCGGAAAAGTCGCCGTTGTGCTCCACCGCGAGCGGGCGGAACGTGGGGACGGGCGGCAGCTCCATGTGATATTTGGCAAGGGCGGCGGAAAACTCCGCATCGGAGGTGAGCGCGCGAATGGTGCTCAGCGCGTCTTCGCCGGCGATCGAGCCGGCGCTGTGGGAAAGGATGCGCTTTTCCTCGTAGGGCATGTCTCCTTCTTCCATGGTGATGAGGTTGCAGCGGTAGCAGCAGTCGCCCTCGCGCAGCTTCAGCCCCAGCGCGGCAGCCTCCATCGGGGAGCGTCCGGTAAAGTATTTGCGCGGGTCGCAGCCGAAGATGGACAAAATCGCCGTTTCGCTGCCGGCGGGCAGCGGCTTGGGGCAGTTGACGACGCTGCCGACGACCCCTTTCGCCGCCAAACGGTCAATGCCCGGGTGCTTTGCCGCCTGCAGCGGTGTTTTGCCGCCGAGCGCCCCGACGGGGTTGTCCGCCATGCCGTCGCCGATGATGAGCAGATATTTCATAATGCGTTCTCCTGTTTCGTTATAATTCCGGTGCGCTGATGATGCCGATCATGCCGCCGCGGACTGTGGCAAGCAGCAGACGCAGAAGGACCGACGCGGTATTCAGCTGCCGCATGGCGTCAAACGCGGTGATCGTTGCGTTTCTCCCCTCTGATGCGCGGTTGATTCTGCCTGCCGTTTTCTGCGGAAACCGCAGGAAAAGACAGACGGCAGGCTGCCGTCCGGACAGCGGCTGCGTTCGGCTGCGAGATTGGTTTAATAGATGAAAATTATAGCACGCGGCTTTTTGGGAAGCAAGGTTTTTTCTGCTTTTTGCCGCGGCGGCGGCAAACCCTTGCCAAGACCGGCGCTTTGTGGTAAAATCAATGCCTACTGAGCATGTTTCAGCAAGTATCCCCTGCTTCAAGACCGTAAGGAGAGAAAAAGATGAAGCTCAACAACAAGCGCACGGTCCTCATCGGACTTGCGTTCCTTTCCATCTGCGCGTTCTGGCAGATGTACGACAATATCATCCCGCTCATTCTTACCAACACGTTCCATATGGACGAGACGATCTCCGGCGTGATCATGGCGGCGGACAATGTGCTCGCACTGTTTCTGCTGCCGTTTTTCGGCGCACTGTCCGACCGGACAAGCACGCGCATCGGCCGCCGCATGCCGTTTATCCTGTTCGGTACGGTTTGGGCGGTGGTGCTGATGAACATCCTGCCGGTCATTGACAACAGCTTTGCCAGGGAAAACAGCGCGGTGAAGCTGGTGCTGTTCGTGGTGACGCTGGGACTGCTGCTGGTGATGATGGGCACCTACCGTTCTCCCGCGGTGGCGCTCATGCCCGATGTGACGCCCAAGCCGCTGCGCTCCAAGGCCAACGCCATCATCAATCTCATGGGCGCGGTGGGCGGCATCTTCTATCTCGCCGTCGCGGCGGTGATGTACCCCAACGAAAAGACCGCAGGGCTTTCGCATGTGGATTACCAGCCGCTTTTCATCGTGGTCTCCGCGCTGATGGCGGTTTCCGTGCTGGTGCTGTATCTCACGATCCGTGAGCCGAAGCTTGCCGAGGAGGAGCGCGCTTATGAGACGGCGCATCCCGAGCAGCAGCTTGCCGAGGACGACGGCAGCGGCAACGAGGTGCTGCCCGGGGAGGTCAAGCGCAGCCTCGCTTTCCTCCTTGTTTCCATCTCCCTGTGGTTCATCGGCTACAACGCCGTGACGACGTGGTTCACCGTATATGTCGGCGAGGTGATGGGGCAGGGTCTCGGCGGCGCGTCCACATGCCTGCTCATTGCGACCGGCGGCGCCATCGTTTCCTATCTCCCCATCGGCGCAGCTGCGTCGAAGATCGGTCGGCAAAAGACCATCAAAGGCGGCGCCTGTCTGCTGGCGGCGTGCTTCCTTTTGGGCTACTTTCTCACCACCCGCTATACGCAGATCAACGCCGTGATGTTCGTCGTCTTTGCGCTCGTCGGTCTTGCGTGGGCGGCGATCAACGTCAATTCGCTCCCGATGGTCGTGGAGATGTGCAAGGGCAGCGACATCGGCAAATTTACCGGCTATTACTACACCTTCTCCATGGCGGCGCAGGTCGTCACGCCGGTGCTCTCCGGCTGGCTTTTGAAGCATGTGGGCTACACCACGCTCTTTCCGTACGCGGCGTTTTTCGTGGCGTGCAGCTTTGTGACCATGTGCTTCGTGCGCCACGGCGACAGCAAGGTCGCCGCGAAGAAGGGCATTGAAGCCTTTGCAGATATGGACGCGGACTGATTTTTTGAATACAAAATGCGATATTTCTTGCGAATATTACGATTTGAAATCGGATCATGCGGTATTCTGGCGCTTTGAGGATCGCAAAAACCGCAGTCTCCGGCGCCGCGGCGTGCGGGTGCTGTACCGGACGGTTCGCCCAAGAGAAGATATGGATCAGACCGAGCGCGCGGGCGCACAGGTCATTTTGACCGCTTTGTCCCGTAACAAAAAGATGGTTTGGAAGACCGGAAGAAAAGAAGCGACACTCCAAAGAAAGAAAGTGAGACCTATGGCAGAAAACAGACGGAAATGGGGAGACCGGCGCGACGCAAAGCTTTTGCGCAATGTCGATTCCCTGCACTTTATCATGGGCGTCATCTATCCCAACCGCGCGGACAACGAAGCCTACATCGCCGAGCGCATCGATCTCGGTCCCATCAAGGAGTACCTGGCGAAGAAGAATGTGGAGGGCATTGCCTTCAAGTACACATTTTTCCATGTGATCGTCGCCGCGCTGGTCAAGACGGTCACGCTGCGCCCGAAGCTCAACCGCTTCTACGCCAATGAGAATTACTATGAGCGCAACAAGGTGACGGCAGGCTTTGTCATTAAGAAGGAATTCTCCGACACGAGCGAGGAGGCGATGGCGCTGCTCGACGCGAAGCCCACCGACACCGTGGACACCATTCATGACGAGATCTTCCGTCAGGTGACGCAGTGCCGCGGAGAGCAAAAGAAAAACTCCACCGACGAGAGCATGGACATCTTCAACAAGCTCCCGCGCTGGCTGAGTAAGCTCGCCATTCGCTTTGTGCGCTGGCTCGATAAGCACGGCTGGGTGCCGAAGGCGCTCATTTCGGACGATCCGAACTACGCGTCCGTGTTTCTATCCAACCTTGGCTCGATCCGGCTCAAAAGCGGCTATCACCACCTGACGAACTGGGGAACCTGCTCGCTGTTCTGTATCATCGGCGAGAAAAAGTGGACGCCGGTGTACGATGAGCACGGCTTCGTGGAAATGCGCGAGACGCTCGACATCGGCCTCACCGTCGACGAGCGCATTGCCGACGGCTATTACTATGCAAAGAGCGTGCGTCTGTTCAAGTACCTTGTGACGCATCCGGAACTTTTGGAAAGACCGCTTTCCGAGGAGGTAGACTATGAATAACATGACGGATCATGCTGCGAACAGCATAACGGTAAAGACCCCGTGGAAGGATTATCTGGGCGATGTGCCCATGCATTTGGAGTATTTTGACGGCTCCATGTTCGAGGCGGTGGAAAATGTCGCCAGGAAGTACCCGAACGCGGTCGCGTTCGACTTTATGGGCAAGTCCACGACCTACCGCTCGCTGGTGCGCGAGATCGAAAACTGCGCCAAGGCGCTCAAGACCATCGGCGTGCGCGAGGGCGACAAGGTCACCATCGCCATGCCCAACTGTCCGCAGGCGATCTATATGTTCTATGCCGTCAACCTTGTCGGCGGTATTGCCAACATGATCCATCCGCTCAGCGCGGAAAAGGAGATCGAATTCTATCTCAACGAATCCGAGTCCGTGACGGCGATCACGCTCGACCAGTTCTACCATAAGTTTGAGCGTATCCGGGAGAACACCAAGGTCATCAACATCATCATCGCCTCCGTCAAGGATGCGCTTTCAAAGCCCATCAGAGCCGGCTACATGCTCACCGAGGGACGCAAGATCGCCAAGATCCCCGAGGACGCGCCCGTCATCACGTGGAAGGACTTCATGCGCCTGAGCCACTCCTGCTTCTACAAGACCTACAAGGTCAAGCGCACGGGAAGCGATCCCGCCGTCATCCTCTATTCCGGCGGCACGACCGGCACGACCAAGGGGATCGTGCTCACGAACCTCAACTTCAACGCGCTTGCCGCGCAGATCATTGCGACCAACCCGATGTTCCGCCCCGGCGACCGCATGCTTTCCGCCATGCCGCTGTTTCACGGCTTCGGTCTCGGCGTATGCATTCACTCGATGCTGGCAAACGGCGGACGCTGCATCCTTATCCCGCGTTTTACCGCCAAGAGCTACGCCAAGCAGATCGTCAAGTATAAGTGCAACTTCATCGCGGGCGTTCCCACGCTCTACGAGGCGCTGCTGCGCCTGCCGAGTATGGACGGCGCGAATTTAAGCTCGCTCAAGGGCGTGTTCTCCGGCGGTGACAGCCTGTCGATCGAGCTGAAGAAGAAGTTCGACAAGTTCCTCTATGACCACAATGCCACCGTTCAGGTGCGCGAGGGCTACGGTACGACCGAGACGGTCACCGCCTGCTGCCTGACGCCCACGCACATGTTCAAGGAGGGCTCCATCGGTCTGCCGTTCCCCGACACCTACATCAAGATCGTCGAGCCGGGCACGGACAGGGAGGTGCCCTACGGCACGGAGGGCGAGATCCTGCTTGCCGGTCCCACCGTGATGAAGGAGTACATGAAGCACCCCGAGGAGACCGCGCAGACGCTGCGTACCCACGCCGATGGGCTGACCTGGGTCTACACGGGCGACCTCGGCGTGATGGACGAGCAGGGCTTCATCTACTTCCGCGGCAGAGCCAAGCGCATGATCATCTCGTCGGGCTACAATGTCTACCCCGGGCAGATCGAAAATGTTCTCGACGCGCACGACGCCGTGCAGATGAGCTGCGTGATCGGCGTGCCCGATGCGTACAAGATGCAGAAGGTCAAGGCGTTCGTCAAGCTTAAGGACGGCGCGGCGGCGACGGAGGAGACGAAGCAGGACATTCTCGACTACTGCGCCAGGCATGTTGCCAAGTACGCCATGCCGTATGACATTGAGTTCAGGGACGATATGCCCAAGACGCTCGTGGGCAAGGTCGCCTACCGCGTGCTCGAGGAGGAAGAGCTTGCCAAGCTCAAGGCGGCGGAAAACGAAAACAAGGAATAAACGAACAAAAAAGAACTTCGGAAGCTTCCGAAGTTCTTTTTTCAGGCGTGATCGCTGCCGCGGCTTTGATGTTTTTTGATGACGCAGAGGCGGTCCGTGCAGTTTTCGCAGGCGAGGAAAGCGTTCGTCTCCTCCAGAAAGCGCTCGGGATGGCGGTAGTAGGTGTACTCCCACAGCACCGTGCAGACGAGCGCCAGCGCCACGAGGCTCCATGAGTAGAAGTGCGGAATGAAAAGGAAGGGTGTGGCGATCATGATGGTGCCCCATGCAAAGATGCGGCAGGTGACGCAGCATTTGTTCTTCATAAAGAGCTTTTGGAACGGGCAGTAGAAAATGATGCAGATGACATCCGAGAGATAGTAGAACGTGGCAATGAGCACCATCGTCGGCACGCCGATGAGACCGCGGTGGTAGCAAACGGCGATGCCGAGGTTGAGAACTGTCCACGCCAAAGCGACGCGCGTGGCGCCAAGGTCGAGACGCGAAAGCCTTGTACGGACGCGGAGGTCATCGACCGCGGCTTCGATCTTGTCAAAATACGCCGGAAACTGCTTGAGACAGCCGCGGCTGACGCGCGATTTCGGCGAGAGCTGTGCCGCGAACGAGAGAAGAAAGATGAGCCAGAGCAGATTGATGGGATGGAGAAGGCGCGTGTTTTTCGTGAAGTCCAGCGCGCTGCGGTTCGTAAGGTAGGTACACAGCACCGTCAGCAGCACGAGTGCGCGGAACACAAACCGCACGAGATACGAGCGCAGCATCCTGCTCAGTTGTTCCATGGAGACACCCTCTTTGGTAAGGAAAGTAAACGCCTTCCGGGCTTGCCAGGCCGCGGCACGCTCAGTTCATCGCGCCGGCACTGAGCGCAAACAGCTCCCGGATGCGTGCGTGGAGCGAGGGATGCGCGGACAGGTCGCCGTCCTGCGCGAGCAGCTCCTCCGCGGCGGCTTTTGCCTCGTGCATCAGCTCAAGGTCGCAGGTGAGATCCGCGACCTTGAGCGCGGGCAGACCGTGCTGGCGCGAGCCGAAAAAGTCACCCGGACCACGCAGCTTCAGGTCCTCCTCGGCGATGGCAAAGCCGTTGTTGGTGGCGGTCATCGCACGCAGGCGGTGCAGATTGTCGTCACCCGTGTTGTCGGAGACGAGGATGCAGTAGGATTTGTGAGCGCCGCGCCCGACGCGCCCGCGCAGCTGGTGAAGCTGCGAAAGACCGAAGCATTCGGCGTTTTCAATGAGCATCACGGCGGCGTTGGGCACGTCCACGCCGACCTCGATGACGGTGGTGGAAACGAGAATGTCCGTTTCGCCGGCGGCGAAGGCGCGCATGACGGCCTCCTTTTCCTTCGGCTTCATCTTGCCGTGGAGGATCCCGACGCGCAGGTCGGGGAAAACCTCGGCTTGCAGCGTCTGCGCGTACTGAGTGACGGCTTTTCGCTCGTCGGGAAGCGTATCGTTCTCAGCGACCATCGGGCAGACGATGTACGCCTGCCGCCCTTCGGCGGCAAGACGGCGCAAAAAGGCATAAATGCGCTCGTGGTAGCTGCTCTTCACGGCAAAGGTGTCGATGCTCTGGCGCGACGGCGGCAGCTCGTCCACGACGGAAACATCCAGATCGCCGTAGATCATCAGCGCGAGCGTGCGCGGAATGGGCGTTGCCGACATGACGAGAAGATGCGGGTTTTCTCCCTTTTGCGACAGCGCCGCGCGCTGGCTGACGCCGAAGCGGTGCTGCTCGTCCGTGACGACGAGACCGAGCGTCTGATAGGCGACGTCGGGCGAGAGCAGTGCGTGCGTGCCGATGACAAGGTCGATCTCGCCTGAGTGAAGCTGCGATAAAACGCAGCGGCGCGTTTTCGCACCTGTGGCGGCGGTGAGCAGCGCACAGCGCACGCCCAAGGGCTCCAAAAGCGGTGCGAGCGAGTGGTAGTGCTGCTCGGCGAGGATGCCGGTGGGCGCCATGAGCGCACTTTGCAGTCCGTTTTTCGCCGCAAAGTAAATTGCCGCCGCGGCGATCATCGTTTTGCCGGAGCCGACGTCGCCCTGGCAAAGGCGGTTCATCGGGCGCTGCGCGGTCATGTCGCGCAGAATGTCGGATATGGCGCGGCGCTGCGCGTTCGTGAGCGAAAAGGGCAGCGCGCTGTAAAACGGCGTCAGGTCCAGCGCTTCGCAATGCGGTCCTTGCGCGCCGGCACGGCGGGAGCGCAAAAGGCGCAGACCCAGCGTCAGCAGGAACAGCTCCTCAAACACGAGACGGCGGCGCGCGATGGCAAGGGCCTCCTCGTCCGCGGGAAAGTGGATGTTTTCGTAGGCATAGCGGATGTGGCACAGCTGATGGGCAAGGCGCGTCTGCTCGGGCAGGCAGTCGTCAAGCCCGTCAGCGCACGCGTCCAGTCCCTGACGGACCGCCCTGGAGAGCAGTGACTGGGACACACCGGCGGTGAGCGGATAGACGGGCATAATACGCCCTGTGACCTGCTGCAAACCCTCGCGCTCAAAGAGGGGATTGGTCATCTGCGCTCGGCGCGGCGTCCCCTCCGCCTTGCCGTAAAAGACATAGGTTTCGCCTGTGTGAAAGGTGTTTTTGAGATAGGACTGGTTGAAGTAGGTCAGCTCCAGCGCACCCGTTTCGTCCACCACGCGCAGCTTGACGAGGTCCAGTCCTTTTCGGATGTGGCTCGCCCTCGGTTCGGCGGCGACCATCGCGCGGACGCAGGCGCTCTCCCCGGCGGTCAGCTCGTCGATGCGCTTATATGCGCGGCGGTCCTCATAGGCGCGCGGGAAGTAGGACAAAAGCGAACGCAGGTCGGTGATGCCGAGCTTGGCGAGGCTTTTGGCGCGCGCTTCGCCCACGCCCTTGACGTAGCGAATGTCGGTATGAAGTTCGGACATGCGCGCACCTCCTTTGAGAAAAAGGCAGCTCCCGCTGCCTTTCGTGTGTCAAAATTGTTTGCTGTCCGCCCGGCGCGGGGGAGTTTCCCGCGCTTATTTGCGGATATAATCGATGTAGCGGAAGCGCAGACCGTTTTCCTCGAACATTTCGCTCTCCTGCACCGCCATCCAGTCGGGCGAGGCGTCGAGATCGGGGAAGAAGCTGTCCGCCTCGGGACAGGCCTCGACTGCGGTGACGAACACGCGGTCGCAATAGGGGAGAAACGCCCGATAGACGCTCGTGCCGCCGATGACGATCGCGTCGGGTCCGGCAAGCGCTGCGGCCTGCTCAACGGAGTGCGCGATCTCCGCGCCCTCGACGGTGAGGTCGCGGTGGCTGAGGATGATATTGCGGCGGTTGGGCAGCGGCTTGCCGCCGGGGAAAGTGGCGAGCGTCCTGCTGCCGAGGATCACGGTTTTGCCGGTCGTGAGCGCGCGGAAGCGCTTGAGGTCGGCGGAAATGCGGAACAGAAGCTGACCGTCACAGCCAATGCCCCAGTTTTCGGAAATGCAAACGATTGCCTGCATGGGATCACCTCAAATCGCAACGGGGATCTTGTCCTCAAACGGACTGTATTCGTAGCCCTCAAGGCGGAAGCTGTCGCGCGTGAAGGCGTAAAAATCGGTGACGGCGGGGTCGATAAAGAATTGCGGCGCGGGATGCTCCGGCTCTGAGAGCATCTTTTCAATGAGGGGGATATGGCGGTCGTAAATATGCGCGTCGGCGATGACGTGCACCAGCTCGCCGGCTTTGAGACCGCTCACCTGCGCCATCATGTGCACGAGCACCGCGTACTGCACGACGTTCCAGTTGTTCGCCGCCAGCATATCCTGCGAGCGCTGGTTCAAAATGGCGTTGAGCGTGTCGCCGGTGACGTTGAAGGTCATCGAATAGGCGCAGGGGTAGAGGTGCATCTCGTGCAGATCCGCAAAATTGTAGAGATTCGTCATGATGCGGCGCGAGGCGGGATTGTGCCTGAGGTCGTAAAGCACACGGTCGACCTGATCGAACATGCCCTCCTTGTACGGATGCTTGATGCCGAGCTGGTAGCCGTACGCCTTGCCGATCGAGCCGGTCTCGTCCGCCCAGGCGTCCCAGATGCGCGCGGAGAGGTCATGGACATTGTTGGATTTTTTCTGCCAGATCCACAAAAGCTCGTCCACGGCGGACTTCCAGTAGGTGCGGCGCAGCGTCAGGATCGGGAACTCCTTTTGCAGATCGTAGCGGTTGACGATGCCGAATTTTTTAATTGTGTGCGCGGGCGTACCGTCGTCCCAGTGGGGGCGGACGGTGAGGTTGTCGTCGCGCGCGCCGTTTTGCAAAATGTCCAGACAGTTCTGACGGAAGACTTGATCGGCGTAGCTCATGGCGGGTTTCTCCTTATTCTTTCACTTTTCCGCCGGCAAAGCGGATCGCGCCGAGCGCAAGCTCAAGCGTGGGGTCGATGCTGGGGTAGTCGAGGCGGTACAGGTCGAACGCGGGGGGAAGCTCCGTGCAGCCGAGGATCAGCACCTCGGCGCCGCGTGCAAGCAGCCGCTCGCAGACGGCACGAAACGCCGTTACGTCGTGGGCGAGGTCGCCCGCCTTGACGCCGTTGTAGATGACATCCATGACGGCAGACTGACCGTCCGCGTCCGGGGTGAGCAGCTCAATGCCGCTTTGCGCAAAGGTGCGCTGATAAATGCCGGTCTGCACGGTGCCGTCCGTCGCCAGAAGCCCTGCGCATTTCACGCCTCTTGCGCGCAGCGCGTCGCGCGTAAGGGCGATCATGTGCAGCACGGGGACGCTGACCGCGCCTTCAATGGAGTGATAATAGTTGTGCGCGGTGTTGCACGGCATGATGAGCACATCCGCGCCGATGGACTCAAGCCGGCGGGCGCTTTTGACCATTTCCGGCACGGGGTCGGCGCCGCCGCGGAGCAGCGCCGCCGTGCGGTCGGGGATATTCGTATTGGAGTCGATGCACACGCGCAGATGCTCCTGATCGCATCCGGCAGCGGTGTGCAGAATGATTTTTTGAAAGAGGTCGGCGGTGGCAAGAGGACCCATGCCGCCGATGATCCCGATGACTTTTTTGCCCATCGTCACAGCCCCTTATCCTTAGCGATGATGCGCTTGAGCGCTTCGACGGCGACCTTGACCGAGGCGGTGGTGTCCTCGCTCATGGTCTGGTCCAGACCGGCCTTCTCGCGCTCCTGATTCCAAACCGTGTGGAAGCAGCTGCCGCAGCGGCATTTGAGCGCCGCCGCCACGACGAACAGCGCCGCGGACTCCATTTCGCTCGCCTTGACGCCCAGACGCTTCCAGCTTTCCCACTTTTGCAAAAGCTCATAGCTGACCGGGCTTTTCTCCGGGGAGTGCTGACCGTAAAAGCTGTCCTTGCACTGCACGACGCCGGTGTGCGTCGGGTAGCCGAGAGATTCGGACGCGGCTTTGAGCGCGAGCGTCACGTCAAAGTCCGCGACGGCGGGAAACTCGATGGGGGCGTATTCAAGACTCGTATGCTCGTAACGGATCGCGCCGGTGGCGATGACGATGTCGCCCGATTTGACGGCAAGGTCAATGCCGCCGCAGGTGCCGGTGCGAAGGAAGGTGTCCGCGCCGAGCGCGTGCAGCTCCTCCATGGCGATGGACGCGGAGGGACCGCCGATGCCCGTGGAGCAGACGCTCACCTTTTCGCCGAGCAGCGTGCCGGTATAGGTGGTGAACTCACGGTTCTGCGCGACGAGCTTTGCATCGTCAAACAGGGCGGCAATGGAGGAACAGCGGCCCGGATCGCCGGGCAGGATCACATAGCGCCCGATCTCACCGGCGGCGCAGTGGATATGATATTGGCGTTCCAGATCATGCATGAAAAGCTCCTCACTTTCTCAAAGGTCCGTATCAACCGCGAAGCGTTTGATACGGCAGGCAGTATGATGCCAAATAATTATACCAAGCAAAGAAAAAAATTACAAGCGCGGATTGCGATG
>JAEDKW010000123.1 GCA_016295615.1 Oscillospiraceae bacterium | reverse complement strand
GCAAAAGAGTCCCTGCTTTCCGCCCCGCCGCGTAAGCGGCAGGAAAACGGCATCGCAAAAAAGGGCAAAACCCGTTTTCACCCTTTCTCCTGTTTGAAAATTGGAATAATTGTCCATACTCCCCGTAAACTGAACTGTCAGAACGAGGAGGAACCTTTATGCGCAAAGTCAATCTGCTGCGCTGCGACGTCGCACGCGACAGCTCACTGCAGGAGCTTTTCACCGATCTGTCTGAAATGCGTTTCGCGCTTTCGCAGGCCTATACCCGCTTCAACAGCGCGGTCGAGCCGGAGCTTGTGGACGCCTGCGTGTTTGAGATCAACGCCATCCAGTCGCGCTACAACTACCTGCTGCGGGTGATCAAGGAAAGCGGCGGAGAAGCCGAATGCAGAATCTGCTCCGAGGGGGTCTGTTCATGGATTTAGAAAGCAAAATCGCTCTTGCCCTTTTGTGCGCCTTTCTGGTGCTGGGCGTCGTGCGGCTGTTCGCAGCGCCGCTGAAGTTCGCGCTCAAGCTCGTGCTCAATACGCTGCTCGGCTTTTTCGCGCTGTTTCTGCTCGGTCTCACCGCGCCGCTGACGGGGTTTGCGCTGGGGCTGAACCTCTTCAACGCGCTCGTCATCGGCATTCTGGGCGTGCCGGGACTTGTTCTGCTGGTGCTGCTGCAGGCGGTGTTCGTTTAGCTTACATATTTTCCATGTGTCCCGCCGGTGCCGCTTCGCTCGTTTCCCAGCCGCGCAGCGGATAGCGCTGCATCGCGCCGAAGATCTTCTGCTTGAGGTCGGGGTACTTCTTTTCCAGCTCCGCGATCAGCTCCTTGACCTCCTGACGGCGGCTGGCGCCGTCCAGCGGGCAGGGGTTGCGGACAATGGGCAGCCGCAGACGGTTCGCCGCGGCGCGCACCTGCTTTTCCCTGACGTAGAGCAGCGGACGGATCTGCGTGACGTCCATGCGGCTCAGATACGTCACCGGCTGGAAGCAGCCGATGCGTCCCTCAAAGAGCATGTTCATAAGGTAGGTCTCCACCGCGTCGTCAAAATGGTGCCCGAGCGCGATCTTTCTGATCCCGCGCTGCGTGATGGCGGTGTTGAGCGCGCCGCGGCGCAGCTTCGCGCACAGCGAGCAGGGGTTGGACTCCCTGCGCTCCTCGAACACGATCTCGTAGATCGGCACCTCCACGCGCACATACTCCACGCCAAGAGAGCGGCAAAACTCCCCCACGGGTGCAAAATCCATACCCGGCGTGCCGCCGTCGACCGTCAGCGCGGTCACCTCAAAGCGCTTGGGGTAAAAGGTTTTGAGCCGCGCGAGCGCGGCAAGCGTCAGGAGAGAATCCTTCCCGCCGGAGACGCCGACGGCGACGGTCTCCCCCTGCTGTATCATGTCATAGTCCTCAATGCATCGGCGGACAAGCCCTAAAATTTCCTGCATAGGCGAGCCTTTCTGTGCGATTTTTTCATTTGCAGTCTTAGAAAACGCAAGATAAAACGAGATATCAAGAGATTTCGCGAGTTATCCATCAGCTAAATCAAATTGCTGTTGACATTTTTCCGTGCGGGTGCTATAAATATCCTTGTTCCGATTTTAGCAAGGGACAGGAAAAATGTAAAGCATTTGCTTTCATTCATAGATGAAACGGAGGAAAACACACCATGTCCACTTTTATGGCGAACAAGGGCAACATCGAGCGTAAGTGGTACGTCATCGATGCCGCCGGCAAGCCCATGGGCAAGACCGCTGTTGCTGCAGCCGATCTGCTCCGCGGCAAGCTCAAGGTTACCTACACCCCGCACGCTGATTGCGGTGACCATGTCATTATCATCAACGCTTCCAAGGCCGTTCTCACCGGCAACAAGCTGGAGCAGAAGTACTATCGTACGCACTCCGGCTGGGTCGGCGGTCTGAAGGAGACCAAGTACCGCATCCTCATGCAGGAGAAGCCCGAGCTGGCGATGCGCGTTGCCGTGCGCGGCATGATGCCCCGCAACACCGTGACCAAGGACTCTCTCAAGCGCCTGCACATCTATGCCGGTGACACGCATGAGCAGCAGGCTCAGAAGCCCGAAGTTTTTGAAGTCAAGTAAGGGAGGATATGAAGAATGTATCAGTCTAAGAAGCCTTATCTCTACGGCACCGGCCGCAGAAAGTCCTCCGTTGCCCGCGTTCACCTGTTCCAGAACGGTACCGGCGCGATCACCATCAACGGTCGCGACATCGACGATTACTTCGGTCTTGAGACCCTGAAGATGGTCGTCCGTCAGCCCCTGGTCACCACCGAGGAGCTCGGCAAGGTCGACATCGTTGCCACCGTCGAAGGCGGCGGCGTTTCCGGTCAGGCCGGCGCGCTGCGTCACGGCATCGCCCGCGCGCTGCTGCTCGTCAACCCCGAATACCGCACCGCTTTGAAAAAGGCGGGCTTCCTCACCCGCGATCCTCGTATGAAGGAGCGCAAGAAGTACGG
>JAEDKW010000122.1 GCA_016295615.1 Oscillospiraceae bacterium | reverse complement strand
GCTGCGGCGCGGCTGATTCGGCTTTTAAAGCCGTCCGGGTATTCTCTTTATTTTTTTAAGTGATTTTGTGAAAGAAAATATGAAAGCTGTTTACAACCGTCCTTCATTTGCGTAAAATACGCATTAGAAAATAAAAGCGCTCGCGCTTGATTCATTCAGGAGGAAAACATATTATGATGACCGATATCGAAATCGCCCAGTCCTGTACCGCCAAGCCCATTACCGAGATTGCCGCAGCCGCCGGTATTGACGCCGGGTATCTTACCGCGTACGGCAGCGACAAGGCAAAGGTCGACTATAAATTTCTAAACGACTGCCCGAACCCGGACGGTAAGCTGATTCTTGTCACCGCGATCACCCCCACGCCCGCCGGTGAGGGCAAGACCACCACCTCCGTCGGTCTGGCTGACGGTCTTCGCAAGATCGGCAAAAAGTCCGCCGTCGCCCTGCGTGAGCCTTCCCTCGGTCCCGTTTTCGGCGTTAAGGGCGGCGCTGCCGGCGGCGGCTGGGCGCAGGTCATCCCCATGGAGGACATCAATCTCCACTTCACCGGTGACTTCAACGCCATCGGCATCGCCAACAACCTGCTTGCCGCTCTGCTCGACAACCACATTCAGCAGGGCAACGCGCTCGGCATCGACCCCAAGCAGATCGTCTGGAAGCGCGGCATGGACATGAATGACCGTCAGCTCCGCCATATTATCGACGGTCTCGGCGGCAAGGTCAACGGCGTGCCCCGCGAGGACGGCTTTGAGATCGTCGTCGCCACCGAGATCATGGCGGTTTTGTGCCTGTCCGACTCTCTGATGGATCTCAAGGCACGTCTTGCCAGGATGATCGTTGCCTATACTTACGACGGCAGACCCGTCACCGCCCACGACCTGCACGCCGAGGGCGCCATGGCTGCCGTTTTGAAGGACGCCATCAAGCCCAACCTCGTCCAGACGCTTGAAGGCACGCCCGCCTTTATCCACGGCGGTCCGTTCGCCAACATTGCCCACGGCTGCAATTCCGCCATGGCGACCCGCATGGCCCGCAAGGTCGCCGACTATGTCGTGACCGAAGCCGGCTTCGCTGCCGACCTCGGCGCGGAAAAGTTCTTTGACATCAAATGCCGTCTGACCGGTCTGCGCCCCTCCGCCGTCGTCATCGTCGCCACCGTGCGCGCGCTGAAGTATCACGGCGGTGTTGCCAAGACCGAGCTGAACAGTGAAAACCTCGAGGCGCTTGAAAAGGGCATGCCCAACCTGCTCCAGCACGTTGACAACATCAAAAACGTCTTCGGTCTGCCCTGCGTTGTCGCCATCAACGCCTTCCCGACCGACACCAAAGCCGAGCTCGATCTCGTTGAGAAGATGTGCAATGCCCAGGGCGTCAACGTCCGCCTGTCCGAGGTCTGGGCAAAGGGCGGCGAGGGCGGCAGGGCGCTTGCCGAAGAGGTCGTCCGCCTCTGTGAGCAGCCCAACCACTTCTCTTTCGCCTATCCCGATGAGATGTCCATCGAAGAAAAGCTTGACACGATCTGCCGGCGCGTGTATCATGCTGACGGTGTCGTTTTGACCGCCAACGCCAAAAAGCAGGCTGCCCAGCTCACCGAGCTCGGCTTTGCCGATATGCCGATCTGCATGGCCAAGACGCAGTTCTCCTTCTCCGACAACGCTTCCCTGATCGGCGCGCCCCGCGGCTTCAAGGTCACGGTCAAGGAGATGAAGGTCAACGCCGGCGCCGGCTTCATTGTTGCCAAAACCGGCGACATCATGACCATGCCGGGTCTGCCCAAGGTCCCTGCCGCCGAGAAGATCGACATTGATGAAAGCGGCAGGATCACCGGTCTGTTCTGAATTTCTTTATCCTCTCCCGAAGGAGGCTTCCCCATGAGAATCGTTGATATGAAAACCTCTGACGTCATCAACGCGGTCGCTTCGGATGCTCCCGCCCCCGGCGGCGGCAGCGTTGCCGCGCTCGCCGGCAGCATCGGCGTGGCTCTGACGATGATGGTCAACGGCTTTACGCTCAGCAAGCCGGGCTTTGAGGAAAGCCACGACGTGATCCTTGACGGGATCGCCAAGGGCAGCGAGCTGAAAGACCGTTTTGTCGATATGATGAACCGCGACACGGAGGTGTTTGATCTGCTGATCGACGCCTACGCCCTGCCCAAGGAGACCGAGGCGCAGAAGGCTGTGCGGCGCGGTGCGGTCCAGGGCGCTCTGCACAACTGCACCGAGATCCCCCTGGTGATGATGCGCATCTGCTATGAGTCGATCGATCTTCTCGATACGCTCATCGGCAGGACCAACCCTAACCTCGTCAGCGACCTCGGCATTGCCGCGTATATGCTCAAGGCGGCGATGGAGAGCGCGTGGCTCAATGTGCTGATCAACATCGCCTCCCTCAAGGACAAGGAATACGCTCAGGACAGCTACGACAGCGGCAAAAGGATGCTCGAGCATGCGATCCCCATTGTGGACAGCTGCTGCGA
>JAEDKW010000121.1 GCA_016295615.1 Oscillospiraceae bacterium | reverse complement strand
CCCTTCATGCCCTTGGCGCCCTCCGTCAAGACGAGCTCAGCGCCGTAAGCCTTCATCAGCTGCCGGCGTTCGACGGACATCGTTTCGGGCATCACGATGATGATCCGGTAGCCTCTTGCCGCAGCGACGGCGGCAAGTCCGATGCCTGTGTTGCCGGAGGTCGGCTCAATGATGACGCTGCCGGCTTTCAGCTTGCCGGATGCCTCGGCATCGTCGATCATGGACTTGGCAATGCGGTCCTTGACGGAGCCGGCAGGATTGAAGTATTCAAGCTTTGCGTAAATCTTTGCGTTTAGTTTATTGTCCTTCTCGATATGAGTGAGTTCCAGAAGCGGGGTTTTACCGATGAGCTGATCGGCGGAAGTGTAAATGTTAGACATGATAGTTTCTCCTTTGTTATTTTAATGTTTATTTGAAATGATGATCCGAAACCGGTCTGAACGCGGGATACAGAGCTGCACATCAGCGACAGCATCGACACATTCGGTCAAAACGGGAGCGAAACATTTTCATAAAAATGTACTGCATGATAAAGCCTCCTTAAACCTACCTTTTTAGTAGGTATATGAAGCTTAGCACACAATTCCTACCAAGTCAATAGGTAAAACAAATAAATTCTGTTTTTTCTTCTAATCAAACGCTCCTTTTTCATAAAATAGAAGGAAAGGGGGAACGATATGGCGAAAAAAACAGGAATACTCGGCGGTGACGCGCGCATGAGGCTGCTGTCGCAGATGCTTGCGCAGGACGGATACGAGGTATGCACCTGGGAGCTGCCC
The DNA here is from genome assembly GCA_016295615.1 of Oscillospiraceae bacterium. Taxonomy (GTDB): domain Bacteria; phylum Bacillota; class Clostridia; order Oscillospirales; family Oscillospiraceae; genus Hominicoprocola. Next base: position 1,722 of record JAEDKW010000121.1, on the reverse strand, counting down.
GGGGGCGTCAATCCCACGGCGCTGTGCGACGCGGTGAAGGCGGAGGTGATCGTCCTGCCGGCGCCGCTTTCCAAAGATGGGATGCTCAACGGCACGGAGCTTCCGCTCGGCGAGCTGTGGAGACTGCTGCGCCCGCAGCAGCAGATCTATGCCGGCGCCGTCCGGGAGGAGGAGCGGCGCTCGGCGGAGCAATGGGGGCTGACCCTGACGGACCTTTTCTCGCGGGAGGAGCTTACCGTGCGCAACGCGATCCCCACGGCGGAGGGTGCGATCGAAACGGCGATGCACCAGCTGCCTGTTACGCTGCACGGCACACGCTGCCTTGTCGTCGGCTTCGGGCGCATCGGCAAGCTCCTCGCGCACGATCTGCAGGCGATCGGGGCGCAGGTGACAGTCAGCGCGCGCAAGCTTTCCGACCTTGCGTGGATCGACGCGTTCGGCTACGCCGGGCTGCATACGAACCGTCTGGCGGGAAAGCTCGGCGGCTTCCGCGTGATCTTCAACACCGTGCCGCATCAGGTGTTTGATGAAAGCCTGCTGCGCGAGGTTGCGCCGGACTGCCTGCTCATTGAGCTTGCCTCAGCCTCCGGTTTTGACCGAAAGGCGGTGGAGTCGCTGCGCCTGAGCTATATCAAGGCGGGCGGACTGCCCGGAAAAGTTGCGCCGGAGACGGCGGCGCTTGCCATGAAAAAAACATTATGTAAACTCGTGGAGGGACAGGAATGAAAATCGGATTTGCCTTTTGCGGCTCGTTCTGCAATCATCCGGAGCTGCTGAAAATTTACGAACAGATCACGCAGGAGCACGAGGTGGTGCCGATCCTGTCGGAGAACGCGGCGAAATATGACACGCGCTTCGGGCGCGCGGACGCCTTTGTCGAGCGCGTGGAGAGTCTCGCCTCGCGCAGGGCGGTGCGTGACATTGTGGAGGCGGAGCCGCTCGGTCCGCAGGGGGCGATGGAGGTCCTTGTGATCGCCCCCTGCACGGGCAATACGCTTGCAAAGCTTGCCGGCGGCATCACTGACGGACCGGTGACGATGGCGGCGAAGGGACATCTGCGCAACGCCAAGCCCGTTGTGCTGGCGATCGCCACAAATGACGGGCTTTCCGCGAGCGCGCCGAATATTGCTGCGCTGCTCAACCGGAAAAACTACTACTTTGTACCCTTCGGGCAGGACAATGCCGAGGCGAAGCCCACCTCGCTCATCGCGGACTTTACGCAGATCATCCCAACGGTCGAGCTGGCGCTTGAGGGCCGTCAGCTTCAGCCGCTGCTGCTGTAGGGGGATTCATCGAAAATTCACAAAGAAAGGATGCTTTGTTCATCTTTGCCCGTTATGGTAATGGTATCAAATTCTCAGCGACCTTTGCAGAAAGGAAGAAGAAAATGAACAAAGCGATATCGATCCTGCTTGCCTTTGCGCTGGCGGTTTCCCTCGCCGGCTGTACGGAGCGGAAAGAAGAAACCGTGAAGGACGGCGTGCAGATCGCGCTGTCCGACGAGGGTGTCACCGTGGACGGCGCGCCGGTCACCGGCGAGGAAACCGCGGCGGTCTATACGGCAAACGATATTGTGTTTTACCTTGCCGGTCAGGGCTTTACCTACGGCGAGGGGAGCGAAGCCGACGAGCACATGCAGGCTGAAGCGGACGCCCATACGGTCGTGCATATCACGCAGCCCGGTACCTACCGGCTCAGCGGCAGGCTGTCCGCGGGACAGAT
>JAEDKW010000026.1 GCA_016295615.1 Oscillospiraceae bacterium | reverse complement strand
GCGGGATACATAGCTCCGGCTGATCCCAAGCTTTTCCGCGATCTCGCGCTGTGTGCGCGGAATGCCGCCGCCGAGACCGTAGCGCAGCGTGATGATCTGCATTTCCCGCTCTGTCAGGCATTCCTTTACCAGCCTGCGGATGAGGGTGCTGTCGTCTTTATCCTGCAGGTCGGCATACATCGTGTCGTCCACGCCGACAATATCCATCAGATAGAGCGAGTTGCCGTCCTTGTCCGTGTCGATCGATTCGTTGAGCGACACCTCGCTTTGCAGCTTCTTCCTCGAGCGAAAATGCATCAGGATCTCATTTTCCACACATCTTGCAGCGTAGGTGGCAAGTCTTGTTCCCTTTTCCGGGCGGTAGCTGGAGATGCCCTTGATCAGACCGATCGTTCCGATGGAAATCAGATCGTCCTGTTCGTCGGACTGTGTGTAGTACTTCTTCACAATGTGCGCAACCAATCGCAGATTGTGCTCGACAAGCACGTTGCGCGCCTCGATCTCTCCGCCGATCATGCGCGCAACATATTCCTGCTCTTCTTTTGCGGAAAGCGGCTTCGGGAAGGAGCCCGTATTGCCGGAAAGATGCAGCGACAGCAGCAGCGAATGTGTCAAAAGATAAATAGCCGCGGACAGCATAATGACCCCACCTCGTTTTTTCCTATCCTATGAGGCACCGGGAAGTCCCTATGCGCGGCAGAAAAAACAGTTTCCGTTCCTTTTTTCTTTATTTTTTTCAGCGCGGGGCAAAATATACTTTACAGGAACAGGGCTTTCGCTTATGATGAAACAAATCTTGTTTCTTTTCGTCTATTCTGTCAGAACGCCAACGGCTTCACCAATTTTTATTTCAAAAGGAGACCGATCAAATGAAACGCAGCATTCTTTTCCTTCTCTGTCTGACTGTTCTGCTGTCCGCACTGCTTGCCGGCTGTGGCGGGCAGAAAAGCTCAGACGACATTCTTCCTGCCGGAACCGATCTGGAAGCGCTCTACGCCGAAGGCATGGAGGCGCTGTACGCGGCCTATCCCGATGCGCAGGACAATGTCATCATGTTCCCCGAGAGCATGGACTTTATGGCATCCTACTGTCCCGGCATCGAAGCTTACAGCTATAAGCAGAGCGTCATCTATCTTCATCCCGTGACGGGCAACGCCTGTGAAGTACTGCTGTTCGAGCTTGAAAACAGTGAGGACGCCGCCGCTGTCAGGGATATTCTTCAGTCCCACGTCGACGAACGCGCCGACGACACCGGCTATCCCGAGACCGCCGCGCAGTGGAAGAACAACGCCAGGGTCACCTCCTCCGGCAGCTTCGTTTTCCTCGCGGTGCTTCCCGACGGCTATGAGCTTCCCGCTCAGTTCGTTCTTGAGTAACCAATTTTATCACACACATTTTATAACATACAGGAGAAAACTCACCATGAAACGTATCGTATCTCTTATTCTCGCACTCATGCTGACACTGAGCCTTTGCGCCTGCGGCGAAAAAGAAGCCGAACAGGTCGATCTCACCGCGTTCTATGAAACGCTCTTCACCGGCGACGACGCCCCCATGATGATGGAGGCGGACGCAGACATGCTGGATACCATCTATCCCGGTCTTACTGAGATCCCGCGCGTTCAGACCGTCGCCTATACCGCTGCGATCTCCCTCGTTCCCGCCGAGGTCGTGCTCATCGAGGTGGAAAACGCGGACGATGTCAGCAAGGTCGAGGATATCCTGCGCGCGCGCATTTCCTATCAGGTGGATGACCTTGGCGCATGGTATCCCGCAACGATCGAAAGCTGGAAGAACAATTCCGAGGTGGTAAGCGTCGGAAACTATGTCGCGCTGTTTGTCGCAGACACCAAGGACGCAATGGTCGAATCCTTCCGCGCACTCTTCTAAATCACCGGCAGGGCTGCCGCCGGCAGCCCTGCCGTTTCCGCCGGAGGCAACATGGTCTTTTCCACTCCCCTGTTCCTGTTCTGCTTTCTGACAGGGACGCTGTTCATCTACTATATCGTGCCGCGGCGTGCGCGAAACGCCGTGCTTCTTTGTACCTCGCTCCTGTTTTATTACTGGGGCGAGCAAAGCTATACCGTCATTATGCTGCTCTCCACCGCCATCGACTATACGCACGGTCTCCTCGTCGAACGCTGCAAGGCAAACGGCAACGACCGCGGCGCGCGCATGGCGGTCGCTTCCTCTGTCATTTTTAACCTCGCACTGCTGCTGTTTTTCAAATACTGGGACTTTCTTGCCCGCTCGCTCATCGATGCCGGACTGCCGGTCTTGCCCGTGCTCGGGATCCATTTGCCCATCGGCATCTCGTTTTACACCTTCCAGACGATGAGCTACACCATCGACGTCTACCGCGGCGACGCCAAAGCGCAGAAAAACATCCTCAACTTCGGCACCTTCGTTACGCTCTTTCCGCAGCTCATTGCAGGTCCCATCGTCAAATACAAGGATCTGGGCGGACAGATCGACGCGCGCAGCTGCTCCACCGGGCGTTTTGCCTCCGGCGTGCAGATCTTTCTGCTCGGGCTTTCCAAAAAGCTGCTGCTCGCCAACAACGTCGCCCAGCTTTGGGACAGCTATCGCGCCATGCCCGCCTCCGAGCTGAGCGTGCTTGGCGCCTGGCTCGGCGTACTCGCCTATACGTTCCAGATCTACTTTGACTTTTCCGGCTATTCCGACATGGCGATGGGTCTGGGGCGCATGCTCGGCTTTGAATTCCCCTTGAACTTCAATTTCCCGTACATTGCCGGAAGCATCACCGACTTTTGGCGGCGCTGGCATATTTCGCTCTCGTCCTGGTTCCGCGATTACCTCTATATCCCGCTGGGCGGCAGCCGCTGCTCCAAGGTCAAATGGATCCGCAATCTGTTCCTTGTCTGGGCTGCGACCGGCATCTGGCACGGCGCGAGCTGGAATTTCCTTTTGTGGGGGCTTTACTTCTTTGCGCTGCTGCTTTTGGAGAAGCTCTTTTTGCTGCGGTGTCTGGAGCGCGCCGGCGCCCTGATCGGGCATCTCTACACGATGCTGCTCGTGGTCATCGGCTGGGCGATCTTCGCCATAGAGGATTTTTCGCAGCTTGGCCGCTACCTTGCCGTGATGTTCGGCTTCGGCGGCGTGCCGCTCTATGACGCGGTGTGCATCTACTATCTCCGAAGCTACGGCGGCGTACTGCTTCTGTGCGCGCTCTGTTCCACGCCGCTTCTCAAACGCGCCTATCTTGCGCTGGGCAGGAAAGCGCAGCAGGTCATCGGCATTGCGGCAGTGGTCTGCGCAATGCTGCTTTGCACCGCCTATGTCGTGGCAAGCACCTATAACCCGTTTTTATATTTCCGCTTCTGAGAAAGGAGGAGGCACATGAAGCAAGGCTATTTCCGTATCATCACGGCGCTTTTCTGCATCTTTTTCGGCGGCACGGCGCTTTTGAGCGTGCTGCTTCCCAAGCAGACCTTTTCGCCGCAGGAGAACCGCAATCTCGCCGCCGCGCCCGTCTTCTCCCTCAAGCGCGTCATGGACGGACGCTTTATGGACGAGAGCGAAGCCTACGTTTCCGACCACATTGCACTGCGCGAGGAGTGGGTGGCGCTGCGCGCATGGTGCGAGCGGCTGAGCGGCAAGCAGGAGAATAACGGCATCTACTTTGCCGCAGACGACACGCTGATCCCCCGCGTCGATGAGCCGGACGGGCAAAAGCTGGAAAAAGACATTGCTTTCCTCAACACGCTTTGCCAAAACGCGGAGGTGCCCGTTTACTTCGGACTGATCCCCTCCGCCGCCGCCATTTGGCGGGACAGGCTTCCCCCGGGCGCGCCCGGCGCCGACGAAGACCTGTGGATCCGTGACCTGTACGCTTCGGCGGACGCGCAGACGGTGGACATCGGTTCCGCTCTTTTTGCGCACAAGGACGAAGCCCTTTATTACCGCACCGACCACCACTGGACAAGCCTCGGCGCATTTTACGGGGCAAACGCCGTTTTTGATGCCATGGGGCTTCCCCCACTCAGCCTTGAGGATTACGAGAAAACCACGGTCTCCGAGAGCTTCTGCGGCACAAGCTGGTCGTCTGCCGGCGCGCGGTGGATCCCCCCTGACTGCATTGATACCTATGTGCCCTCCGACGGCGTTTCCGTCGTTTCCAACTTCACCGGAAAGCCGGTCGAGGGCAGCTTGTACGTCCCCGACTGTCTGACGCAGAAGGATCAGTACGCCTATTTTCTCGGCGGGAACCAGCCGCTGTGCATCGTGACGTCTCCGTCCGGCGGCGAAAAGCTCCTGCTCATCCGCGACTCCTACTCCGACTCGCTCGCGCCGTTTCTGACGGAGCGCTTTTCGGAGATCCATCTCTTCGATCCGCGCTACAACCTCACGAGCATTCAGGACTATATTGAGGAAAACGGCATCGACAAGGTGCTGGTGCTTTACAGCTTTGCAAACTTTGCACAGGAGAAAAACCTGTTTCTGCTGGCGCGATGAAAGAATGCCCCGAAAGAGCGACGCTCTTTCGGGGCATTCTGATTTCCCGTCATTCACTGCGGGTCGTTTTTCTTACCAGTTTTTCTTTCCCGCCTTTTCCAGCACATAGGAAAGCATTTCCTCCGGCGCGATCACATCGCGGTGCAGGACCTCACGCTCCCTGAGTCCCGCGAGGTTTTTGGGAACGGGCACACCCGTCACAGCGTGCAGCTGCTCCATGACGGCAAACTCGTCGCCGCGCGCCGTCTCGCCGATGCCCTCCAGCACGGCTGCCGGGAACTTGTACGGCGAGGCAGTGGAAAGGATGACGACCGGATTGTGGTCGGGATTTTCTCTTTTGTACTGCTGGGCGACGTCCCATGCAACGGCGGTATGCGTGTCGCAGAGATAGTGATAGTCCCTCCACACCTTGCCGATGGCGGCTTTCGTGCCTTCGTCATCGCAGAAGCCCGCCCAGAAGAGCTCCTTCAGCTTTGCAAGCATCTCCGCCGGCACATCGTAGCTGCCGCAGGCGGAAAGCTTTTCCATCAGACCGGCGACCAGGCTGTCGTCGCCGGAGAGCAGGTACAGCAGGCGCTCAAGATTGCTGGACACGAGGATATCCATCGACGGCGAGACGGTCTGATAGAACGGGCGCCTGCGGTCATAGTGCCCGGTGCGCAGGAAGTCGGTCAGGACGTTGTTGGCGTTGGACGCGCAAACGAGCCTGCCGACAGGCAGTCCCATTTCTTTGGCAAAGTAGCCGGCGAGAATATCGCCGAAGTTGCCGGTCGGCACGACGTAGTCCACCTTGTCGCCGGTGTGGATGCGCCCGGCGCGGACGAGGTCGGCGTAGGCGCGGAAATAATAGACGACCTGCGGGGCAAGACGGCCGATATTGATCGAGTTTGCGGACGAAAGGCTCACGCCGCTGCCGTCAAGAAGCTTTTCGTCCCTGACCGCGGCAAATATCCTTTTCACGCCCGTCTGCGCATCGTCAAAGTTTCCCCTGACCGCGCACACGCAGACGTTGCTTCCCTTCTGCGTGGTCATCTGCGCTTTCTGCACGGGGCTCACGCCGCCGTCGGGATAAAAGACGATGATCTTCGTGCCGGGCACGTCGCAAAAGCCCTCCATCGCCGCCTTGCCGGTGTCGCCGGAGGTCGCGGTGAGAATGAGGATCTCGTCGGTAAAGCCGCACTTGCTTCTCGCAGCCGTCATCAGGCGCGGCAGCATGGACAGCGCCACATCCTTAAAGGCGCTCGTGGGACCGCGGAACAGCTCCAGCACGGTGTCCTCCCCGACGGCAGCGCTGGGGGTAAGGTCGTCGGTTTCAAACTTATCGGCGTAGCCGGAGCGGACGAGCTTCGCCATCTCCTCCTCCGGATAGTCCGGCAGCAGCGCGGACAAAATAACCGTCGCCATCGAAAGCGTGTCCAGTCCGAGAACGTCCGGGTAGTTGAATTGAATGTCCCTGAGCGACGGCATGGTGTAAAGACCGCCGTCGGGTGCAAGACCGTTTAAAACCGCCTGCGCGCTCGTTGCCCTGACAGATGCGCTGCGGGTGCTCTGATAATCCATACTGCTCCTCCGTTGTGCTGCATGCAGCATCGTTATGATCTCTGTATTGCTTCTGCGAAAGCGGTGTGTACCGCCGTGTGATCGGAAAATGCCCTGTTCCGGCTTTGTACCCTGCCGCAGCTGCGGCAGTTCGTTTTTGTATTCTACCACGCGGTATACGGGAACTGCAACCATAATTTTTCACGCGCGCCGCGAAGACGGCTGCGAAGAAATCCCCGCAGCCGCCGTTTTATACCCGCACCAAAATGAGCCCCACCAGCGTTCCGATGAGCGTAAAGACCGCAGGCGCCTTTGAGCGCAGCATCAGATACGCTTCCGGCAGCAGCTCGCCGAAAACGACGTAAAGCATCGCGCCGCCCGCAAAGCTCAACGACAGGGAAAGCCACACGGGGCTGATGAGACCGAGCGAGTAGCCGAGCATCGCACCGATGATGGTCGGCGCGCCGGAAAGCGCCGTCACACCGATGGCTTTCCACTTGTTCATGCCGCCGGTGACGAGCGGTACGGAAACCGCCATGCCTTCCGGAATGTTGTGCAGCCCGATGACCATGGCGATCAGAAAGCCGGCGCCGCCGACGATCTCACCGCCATCGCCGGCATAGGAGGCGCCGATCACCATGCCCTCAGGCATGTTGTGCAGCGCGATCGCGCACGCCATCACGACGCCTGCGAGGAAAAGCTCATAATTATTTTTCATGCTTGCTTTCTTATGCTCGTGATAATGATCCGCGTGGATCAGCTCATCCAGGTCATCCGCTGTCTGAGGGTGTCCCTCATTGATATGCGCGACCTCGTGATTCGTCTTCTTATCGATCACATAATTGAGCACATGGATCACGCCGTAACCGAGCAGTATGCCGGCAAGCACCAGCAGCAGCGGCATCTCCTCCGCCGCACCGTCGGGGCAAAATGCCCCCGGAATGAGGTCAAAGCAGACGACAGACATCATCACGCCGCCGGCAAACGCCAGCAGAAGGCTCACGATCCTGGACGAGTCGCGGCGCAGGATCACACCGATCAGACCGCCGAGTCCCGTGCCGCCGACGCCGGCGATCGCAGTCACGATTACTACCCACCAAAACACATTCATACGTTCATACTCTTTCTCTTTCTGGTTAGCCTGAGCTTATTTCCCGGATAGCATACCCGAGGACAGGCGCTTTGTCAAGCGGCGGTCCGCCGAAAGACGGCAGGATGCGGCAAAAAAATCAAAAAAACTATTGCATTTGCACAAGCACTGTGCTATATTGTTTCCATGCAAAAGTCAAGTGTGTTTGTATTGTGGACAAAACCGGTGTTTTGCACAAAACCGTCCACACTTGGCGGAGTAGACAAAGAAAGAAGGCTGCCACATGAACATCGCTCTTTTAGGATTCGGCACGGTCGGCTCGTATTTTTACCGTCTCACCGAGGGACGAACAGACCTGCGTGTTGCCGCCGTGCTCTCCCGCCGTCCGCGTCCGGAGCTCACGTGCACCGTCACCGCGGATTTTGACGAGATCGTGCGCGATCCCTCCATCGGCATCGTGGTCGAAGTGATGGGCGGTCTGGAACCTGCTTACTCCTATCTCTGCGCGGCGATGCGTGCGGGCAAGCATGTCGTCACCGCCAACAAGCAGCTCATGTGCGCGCACTACGAGGATTTGGTCTCACTCGCCGCGGAATGCGGCGTGAGCCTGCGCTGCACGGCGTCCGCCGGCGGCGGCATTCCCTGGCTCACCTCGCTTTCCCGTGCGGCGAGGCTTGACGAGATCATTGCCGTGGAGGGCATTCTCAACGGCACCACCAACTATATGCTCTCGGCGATGACGGAAAACGGCACCGGTTACGACGCCGCGCTCAGGGAGGCGCAGGCGCTCGGCTATGCCGAGGCGGATCCCACCGCCGACGTAGAGGGGCTCGACGCGCGGCGCAAGCTGGTGCTCTCGGCGAACCTCGCCTTCGGCGTGAGCGTGAGGGAGGAGGACATCCCCTGCGTCGGCATTTCGTCGATCACGGCGCAGGACATCGCGCAGGCAGGCAAAAAGGAGCTTATCTTCAAGCTCATTGCCCGTGCCGAGCGGCACGGCGGCAAGGTCGCAGCCTTCGTCTGTCCCACGCTTTTTCCCGCCTCCGCACCGGAGGCGCACACAGGCGGCACCGGCAACATCGTGACATTCTGCGCCAAACGCTTCGGCACGCAGAGCTTTTCCGGCGCAGGCGCGGGCGGCTATCCGACCGGCTCGAGCGTGCTGGCGGACTGTCTGGACATTGCGGACGGCTGCAAAAGCTTCTATGTGGACAGGTTTGCCCCCTGCAGGATCGACCTGAGCGGCTGTGACGCCTGCTGGCTGTACCGCGCAAACGGGGAGTACTTCACCTGTAAATGCTCCGCCGCGCACGCTTTTGAACGCTATGAACAATTCAGAAAGGAAGATTCGCACGCGCTGCTTGCACGCATTGCCGGCGACGCTGCGGAAGAATTATGCTAAAGGTTTTGAAATTCGGCGGCTCTTCGCTCGCCGACGCACATCAGTTTGCCAAAGTAAAGTCGATCGTCGACGCCGACGAGTCCCGCCGCGTCGTCATCGTCTCCGCACCCGGGAAGCGCTTCAAGGACGACCATAAGATCACCGACCTTCTGTATCTTTGCGCTGCGCACATCAAGTACGGCGTTTCCTGCGCGGACATTTTTGCCATGATCCGCGAGCGCTATGAGGAGATCATTCACGAGTGCTCGCTCAAGCTTGATCTGAGCAAGGATTTTGATGCGCTGTGGGAAAAGATGCAAAGCGGCATCAGCAAGGACGAGCTCGCCTCCCGCGGCGAATACTTTTCCGCGAGGCTCATGGCGGAATTTCTCGGCTATGACTTTCTCGACGCGGCGCTGTGGGTCAAATTCAATTTTGACGGCAGCGTGGACCGGGAAGCCTCCTACGAAGCGCTCCGCCGCGCGGCGGACGGACGCAGAGTCGTCATTCCCGGCTTTTACGGCGCGATGCCGGACGGGCACATCAAGACCTTCTCCCGCGGCGGCAGCGACATTACCGGCGCGCTCGCGGCAGCGGCTCTTGACGCAGACGTCTACGAAAACTGGACGGATGTCTCCGGCATTCTGATGGCCGACCCCCGCATCGTGGACTCCCCCGCCCCCATTCAGCGCGTGACCTACAACGAGCTGCGCGAGCTGAGCTACATCGGCGCGCAGGTGCTGCATGAGGGGACCGTCTTCCCCGTGCGGGAGAAAAACATCCCGCTCAACATCCGCAACACCAACGCGCCCGACCATCCCGGCACCATGATCCTTGAAACCATCGACGATGAAGCCGAGGAGGGCAGCTTTATCACCGGCATTGCCGGCAAAAAGGGCTTTTCCGTCATCACCGTCGCCAAAACCGGCATGTCCTCGGAGCCGGGCTGCATTCTCAAGATTCTGGAAATTCTGGCAAAGCACGAGGTCAACGTCGAGTACATCCCCTCCGGCATCGACATTGTGTCGCTTGTCGTTTCGTCCGAAAAGGTCTCCAAGCGGCTCTATGAGATTTTGGGCGAGCTGCAAAAGGAAGTGCAGCCGAATAAGATAAGTGTAACGGAGCACATCGCCATCGTTGCCGCCGTCGGGCGCAAGATGGCGTACCGCGTCGGCGTTTCCGGCAAGATCTTCGCCAAGCTCGGTGAAAACGGCGTCAATATCCGCATGATCACGCAGGGTCCGGAGGAGCTGAACATCATCGTCGGCGTGGAAGAACGGGATTTTGAACAGGCCATCCGTGTCCTGTATAACAGCTTTGTCCGGGAGCATGTCTGCTGACGCGCCCCGACAGAAAGGAATGCATGATGAATAAGAACGCAGTCAAAGTAGGTATTCTCGGCGCAACGGGCGCCGTGGGACAGGAAATGATGAAAATTCTGGCGGAGCGAAGCTTCCCTGTCGCCATGCTCCGCCCCATCGCAAGCGGCAGAAGCGCCGGCAGGACACTCAGCTTCAGGGGCGAGGAGGTCACCATCGTCGAGGCGTCCGACGAGGCGTTTGAAGGGCTGGACATCGTGCTCGGCGCGGCGGAAAACGACATCGCCGAACGCTTCGCACCCGCGATCGTCAAGTCCGGCGCAGTATTCGTCGACAACTCGAGCGCCTTCCGCCTTGACGGGGATGTGCCGCTGGTCATTCCCGAGATCAACCCCGATGACGCCGCAAAGCATCACGGCATCATCTCCAACCCCAACTGCACCACCATCGTCACGCTCGTCGCCATCAACGCGCTCGCTCAGGAAAGTCCCATCGAGACGATCATCGCCTCGTCCTATCAGGCCGTCAGCGGCGCCGGCAAAAACGGCATCGACGAGCTTTACCATGAAGTTGAGCTGCTGCGCGAAGGCAAGGCGGCACAGCCCAAAGTCTTCCCGTATCAGATCGCCTACAACGTCATTCCGCAGATCGGCGGCGAACAGTATATGGGGTATACCTCCGAGGAAATGAAGATGCAGAACGAGGGACGCAAGATCCTGCATCTGCCTGAGCTGAAGGTCAGCTGCACCTGCGTCCGCGTGCCGGTCGTGCGCAGCCACAGCGTAAGCGTTGTTCTGCGCACCAAAGAGAAGATCAGCGTTGAGCGCGCCCGTGAGCTGATCGCAGCGGCTCCCGGCTGCCGCCTTGTGGACGATCTCGGCGCGAAGCAGTATCCCATGCCGCTGGACACCTCCGACCAGGACACCGTCTTTGTCGGGCGTATCCGCGACGATCTGACCGACGAGCGTGGGCTCAACCTCTGGTGCTGCGGCGATCAGGTGCGAAAAGGCGCGGCGACGAACGCGGTCCAGATCGCAGAGCTGCTGCTGAAGTAACCGGAGCGAAAAAATGTTTTTTTGAAAAGGCGGATGAGAAATCTGCCTTTTCTTTTCGCTCTCGACGGCAAACGGATCTATCACGTGATCAAGCCGTTCCTCTGCCGGCATTATGACAGGATGGATTGCCAATCCGCTCGACGTCCCCTATGACACCACGGACGGCGCCCGATAACCGATCCGCACCGCAAAAAAGCGGAAAACTTCCCCGGAAGTTCTCCGTTTTTTGCGCTTTTCAGATTGTTCTTGCAAATCTTTTGTGCGGCCGCTATAATAAAAAGCATCTTTTCTTTCAGGTGTTTTTATGACGAAATCTTCTTCCGTTCTGCTCGAGCGCGGCAAGCGTCTGCTGCTCGCCGTCGCCGGTCTGATCGTCTTCGCGTTCGGCGTGTATCTGCAGCTGCAGGCCAATATCGGACAGGCACCGTGGAACGCGCTCAATCAGGGTCTGTCCATGCATCTGCCGATCTCCTACGGCACGGCGTGCAATGCGGTCGCCTGCTGCATCGTGCTGATCGACGTCGCGCTCGGGGAGCCCGTCGGTCTCGGTATGCTGCTCGATGCCTTCGTCATCGGCTGGGCAACAGACATTTTTCTTGCGCTTGACTGCGTTCCCGTGCAGACCTCGCTGCCGCTTCAGATCCTGCTTCAGCTTGCCGGCATGACCGTTCTGTGCGTCGGTCAGCTCATCTATATGAAAGCCGCGCTGGGCTGCGGTCCGCGTGACGCGCTGATGGTCGCGTTGGGCAAGCGCTTTCGCAAGGTCTCGGTCGGCACCGTCAATATGTGCATCTTCCTCATCGTCCTTGCCGCCGCCTTTGCGCTCGGCGCGCCGATCGGCATCGGGACGGTGCTCGCTGTCGCTCTGCTCGGACCGATCATGGATCTGGTCTTTCGATTGGCTCACTTTGACGCCTGTGCCGTGGAGCACGAAAGCCTGCTGCAGACGGTAAAGGCTGTTGCGCAGAGCTTTAAGCGATGATATGGTTAACATAAAAAAGGACTGCACAGCAGTCCTTTTTTATGTTAAGATCAGCGGGATCGCGCGGACACAGCATTTCTTCATATCGACGTGGCTGCCGTCGAGAAACGCCACGCCCTCGCTTTTGAGCAGCTCCACCTGCCGGTTCGCACCGCCGAAGGCGAACGCAGCCGATACCTCGCCGTCCCGCTTGACGACGCGGTGACAGGGAATGATCCCCGGCTGCGGGTTGACGTGCAGCGCGTAGCCCACCACGCGGGAAAAGCGCCTGCTGCCCACCGCCTCGGCGATCTGACCGTAGGTGGCGACGCTGCCGCGCGGGATCAGCTTCACCGCCTCGTAGATTTTATCATAGGTCGTCATGCGGTACGTTTCTTTCCTTTCGTTTTTTGAGCCGGCGCGCCAGCAGCAGCG
>JAEDKW010000025.1 GCA_016295615.1 Oscillospiraceae bacterium | reverse complement strand
ATTTGCAAGAAAAATTTTAGGGGAAAATCCCGGGAAAGCGAAAACGGGACTGTTCTTTTGCACGGACGTGTGCTATACTATATTCGTATTACTGTCGGTTCACAGCGGAACTGACCGGGAAAGGAGCGCAAAGGGATGAAACAATGGAAAGCACTGCTGCTTGCCATAATGCTGCTTGCAACGCTTTCCGGCTGCGTGCTTGACGATTCCGGCGAAGGGCTTTACCGCCTGCCGCGGCTTCCGGGCGAGTACGAGTCGCTCGAGCAGCAGATCGATGCGCTGCTTGCCTCCGGTGCGGAACACGCTGCTCCGACGGCGGGCAGCAATCTGCAAAGCGTTCAGATGGTGGATCTCGACGGGGATGACGTCGAGGAGGCGGTCGCGCTGCTGCGGAAAAACGACGATGAAAAACCGATGAAGATCTACGTTTTCCGCGCCTCGGGAGATAATTACGAGCTTGCCTATCAGATCGAAGGCGGCTCGGACTCGATTTACAGCATTGCTTATTCGGATCTCAACGCAGACGGCTACAAAGAGATCCTGGTGGGCTTTCGCAGCAATCTCGACGTGCAGGGACTCTCGGTCATCAGCCTGAGCACGGGAAAGCCGGTGTCGCTTCTCGCGACGGGCTATTTCCGCTACATTGCCTGTGATATGGACGGAACCGGGGAGCAGGAGCTGGTCGTGATCCGCAGCGATGAGGAGAACCGCGCCGTCGCCGACTGCTATCTCTGCAGGGAGTCGCTTGAACTGCAGTCCTCCGTGGGACTTTCGATGACCGCCGCGGAGGTGAGCCGCCTGACGTGCGGCACACTGACAAGCGGGAAAACCGCGCTTTTTGTAACGGGTATTCTCGGTGAAGGCAGCGAGATGACGGATATTCTGACCCTGCGGGACGGGAAGCTGCAAAGTATCGGCAGCGGCGCGTTTATCGCGGGCGATACTGCACGCTTTTCCGCGCTTTATCCGACGGATATCAACGGCGACGGGATCACTGAGGTGCCCGAGCCGGCGGCGTTCCCGAAAACCGACCCGGAGGGCGAGACCTATTACCGCATTTTCTGGCAGCAGTACGATGAAGAGGGCGGCTGCAGCACCGTCAGCCGCACGCTGCACAACATGCAGGACGGCTGGTGCCTTACGCTGCCGGAGAAGTGGGACGATACGGTCACCGTTTCGCGTCAGGGCACGGTGGACAGCAATTCCGTTTCCTTTTTCATCTGCAGCGGCGAAGCCGAGGAAGCGGAGCTGTTTTTGGAGATCAGCAAATTTACCGGAGAGACAAGGGAATACCAGGCTCTGAGGGACGGGCGGTTCCTGCTGACGCGGCAGGTCGATGCGACCTATTCCGCAAAGCTGTATGACGAGAGCGTGATCAGCGAGGAGACTCTGCGCGCGGGCTTCAGTCTGCTTATGGCAGAATGGAACGCAGGCGACAATTAAGACCGCGGCGCGGCTTAAAAAGGAGAATGCAATGAAAAAGGTGCTTGTTTTGGAGGACGAATCCAGCATCCGCGGATTCATCGTGATCAATTTGCGGCGTGCCGGCTATGAGGTCGTTGAGGCGGAAACGGGCGAAGAAGCGCTTCAAAAGCTGCATGAGCATCCCGACACGCGCGTATGCCTGCTCGATATCATGCTGCCGGGCATCGACGGGTTTGAGGTTTGCCGCCGCATCCGCATGGCGAACCCGCAGATCGGCATCATCATGCTTTCCGCGCGCTCACAGGAGATGGACAAGGTGACGGGACTGATGACCGGTGCGGACGACTATGTGACCAAGCCGTTCTCCCCGGCGGAGCTGATCGCGCGCGTGGATGCGCTGCTGCGCCGCTCCGGCGAAGCGGCGCCGAGCAGGAGCGCGGAGCTGCTGCAGCCCCCGTTCCTTTTGAATACGGACAACCGCACGCTCGAAAAGGACGGCGTGCGCATCAAGCTGACGCAGCTGGAATATTCCATCGTCAAGCTCTTTATGGAAAACCGGGGCAAGGCGCTCTCCCGCGAGGCGATTCTCGACGCCATCTGGGGCAAGGGGTACTTCGGCGAGCTGAAGATCGTGGATGTCAATGTGCGCCGCCTGAGACTGAAGATCGAGGACGACGCGCAGGAGCCGAAGTACATCTCCACCGTGTGGGGATACGGCTATAAGTGGAATGCCTGAGCGAAAGCGGAGCGTGAACATACATGGAAGGGAGGACAGGAATATGCCGAAGAGCGTGAACGGTTTTCCCGGCGGTCTGCATATCCGCGGTCTGCGACAGCGCTGGCTGGTCAACGCGGTGCTTCCGGTTTTTGCGCTGGTGACGCTTGCCGTCATTATTTATGTCCTCAGCTCCGCACAGTATTACTATGGCAACATGCGCACGGGGCTTGAAACGCGCGCCCGCGCGGCGGCGGACACCTTTACAAGTTACGGCATCAAGAGCTACAGCGAATACTACCGTCTCGCGACCTATTCCGCCGAGACGTTCGAGGAAAAGGACAGCATCGAGCTGCAGTTCATCAACACCAACGGCCGCGTACAGGTCTCCTCCTACGGACTCACCGCCGGAACCTCCCCGGCGACGTCGGATATTGAAGCAGCGGTCGGCGGAACGATGGATTACTTCCAGGGCGAGGATCCGCAGACGGGAGAGAAGATCCTCTCCGTTTCCTGCCCGATCATGTTCAACTCCCGTGTGGTCGGCGTTTTGCGCTATGTGACGTCGCTGCGGGAGGCGGATCACCGCATCCTGATCGACGCGCTGGTCGCTTCGGCGATCGGCGCCGTGTGTATCGCACTGGTCGTTCTTTCCAACGCGATTTTCATCAACAACGTCGTTGAGCCGGTCGCTGTCGTCAGCGAAGCGGCGCGCCGCATTTCCGGCGGGAGCTACGGCATTCAGATCGACAACCACTATCACGACGAGCTTGGCGAGCTTGTGGACAACATCAATGATATGTCCGTTAAGATCAGTCAGGCGGAAAAAATACAGCAGGAATTCATTTCCTCCGTTTCGCACGAGCTGCGCACGCCGCTGACCGCCATCAGCGGCTGGGCCGAAACGCTGTCCGCGGATCCCGCCGGCGAAGCGGAGCAGACCAGGCGAGGTCTCGGCATCATCCTCAAGGAGTCGCGCAGACTTACGACCATGGTGGAGGAGCTGCTGGAATTTACCAAGATGCAGGATGGGCGGTTTACCCTTCGCATAGAGTCGGTGGATCTTCTCAGCGAGCTGGAGGACGCGATCTATACCTACCGGGAGCTGTTTCGCCAGGAAGGGATCGAGGTCTGCTACACGGCGCCGGAGGAGGATATCCCGCCGCTTGCCGCCGACAGCGAGCGCATGAAGCAGGTGTTCTGCAACGTGCTTGACAACGCGGCAAAGCACGGCGGCGCGGGACGCAGGATCGATGTGAGCGCCGCGAAGGAAGAGGACCGCATGGTGATCCGCGTGCGGGACTACGGTCCCGGGATCCCGCCGGAGGAGCTGCCGTTCGTGAAGCAGAAGTTCTACAAAGGCTCGTCCAAAGCGCGCGGCAGCGGCATCGGACTCGCCGTGTGTGATGAGATCGTGGAGCGTCACAACGGCACCTTTGAGATCGCCAACGCCGATACCGGCGGCGCAGTCGTAACGATCTCGCTGCCGCTCGGCAAATAAAATATAGAACAAGTGTTGCATTTTTGAAAATGCTGTGTTATACTGTGAAACACAAGGAGATTTTCCATGGCAAACGAAAACAAAGCTGAACAGAAATTCCGCACCTCCATCGGCGGACAGGCCCTGATCGAGGGCATCCTCATGCGCGGTCCGGACAAACAGGCGATCGTCGTGCGTTCGCCGGAGGGGCTCGTGGAAAAGGTGGAGGAGCTGACGCTCGTGCGCGACAGGTATCCGATTTTGGGACTGCCCCTTATCCGCGGCGCGGTCACCTTTGTGGATTCGCTGGTCAGGGGCGTCAAGGCGCTGATGTTCTCGGCGGACTATTTCCCCGAGGAGGAGCTGGCGCAGCCGGGCAAGTTCGACCGGTGGCTTGAAAAGCATTTTTCCGGCGAAAAGCTGCAAAAGCTCATCGTGGCGCTGGCGGTCGTCCTCTCTTTGGGACTGACGATCTTGCTTTTCTTCCTGCTGCCGACCTTTCTGGCGGGGCTGATCGACCCGTTCATTGACAGCGCGGCGGTCCACAATCTCGTGGAGTCTGTCATCAAGCTGCTGATCTTTGCGGGATACCTGCTTCTGTGCTCCAAACAGAAGGACATTCAGCGCGTGTTCCAGTACCACGGCGCGGAGCACAAAACCATCTTCTGCTACGAGGCGGGGCTCCCGCTGACGGTGGAAAACGCCCGCATTCAGCCGCGCCACCATCCGCGCTGCGGTACGAGCTTTCTGTTCGTGGTCGTTGTGGTGTCGATTCTGGTTTCGAGCGTCGTGTTCAGCTTCGTTGACTGGCGCAACATGTGGGTGCGCATGGGGCTGCATCTGCTGCTGCTCGTGCCGGTCATCGGCATTACATATGAGTTCAACCGTTATGTCGGCAGGCACGATAATCCCGTGACGAATTTTCTGGCAAAGCCCGGTCTCTGGCTCCAGAATTTCACGACCAATGAGCCGGATGACTCCATGCTTGAGGTTGCCATCCGCGCGCTTGAGCTGGTCATTCCGGAGGAAAAGGGCAAGGACGAGTGGTAATGGCTGTTACCTATAATAATTTATACCTCGATCTGCGCACGAAGCTGAGACGCTCGGGCATCGAGGAAGCGACGCAGGCGGCGCGCGAGATGGTGTGCAGCGCTTCCGGCAAGACGAAGGAGGAGCTGCTGCGCGACGGAGCGCTTTACGCTCCCCCCGAGACGGAGCGCGCGGCGTATGAGCTGGCGCAGCGGCATCTGAACGGCGAGCCGGTCGCGTACCTGATCGGCGAGTGGGAGTTTTACGGCTTGCCGCTCGATATTTCGCCCTCCGTGCTGATCCCGCGCCCCGACACCGAGGTGCTGGCGCAGCGGGCGATCGAGGCGGCAGGGGAGCTGGAGGAGTGCCGCGTGCTCGATCTTTGTGCCGGCAGCGGCTGCATCGGTCTTGCCGTCGCGGCGAACGTGCCGCATGCCCGTGTGCTGCTCGGCGAGATCGACGAGGAAGCGCTCAAGATCTGCCGGCAGAATATCCGGCGCAACAATCTTACGGGCCGTGTGGCGAGCATGCGCGTGGATGCAAGGGAGAAGCCGCCGCGCAGCCTCGGCGAATTTCACATGATCGTCAGCAACCCGCCCTATATCCCGACGCGGGACATCGAAACGCTCGACGCCTCCGTCAGGGATCACGAGCCGCACCTTGCCCTCGACGGCGGAGCGGACGGACTGGATTTCTATCGCGCGATCGTGGAAAAATGGCGCGACGCATTGACGGAAAACGGTATGCTCGCCTTTGAGGTCGGCATCGGTCAGGCGGACGAGGTGCTGCGCATCATGCGGCATGGCGGCTTCGGCGATGTCCAGATCCTCAGGGATCTTAACGGCATTCCCCGCGTGGTGTCCGGCACGTTGTGCGATGAAGTGTATCAAGAGTGACTGAAAATAAATTTGTGGAGGAAAGCGAACATGGCAGATAAAAACGCGGCAAAGACCACACTTGCAACCGATGACAAAAAAAGAGCCATTGAAACGGCGATGCAGCAGATCGAGCGTACCTACGGCAAGGGCTCCATCATGCGCTTCGGCGACGCCGCGGAGGCAAACAATGTGGAGGCGATCTCCACCGGCTCGCTGGCGCTGGATCTTGCGCTCGGCATCGGAGGTCTGCCCAGAGGCCGTATCGTTGAGATCTACGGACCGGAATCCTCCGGCAAGACGACGCTTGCCCTGCATGTGCTTGCACAGGCACAGAAAGCCGGCGGCGAGGTCGCCTTTGTCGATGCGGAGCACGCGCTGGACATCACCTACGCCCGTGCGCTGGGCGTGAAGATCGAGGACATGCTTGTTTCCCAGCCCGATACCGGCGAGCAGGCGCTGGAGATCACCGAGGCGCTCGTGCGCTCCGGCGCGATCGACGTGATCGTCGTCGACTCCGTGGCGGCGCTGGTCCCCCGCGCTGAGATCGAGGGCGAGATGGGCGACAGCTTTGTGGGACTTCACGCGCGCCTGATGTCGCAGGCGCTGCGCAAGCTGACCGGCGCGGTCAGCAAGACCAACACCATTGTCATTTTCATCAACCAGCTGCGCGAAAAGGTCGGTGTCATGTACGGCAATCCCGAGGTGACCACCGGTGGGCGCGCGCTCAAGTTCTACGCCTCCGTCCGCATCGACGTGCGCCGTGTCGAAACGCTCAAAAACGGTCAGGAGATGATCGGCAACCGCACGCGCGCGAAGGTCGTGAAAAACAAGATGGCGCCTCCGTTCCGTGAAGCGGAGTTTGACATCATGTATGGCGAGGGGATCTCGCTGCTCGGCGAGCTCATCGATCTGGGCGTCAAGCTCGACCTCGTGCAGAAGAGCGGCAGCTGGTATTCGATGGGCGAGGTGCGCATCGGTCAGGGTCGCGACGCCGCCAAGCAGTATCTCAGGGACAATCCCGAGATCGCGGACAAGCTGGAAGCTGACATCCGCAGGAATTTCGACAAGCTGATGACCGGTCAGTCCCGCGTTGCCGCCAAGGCCGCCGGACGCGCCGTGGACGTGAGCGCGGACGACTTCAAGGATGAAGATTGAGAAAATCGAAACATCGAAACACAGGCAGGAGCGGATTCTCGTGTATCTGGAGGGGGGAGACCTCCTCCGGATCACGCAGAGCGAGCTCCTGCATTTCGGCTTGTATGCGGGGCTGGACATGGACGGGGAAACTGTGGTAGAATTACGCAAGTCCGCCGCCCGCAGTGAAACGCGCGCACGTGCGGCGAATATGATCTCCGCGCGTCCCCTGTCAAAAAAGGAGCTTTCCGGGAAGCTGCGCGCCAAGGGCGCGTCTGAGGAGGATGCCGCCGCCGCAGCCGGTTGGCTGGAGGAGATCGGCGCGCTTGACGACGCCGCCTATGCCGCCATGCTCGTGCGCCATTACAGCGCCATGGGCTACGGCGAGGGCAGGCTGCGCGACGAGCTGTATCGCCGCGGCGTCCCGAAAGACCTGTGGGACGAGGCGCTTGCCGCTGCACCCGAAGCGGAGGAAGTCCTTGAAAGGGTGATCGCGCAAAAGACCGGGGGCAGACCGCTTGATGAAAAGGGACGCAAAAGGCTTTGCGATATGCTGCTGCGGCGCGGCTTTTCCTGGCGCGACGTGAAAGCGGCGATGAACAAAACGGGCGAAACGATAGAGGAACAGGAGGACGGTTGAAAACGGGTTTCAACCGTCTCCATAGAATGCCGTTTTTCCTGTCGCGAAGCGGCAGGCGAAAAACACGGCGCGGTATGACCGTCCTTTTTCGACGGTTTTTTGCACCGCATGGCAGGACAGAAAGGAACGGTCATACTTCATGTATAAGGTAGCGTTTATTTCGCTTGGCTGTGCCAAGAATCAGGTGAATTGTGAGCAGATGATGGCGACGGTGGCAAATGCCGGTCACGAGATCCATCCCGCGCCGGAGGGCGCGGACGTCGTGGTCGTCAACACCTGCGGCTTTTTGGCGTCTGCCTGCGAGGAAGCGATCGACAACATTCTGGAAATGGCGGAGCTGAAAAAGGCGGGCGCCGTCAAAAAGATCCTCGTCACCGGCTGCATGGCGCAGCGCTACAGGGAAGACGTGCTCCGGGAGCTGCCCGAGGTGGACGGCATCCTCGGCACGGGCAGCTATGAGGATATTGCACTTGCCATTGACGAGGTCATGGCAAAGGGCGCCCGTCCCTGCCGCATGGGCAACATCCACACGGCGAAGCAGAACGGCGAACGCATTTTGTCCACACCGCCCTGGTGTGCGTACCTGCGCATTGCCGAGGGCTGTGACAACTGCTGCGCCTACTGCGTGATCCCGAGACTGCGCGGCAGATACCGCTCGCGCCCGATGGAGGAGCTGCTCGAGGAAGCCGCCGAGCTTGCGTCCGCCGGCGTCAGGGAGCTGCTCGTTATCGCACAGGATATCACGCGCTACGGTACGGATTTAAGCGGTGAGCGCCAGCTATCGAAGCTTCTGCGCGAGCTGTGCAAGCTCGATTTCCACTGGATCCGCCTGCACTATCTCTATCCGGACGAGATCACGGACGAGCTGATCGACACGATCGCTTCCGAGGACAAGATCCTGCCCTATCTCGACATTCCCATTCAGCACTGCAACGACGCGATTTTGAAGGCGATGAACCGCCGCGACACGAAGGCGAGCTTGACGGAGCTGTTCGCGAAGCTGCGCAGGCGCATTCCGGATCTCGTGCTGCGCACGTCGATCATCACCGGTCTTCCGCTTGAGGGTGAGGCGGAATTCGAGGAGCTGTGCGACTTTTTGCGCGAGGAAAAGATCGAGCGCGCGGGTGTGTTCCCGTTCTCTCCCGAGGAGGGCACGAAGGCGGCTGCAATGGAGCATGTCTCCGCGGAGGAGGCGCAGCGGCGCGCGGAGCTTCTGGTGGATGTGCAGTCCGAGATCATCGACGCGTACAACGATTCCGTTCTGGGTGATGTGCGCGAGGTTTTGTGCGAGGGCTTTGACAGCGAGTCGATGCGCTATGTCGGCCGCTCGTACGCGGAGTCGATCGATATTGACGGAAAGATTTACTTTTCTGCAAATCGTGATATAATAGCAGGTGAATTTATAAATGTCCGTCTGACCGGCGTCATGGATGGCGAATTGACCGGCGAAGCGATGGAATGAGCCCTGCGAGGCAGGAGGTATCCCAAATGACAACAGCAAATAAACTGACGATTCTTCGCGTGGCGCTGATCCCCGTGTTTCTGCTCGTGCTGTACGCGGGCTTCAAAGGCAGCGGCTATGCGGCGCTTCTCATTTTTATCATCGCGTGTCTGACCGATTTTGCCGACGGCTACATCGCGCGCCGCTATCATCAGATCACGAATTTCGGGAAATTCATGGACCCTCTGGCCGACAAAATGCTGGTCATGGCGGCCATGTGCTATTTTGTCGAGTGCGGTCAAATGCCAGGCTGGGCGCTGGCGCTTGTGCTTCTGCGCGAGTTTGCCGTGTCCGGTATGCGCCTGGTCGCAGCCGAACGGGGGAGGGTCATTGCAGCAGCCTGGTCAGGCAAGATCAAAACAGCCTCGACCATGGTGTGCCTGTGTATTATGATGCTCCTCAATGAGCCGTGGGTCCCCGTGCCGCGCACGATCAATACGCTTTGCATCGTCGTCATCGTCGGCACGACGCTTTACTCCGGCATTGAATATTTTGCCAAAAATATTGATATATTCAAGGACGCCGACTGAACCAAAATCATCTTCCTTAAGGAGATTTCATTATGTATCTTTACAACTCTGCCACCCATAAGAAAGAAGAATTCAAGACCCATACGCCCGGACATGTGGAGATGTATACCTGCGGTCCGACGGTGTACCACTTTGCACACATCGGCAACCTCCGCTCCTACATCATGGAGGACGTGCTGGAAAAGTACCTGCGCTTTGCGGGCTATGATGTCAACCGTGTGATGAACATCACCGACGTCGGGCATCTGACCTCCGACGCCGACGAGGGCGAGGACAAGATGCTCAAGGGCGCCAAACGCGAGCATAAGACCGTCATGGAGATCGCGCAGTTCTACACCGACGCGTTCTTTGACGACTGCCGCAAGCTCAACATCAAGCGCCCGGACATCGTCCAGCCCGCCACCGGTCTCATTGACGACTATATCCATATCGTCTCCACGCTGATCGAAAAGGGCTATGCCTATCTTGCCGGCGGCAACGTGTATTTTGACACCAGCAAGATTTCCCGTTACTACATCTTCAACGACCACAATGAGGAAGACCTCGCTGTCGGCGTGCGCGAGGGCGTGGAGGAGGACACCAACAAGAAGAACAAGAACGACTTCGTGCTTTGGTTCACCAAGTCCAAGTTTGAGGATCAGGCGCTCAAATGGGATTCTCCCTGGGGCGTGGGGTATCCCGGCTGGCATATCGAGTGCTCCGGCATCTCCATGAAGTACAACGGCGAGTATCTTGACCTGCACTGCGGCGGTGTGGACAATGCGTTCCCGCATCACACCAATGAGATCGCCCAGTCTGAGAGCTACCTCGGTCATACGTGGTGCCCGCACTGGTGCCATGTCGCGCACCTCAACACGGAGGGCGGCAAGATGTCCAAGTCCAAGGGCGAGTTTCTGACCGTTTCGCTGCTGGAGCAGAAGGGCTACGATCCGCTTGCCTACCGTTTCTTCTGCCTGCAGAGCCATTACCGCAAGAGCCTTGTCTTCACCTGGGAGAATCTCGACAATGCGGTGCTCGCCTACAATAAGCTCATTGCGAAGATCGCAAATCTCAAGGACGAAGGCGTCGTGGACGAGACCGTGCGCGCGGAATACCGTGCGAAGTTCATGAAGGAGATGGACAACGACCTCAACACCGCCATGGCCGTCACCGCGCTTTACGATGTGCTCAAGGCCGGGACGAACGATGCAAGCAAGCTTGCCGTCATTGCTGATTTTGACACCGTGCTGAGCCTGAGCCTTCTGGAAAAGGCTGCCGCCAAGCGTAAAGAAAACGCCGGAACTGCTGCCGTTCAGACTGCCGGCGGCTACACCATCACCGGCGAGGGCGACCCTGCCGTGGATGCGCTCGTGATGGCGCGCTATGAAGCCAAGAAGGCAAAGAACTTTGCCGAGGCAGACCGCATTCGCGACGAGCTGAAGGCGCAGGGCATCGAGATCGTCGATGCCAGGGACGGCGCGGTCTGGAAGCGCGTTTGACGATTCGTTGAAAGGAGACTATTCCGATGCGTAAGATTCTGGTCGTTGTCGATATGCAGAACGATTTCATTGACGGCAGTCTCGGCACCAAAGAGGCGCAGGCGATCGTTCCCAAAGTGGTTGAAAAAATCAGGGAGTATGACCCCTGGAACATTTATCTCACCCGCGACACGCACTATGAGAACTATCTCGACACGCAGGAGGGAAGAAACCTGCCTGTCGTGCATTGCGTGGAAGGCACGGACGGCTGGCAGGTGAGAGAGGAGATCGCGGAGGCTGCCGGCAAGGCAACCTATGTTGACAAGCCGTCGTTCGGCAGCAGCAAGCTCGCCGGCATGTTGATGACGGAGCGCGCGCAGGAGGCGCTGGAGATCGAGCTTGTCGGTCTGTGCACCGATATCTGCGTGGTGTCCAACGCGCTGCTGCTCAAGGCGGCAATGCCGGAAGCGCCCATCACGGTCGACGCCTCCTGCTGTGCCGGCGTCACGCCGGAGCGCCACAAGACCGCGCTGGAGACGATGAAGTCCTGCCAGATCCGGATCATTAACGAATAAAACGAATCAACGAGGAGCGATGCATGCATCGCTCCTCGTTTCGTATGTGCTGCACTTCATGTGACCGGCAACCCCGCGCGGAAAAGCCGCCCGTGCCGGCGGAAATCAAGGTCATTCGCTTATCTTCGTATGCTCGCACAGCTCCCTGATCTTTGCCTGCAAGCCCTTGAAATCGTCGAAGGCCTCGGGGCGGCGGCGCGGATCGCGCAGAAGTGCCGCGGGATGATACACCGCCATCATCTGCAGCCCGCCCTTTTCAAACCACTGACCGTGCTCCCGGGAGATCTTGAAGTCGCTGCGGATGATGCGCATGGCGGCAATGCGGCCGAGACAGACGACGATTTTCGGGTTCAGCAGCTTCACCTGGCGGCGCAGGTAATCGATGCACGCATCCTGCTCCACGCCGAGCGGATCGCGGTTTTCGGGCGGACGGCACTTGACGATATTGGCAATATAGACGTCATCGCGCCGGAGCCCGATGATCTCGAGCATGTCGTCAAGCAGCTGACCTGCTCTTCCGACAAAGGGAACGCCCTGCGCGTCCTCGTTGGCACCGGGACCCTCGCCGATGAACAGCACCTCCGCGCTGCGATTGCCCACACCGAAAACGACGTTGGTGCGCGTTTCCCAAAGAGAGCACTCGCGGCAGTTCTCACAGTCATGCATCAAAGCTTCCCAGCTATCGGTCATAAGGCTTCCTCCTGTGTGATTTTTTATTCTTTCACAGAATACCATGACTCGCGCTTTTTTGCAACGCGCCCGGCGCATTTTTTCGCTCAGGCAGGGAAAACTGGGGAAAAGGCTGACTGAGAGGAACGCTATGGCATATTTTTGGTATTTCCTGTTTTACAGCTTTTTCGGATACCTGCTGGAAAAGCTTTTTGCCCGTGTGACGCAATCGGAGCGGCAGGTGCGCAAGTGCTTTCTGCTTTTGCCGCTGTGTCCGGTATACGGACTCGCCATGACGGCGCTGCTGCTCACCGGCGCCGAGCGGATCGATAATATCTGGGCGCTGATGGTCATCGGCGCGGCGGTGACGACGGCGGTGGAGTATGCGGTGCACTGGGGCTATGAAACGCTGTTCGGCGTGTACTTTTGGGACTATACGCCGACGAAGATGGACGTCAACGGACGCATCTGCATACCGTTTTCCGTCGCCTGGGGTCTGCTGTCCGCCGCCGCGGTGCGGCTGGTGCAGCCGGAGCTGACGGCGCTTGCGGCGAACTTGAGCGACGAGTGGGCGGGCGCAGCACTGTTTCTGCTCAC
>JAEDKW010000024.1 GCA_016295615.1 Oscillospiraceae bacterium | reverse complement strand
GGTTCGAGTCCTGTACCGCGCACCAGAAAAACACCGAAGTCGCAAGACTTCGGTGTTTTTTGCTTTGCTGCGGCATTGCCTGCCGGAAAACGCGATTGGAGCGTTCCCGGCGGGCGGTGCCGTTTTTTGTTATACAAGCCCCATAAAGTATTCCACGGCGATGGCGACGACGACCACAAGCGCGGAGATGATGAAGCCGTGGATCATGGGTGCAATGCCGGATTTCCGCATATCCTTAAAGCTTGTGTTCAGACCGATCGCGGCAAGCGCGGACACCATGAGGAACTTGCTCACATCCTTCATGCAGGAGGAGACCCCGTCGGGAATGACGCCGAGACTGTTGACCGCCGTTAGGGCGAGGAATCCGAAAATAAACCACGGAATAATCGCGGTGATCCTGAGATGGTGCGCCGTCTGCTCCTCCGTGCCGTTTGCCGCCGCCTCTTTTTTCTTCAATCCGGCGGAGATCAGGGCAAAGACGAGCACCGTGGGAATGATGGAAAGTGTGCGCGTCAGCTTGACCATCGTTGCAAAATCGCCTGCCGCTTCGGAAAAGGCATAGCCGGCGGCCACGACGCTGGAGGTGTCGTTCACCGCGGTGCCCGACCAAAGACCGTATGCAATGTCCGAAAGCCCCATGGCATGTCCCATGATGGGGAACAAAACGATCATCGCCATGTCAAAGAGAAACGTGGCGGACATCGCGTAGGCGATATCCGTATCATCCGCGTCGATGACCGGCGCGATCGCGGCGATGGCGGAGCCGCCGCAGATGCCGGTGCCGGCGGAGATCAGGTTGGAGAGCTTCCAGTTGATTTTCAGCGCCCTTCCGACAAAATAGCCTCCGCCGAAGCAGGTGAGCAGCGTGAAGCACATGACGACCAGCGACAGTTTGCCGACCTGCAATACGATGCTGATGTTGAGAGAGGCGCCGAGCAGAATGATGGCGAATTTCAGTATTTTTTTAGAGGTGAATTTTAATCCCGGTGCAAAAAAGCCGCTGGGCTTCCAATAGGCGTTGATGATCATGCCGATAAAAAGGGCGATGACCGACGCGCCGATCAGATGGATGGGCAGCAGACTTTCCAGCAGCTTTGCCGCGGCAGCGATCAAAAGCGCAAGGGCAAATCCGGGCACGAGACCGGCAGCTTTTTTGATGGCATTCATAAAAGAACCCTCCTGACTTATATTGGACTTGATTTTAGCACACTTTGTGATAAAATCAAATTATCATTTTATATTAGCTGATAAGATAAGATTATCAACAGGGGGGAGCCTATGACCGGTGACAGGATCGAGACCTTTCTCACGCTTTGCCGCCTGATGAATTACCGCAGGACGGCTGAGGAACTGAACATGACGCAGCCTGCCGTTACGCAGCACATCCATTATCTGGAGGAGCGGTACGGCTGCAAGCTGTTTTTGTATGACAGAAGAACGCTGAAGATGACGCCGGAGGCGGAGGCGCTGAAAAAGTATGCCGAAACTGTGCGCTACCAGGAGAGAAGGCTTGAAATGCAGCTCCGGGGAACGGGAACAAGGTCGCTTGCCATCGGCGCGACCAAGACCATCGGGGAATATGTGATCGCCGGACAGGTTTCGCGCTACCTTTCCGTGCCGGAAAACCGCTTATCCGTCGAGGTCGACAATACGGAACACCTGCTGGACATGCTTTCCAAAGGAACGCTTGATTTTGCGCTGATCGAGGGCTTTTTTGACCGCAGAAAATTTGCGAGCCTGCTTTACAGGACGGAGCCCTTTCTGGGGATCTGCGCAAAGACGCATCCCTTTGCCGGCCGCACGGTCCCGCTTGAGGAGATATGGGGCGAGAATCTGCTTTTGCGCGAGGAGGGCTCCGGCACACGAAACATTCTCGAGCAGCTTTTGTACGAAAGAAACCACTCGGTTGCGGAGTTTTCGCGCATTACGACGATCGGGAACTTCGGACTGATGGCGCAGGTGCTGGAACAGGGCGAAAGCATAACCTTTGCCTATCAGGCGGTAAAAAAGCGGGGCAACCGGCTCGCGTCGTTCCGCGTGGAGGGGATGAGCGCGGTGCGCGAGTTCAATTATGTGTTTCTTGACACGCCCGTCTCGCTGCAGGCGGTGGAGTATTTTGATTCCTTCCGCACGGACGGAGAAGGCGGTGAAAGAGCCGGACATTGAGCAGAGCAATGAAAACGAATAAATTATAAAAATAATCAATGATTTGATTTTTGACAAACTGTTTACACAAAAGCGGTGTTATGTTATTTTATTAGCGTTGTGTAACTTAAATAAAGAACAGGAGGAAGGCTACCATGATTTCTGAAAAAGAGATGCTTGCGCGCGTAGAGCGGATCGTGGACGGCTACGGCTGCAAAAGAGAAAGCCTGATCGCCATGATGCAGGATATTCAGCACGAGTTCAACTATCTCAGCACCGGCGCTTTGGAGCTGATCGCCGAAAAGCTGGGCATCGGCATCGCCAAGGTCTACAGCGTGGCAACGTTCTATGAAAATTTCTCGCTCGAGGCGAAGGGAAAATACATCGTCAAGGTCTGCTGCGGTACCGCGTGCCACGTGCGCAAGTCCCAGCCGATCTACGATGCGCTGCATGAGTATCTGGGTCTGACCGGCAAGCAGAAAACCTCTGCCGACCAGCTTTTCACGCTGGAAACGGTCGCGTGTCTCGGCGCGTGCTCCCTTGCCCCGGCGATGACCGTCAACGACGAGGTCCACGCAAAGATGACGCCCGAGAGCGCGGTCGCGCTGCTTGAGGAGATCCGCAGAAAGGAGGCGCAGGGCAATGGCGAAGCTTAAACTGACCCGCGAGCGTCTGGATGCGCTGCGCGCGGAAGCGAAGGCTCTGCTGGAGCAGCAGACGCGCCAGGTGCTTGTCTGCGCCGGCACCGGCTGCATTGCAAGCGGCTCGATGAAGGTTTACGAGTACCTCAAGGCGGAATGCGAAAAGCGCGGCATTGAGATCGCCGTCTCCCTCCGGGAGGAGACGCACGGCGACGGATTCCACCTGAAAAAGAGCGGCTGCCACGGCTTTTGTGAGATCGGTCCGCTGGTCGATATCGAGCCGCTCGGCGTGCTCTACACCCATGTCCGTGTGGAGGACTGCGACGAGATCATTGAAAAGACGATCCTCGGCGGCGAGGTGATCGAGCGCCTGCTCTATGAGAAGGACGGTCAGCGCTATCAGAGGCGCGACGACATCCCGTTTTACAAGAACCAGCAGCGTCTCGTGCTGAAAAACAGCGGCAAGAGCAACGCTGAGGATATGCTGGAATACATTGCACTCGGCGGCTATGAAGCCTTTGAGAAGGCTCTTTTCGACATGACCGGCGCCGAGATCTGCCAGGCGATCTCCGACTCGGGTCTGCGCGGACGCGGCGGCGGCGGGTTCCCCGCCGGACGCAAGTGGGAGAGCGTGAGGAAGAACGTTTCCGACGTCAAGTACGTTGTCTGCAACGGCGACGAGGGCGATCCGGGCGCATTCATGGATCAGGGCGTTATGGAGGGCAACCCCCATTCCGTCATTGAAGGCATGCTCATTGCGGGTGTTGCCACGGGCGCGTCCGAGGGCTACATTTACGTCCGCGCGGAGTATCCGCTTGCTGTGGCGCGCCTCAGGACCGCTATGGCGAAGGCTGAGGAGCTGGGTCTGCTCGGCGACAACATCATGAAAAGCGGCTTCAGCTTCCACCTGCATATCAACCGCGGCGCGGGCGCTTTCGTCTGCGGCGAGGGCAGCGCGCTGACCGCCTCCATCGAAGGCAAGCGCGGTATGCCGCGCGTCAAGCCGCCGCGCACGGTCGATCAGGGTCTGTGGGCAAAGCCGACGGTCCTCAACAATGTCGAGACCTTTGCCAACGTTCCCGGCATCGTGATGAACGGCGCGGACTGGTACAGAAGCTTCGGCACGGAAAAGTCACCCGGCACGAAAACCTTTGCGCTTACGGGCAATGTGGTCAACACCGGTCTTGTGGAGGTCCCGATGGGGACGACGCTGCGCAAGATCATTTTCGATATCGGCGGCGGCATCAAGGACGGCAAGAAGTTCAAGGCCGTGCAGATCGGCGGTCCTGCCGGCGGCTGCCTGACGGAGGAGCACCTCGATATGCCGCTTGACTTCGACTCGCTCAAGAAGGTCGGCGCGATCGTCGGCTCCGGCGGTCTCGTCGTCATGGACGAGGACACCTGCATGGTCGAGACGGCGCGCTTCTTCATGAACTTCACGCAGAATGAAAGCTGCGGCAAGTGCGTCCCCTGCCGCGAGGGCACAAAGCGCATGCTGGAGATTCTGGAGCGCATCATCGCCAACGAAGGCACGCTTGAGGATCTCGACATGCTCGAGGAGCTTGCAAACACCATCACGGAGACGGCGCTGTGCGGTCTGGGACAGAGCGCGTGCAAGCCGGTGCTCTCCACGCTGAAATATTTCCGCAACGAGTATCTTGCGCACGTTGTGGATAAGCACTGCCCGCACTGCAACGGACGCAGACGCCATCTGGAGATCAATCCCGAGCTGTGCCGCGGCTGCGGTAAGTGCAAGAAGAACTGCCCGATGGAGGCGATCTCCGGCGAGATCCGCATGCCGCATACGATCGACACGAGCAAGTGCGTCCACTGCGGTGCCTGCTGGGGCGCCTGCCCGTTCGGCGCGATCGACGCCATTGAAGAGGAGGATTAACGCCATGGCAAAAGGAACCATGATCATTGACGGCCAGCGTGTCAGCTTCGACGGCGAAAAGAACGTGCTTTCCGTCATTCGCAAGGCAGGCATTGAAATGCCCACCTTCTGCTACTATTCCGACCTGTCCGTTTACGGCGCGTGCCGTATGTGCGTCGTGGAGGACGAGCGCGGCAAGATCGATTCGTCCTGCTCCATGCAGCCGCGCGACGGCATGGTCATCAAGACCAACAGCAAGCGGCTTTTGAAGCATCGCCGCATGATCCTTGAGCTGCTGCTTGCGTCCCATAACTGCAACTGCACGACCTGCGGAAAGAGCGGTCAGTGCCATCTGCAGAGCCTTGCCCAGCAGTTCGGCGTGCGCCGCATCCGCTTCGACGATACGCGCGAGCACTATGAAACGGACAGCTCGTCGCCTGCCATCGTGCGCGACCCGAACAAGTGCATCCTCTGCGGCGACTGCGTTCGCGTGTGCGAGGAGATGCAGGGCATGAACATTATCGACTTTGCCTACCGCGGCTCCCAGCTGCAGGTCATGCCCGCCTTTGACCGCAAGCTTTCGGAGACGAAGTGCGTCTCCTGCGGTCAGTGCGCCGCGGTCTGCCAGACCGGCGCCATCACCATCAAAAATGAGATCGGCGACGCCTGGCGCGCCATCCACGATCCGAAAAAGCGCGTTGTGGTGCAGATCGCGCCCGCCGTGCGCGTGGCGGTCGGCGAAGCGTTCGGCATTCCCGCCGGGCAGAACGTGCTTGATCAGCTCGTCACCGCGCTCAAGCTCATGGGCGTGGACGAGGTGTACGATACCACGTTCAGCGCGGATATGACGACGATCGAGGAGTCTTCGGAATTCCTCAGGCGGCTGGAAAAGGGCGGTCCGTTCCCGATGTTCACCTCCTGCTGCCCGGCGTGGGTGAAGTTCCTTGAAAACGAGAATCCCAAGTACCTGAACAATATTTCCACCTGTAAGTCTCCCATGGAAATGTTTGCCGCGGTCATTCGCGAGAAGTACGCGGAAAAGGACGCCGAGAGCGGACTTGAGACCTTCAATATCGCGATCATGCCCTGCACGGCGAAGAAGATGGAGGCGGCGCGCGATGAATTCAAGCGCAACGGCCGTCCCGACGTCGATCTGGTGCTGACCACGCAGGAGATCGTCGACATGATGAAGGAGACGGGCATTCAGCTCGATCAGCTGGAGCTGGAATCTCCCGACCTTCCGTTCGGACTCGGCTCCGGCGCGGCAGTCATTTACGGTGAGACGGGCGGCGTTGCCGAAGCGGTCGTGCGCCACTGCCTGCCGGATAAGAGCAAGAACGCGCTTCGCGAGATCGAGTTCCTCGGGCTTCGCGGCGATGCGCCGGTCAAGGAAGCAACGATCCATGTCGGCGAAACGGAGCTCAAGCTCGCAGTCGTCAACGGTCTTGTCAACGCAAGGAAGCTCCTTAAGGAGATCGACGAGGGCAGGAAGTTCTATCACCTGATCGAAGTTATGACCTGCCAGGGCGGCTGCGTCGGCGGCGCCGGACAGCCTTACGGTCTCAAGGCGACAAAGCTTGAGCGCGGTGAGGGACTGCAGAATATGGACCATTCCGCCATGTTCAAGCGTGCTGAGCGCAACCCCGTGGTCGTGCGGATGCTCGATGAAATGGGCGAGCAGCATGCACACGAGCTGCTGCACGTTCATTACGCGAAGAACTGAGCCGGATCAACGGAACAAAACAAAAAAACGGGACTGTCCCATTGGGGGGCAGTCCCGTTTTTTGCGCGTACCGTCAGAGGCTTTGCAGAAGCTCGCGCGTAAAGCGTTCGGCGGCGGGGCTGAGCGGCACATTGGAGAGCGTACACAGATCCACCGTGCGCGGCGGAATGGAAAAGTCGGTTTTCAGCTCGCGGATCGTTCCTGCGGCAAGCTCTTTGCCGACAAATTCCCGCGTCACCGCGGCGACGCCCATGCCGATGCGCGCAAGGTCAACGAGCAGGCTGTGCGCGCCGGATTCCAGCTCCGGCTTGATGGCGGTGCCGTGTCTGAGAAAGAATTTTTCCAGATGTACGCGCGAGGACGCCTTGCGGTCAAGCAGGATCAGCGGAAACGCAGCGAGCTCCGCCGGGGAGTAGACATGGTCGAAATCGCAGGGATAGCCGGCGGAAGCGACAAAGCTCGTGTGCGTTTCGAGACAGGGGATGTGGCGGAGCGTCTCACTCTCCTCCGGAGAGCTGGCAAAGGCGACGTCGACCTTGCCGGAGCGGAGCAGACCGAGCGCCTTGCCGCTTCGACCGCTGATGATCTGCAAATGAATGTTCGGGTAGCGGCGGTGGAAGGACTCCAGATGCGGCAGCAAAAAGTGCCGCGTGACCGTGTCGCTTGCGCCGATGACAAGGCTGCCCATCTGCAGCGCGCGCGTCTGGGCAAGCTTGTCTTCGCCCGTTTCCAGAAGACCCAGAGCGCTGCGGACATAATCGAACAGCAGATGCCCGTCGTCTGTCAGCGCGACGCCGCGGGGCGTGCGCAGAAAGAGCCGCGTTTGCAGGCTGTCCTCCAGCTGGCGGATGGATTGGCTCACCGCCGACTGGGAGATGAACAGATTCTGCGCAGCCCTGGAAAAATTACCCGTTTGCGCAACCTCGCGGAAGATGCGGTATAGCTCCAGCTTGATCACGGTATAGCTCCCTTCGATATTAGCAAAACTTATATTAAACATTACGAATAAATTCTTTACTTATGAGTATGAGATTATTATAATGGGAACGCTGAAAAAAGCAAGCCTGTTTTTGTATCAAGCGATAGATTTATGAGATAAAGGAGAACCATGATGAGAACGATCGGTACTGTTGTGCGCGGCGTTCGCGCACCCATTGTCCGCGAGGGCGACAATATTGCTGAGCTTGCCGCCAATGCCGTGCAGGAAGCGTGGCGCGAAGCCGGCATCACGCCCCGTGACCGCGACATCGTTGCGGTGACGGAGTCTGTTGTTGCGCGTGCACAGGGCAACTATGCAACGCTGGAGCAGATCGCCAGGGACGTCCGCGTCAAAACGGGCGGCGGTACGGTCGGGGTCGCGTTCCCGATCCTCAGCCGCAACCGCTTTTCCATTTTGCTGCGCGCGATGGCGATGGGCTGCAGGAAGATCGTTCTGCTGCTTTCCTATCCCTCCGATGAAGTGGGCAACGGTCTGGTCGATTGGGACCGGCTGGACGCTGCCGGCGTCAACCCGTACAGCGACGTGCTGACGCTGGAGGAGTTCCGCGAAAAATTCGGCGAAACAAAGCATCCCTTTACCGGCGTGGATTACGTTTCATTTTACTCCGATATCATTACCGAAGCCGGCGCGGAAGCGGAGCTGGTCTTCGGCAACCGCGTGACCGCGCTGCTCGACTATACGGACGCCGTCATTACCTGCGATATCCATACGCGCAAGCGCTCCAAGCGGCTTTTGAAGCAGGCGGGTGCGCGCGTTGTCCTCGGGCTTGACGACCTTCTGACCGCTCCCGTGGACGGCAGCGGCTACAATGCCGATTACGGTCTGCTCGGCTCCAACAAGGCGACCGAGGAAAAGGTCAAGCTGTTCCCGCGCGGCTGCATGGCTGTCGCCGAGGAGCTCAGCGAGCAGCTGAGCAGGGTCTCCGGCAAGCGGATCGAAGCCATGGTCTACGGCGACGGCGCCTTCAAAGACCCTGTCGGCAGGATCTGGGAGCTGGCTGACCCCGTGGTGTCCCCGGGCTATACCAAGGGGCTTGTCGGCACGCCCAACGAGCTCAAGCTCAAGTATCTTGCCGACAATGACTTCGGCGACCTGACGGGCGAAGCGCTCAGGACCGCGATCGAGGAGCGCATCCGCGAAAAGGGCAGCGCCTCCCTCGTCGGCAGCATGGTGTCCGAGGGGACGACGCCCCGCAACCTCACGGACCTGATCGGCTCGCTGTGCGACCTCACGTCCGGCTCCGGCGATAAGGGCACGCCCATTGTCTATATTCAGGGCTACTTTGACAACTACACCAACGAATAAGGCGCGCGAAGACGCGCGGCAAAAAAATGCAGACGCGTGAGCGTCTGCATTTTTTTGTTAACCTTTCGGTACGTCGCGCATGGAAAGAGAGATGCGGTGCTTTTTTTCATCCACGTCAAGCACGATGACCCTGACGACGTCGCCGACCGCCACGACCTCGCTCGGGTGCCGGATGAACCGGTCACACACTCTGGAGATATGGACAAGACCGTCCTGATGTACGCCGATGTCGACGAACACGCCGAAGTCGATGACGTTGCGCACCGTGCCGGTGAGCACCATGCCGGGCTTGAGGTCCTTGATATCGAGCACATCCGTGCGCAGGACCGGCGCGGGAAGCTCGTCGCGCGGGTCGCGCCCCGGCTTCATCAGCTCCCTGACGATGTCGCGCAGCGTCGGAAGCCCCACGCCGCAAGCGTCGGCGGCTTTCTGCGCGCCGTAGGCGTCGAGCCTTGCGGAGAGGTCGGACAGCGCGCCGTTTTTGAGCGCGCTTTTGTCATAGCCGAGCAGCCCGAGCAGCTTTTCCGCCGCATCGTAGCTTTCGGGGTGGACGCCGGTATGGTCGAGCACGTTTTCGCTCTCCGGTACGCGCAGGAAGCCCGCACACTGCTCAAAGGCCCTGGGACCGAGCTTGGCGACCTTGAGAAGCTGTCTTCTCGCGGTAAAAGCGCCGTTTTCCTCGCGGAAGGCGACGATGTTTTTGGCGATCGTGCCGTTCAGACCGGATACCCGGGCAAGGAGCGGCGCGCTTGCGGTATTGAGGTCGACGCCGACCGCGTTGACGCAGTCCTCCACCACGCCGCTGAGGCTTTCGTCGAGCCGCTTTTGCGGCATATCGTGCTGGTACTGTCCCACGCCGATCGCCTTGGGGTCGATCTTCACAAGCTCCGCGAGCGGATCCTGCAGCCGGCGCGCAATGGACACGGCGGAGCGGAGGTTCACGTCAAACTGCGGAAACTCCTCGGCGGCAAGCTTGCTGGCAGAGTAGACGGACGCACCGGCTTCACTGACGATCATGTAGGAAACGCCGCCGCCGACCTCGCGGATCAGCTCGACCGTCATCTGCTCCGTCTCGCGCGAGGCGGTGCCGTTGCCGATGGCAATGTGCGCAACATGGTGGCGTTGGATCAGCCTGGAAAGAACCGTGATGGCGTCACGTTTTTGCCGCTCGCCGAAGGTCGGGTAGACGACGGCGGTGTCAAGCACCTTGCCCGTGCCGTCCACAACGGCGACCTTGCAGCCGTGGGAGTAGCCGGGGTCGAGCCCCATGGTCACATGACCCTTGACCGGCGGCTGCATCAAAAGCGGCTTGAGGTTGAGCGCGAACATCCGGATCGCGCCCTCGGCGGCGGTTTCCGTGAGGGAGGAGCGGATTTCGTTGACCAGCGACGGCATCAAAAGACGCGCCCAGGCGTCGTCCGCTGCCGCGCGCACGAATGCCATCGACGCGCTGCCGGGCTTCAGAACGGCACGGCGCAGCACGGGCAGGGCGACATCGTCGGCAATATCGATGCGGACCTTGAGAAAGCCCTCCTTCTCGCCGCGGTTGATGGCAAGGATCTGATGTCCCCGCAGTTTGGAAAGCGGCTGGGAAAATTCATAGTACAGGCGATAAACGCTGTCCTCGTCCGCAGCGGCTTCCGCCGCCAGTGTGCCGCGGCGCAGCATCAGCTCGCGCAAGCTTTTGCGGATCGCGGCGTCGTCGCTGATCCATTCAGCCACGATATCCCCGGCTCCTTCCAGCGCGGCGTCGACGGTTTCCACGCCCTTTTCCGCATCGACATAATTCTGCGCGGCAAGCGCGGGGGCAGGGCAGGTCGGCTCCTGCGCGAAAAGAAGCGCGGCGAGCGGCTCAAGACCCTTTTCCCGGGCGACTGTGGCGCGTGTGCGGCGCTTGGGCTTGTAGGGGCGGTAGAGATCCTCGACCTCGGCAAGCGTAGCGGCGCTGTCGATGGCGGCGGCAAGCTCCGAAGTGAGCTTGCCCTGCTCCTCGATCGACTTTTTCACGCTCTCACGGCGCTCCTGCACCTTGCGAAGATACGCAAGACGCCCCTCCAGCGTGCGCAGCGCGGTGTCGTCCATCGAGCCGTGCATTTCCTTGCGGTAGCGCGCGATAAAGGGGATGGTGTTTCCCTCGTCCAGCAGCGTGATGACGTTTTCGATATGCGCGGGGTCCCGCTCAAGCTCGCGGGCGAGGGTCTGAACAATGGTTTCCATAGGAATTCCTTTCTTGAAAAAAGTGCGCAGAGGGCACTTCCTCTGCGCACTGGTTGTTTGTTTTTTCGTTACGGCAAAGGGAAGCTCGCGTTATTTGTGGTAAAGCTTCTTCACTTCATACTTCGGTTCGCAGGTGACGTGGATGCCCAGGCGCTTGTAAAGCTTGATGTCTTCCTCCGAAATGATGACGGAGAAGTGTGCATCGCTGCCGCGCAGCGCGCTGAGCTGCTGCTGCGCGAGGTCGGCAAGCGGATTCGTCAGCGCCGAGATCGTCAGCGCAAGGAGCACCTCGTCGGTGTGCAGGCGCGGGTTGTGGTGCCCGAGATAGGTGGTTTTGAGGTGGCAGACCGGCTCGAGCACCTGCTGGGAGATCAGCTCAAACTGGTCGCGGATGCCGCCGAGCGACTTGAGCGCATTGAGCAGCAGCGCGGAGGCGGCGCCGAGCGTGCTGGAGGTCTTGCCGGTGACGAGCGTGCCGTCCGGAAGGACCATTGCGCCGGCGGGTGCGCCGGTGGTCTCCGCCTTGACAAGCGCGGCGCTGACGGCGGGACAGATCTCCGGTGTGACGCCTGCCTGCTGCATCACAAGCTCGAGCTTCCTCAGCGGCTCCTCGTCCGCCTCGCCGCGGACATGCTGCACCAGCGCGGTGTAGTAGCGGCGCAGGATCTCCATGCGCGACGCTTCGCGGCAGGCGTCGTCGTCAATGATGCAGTTGCCTGCCATGTTGACGCCCATGTCGGTGGGAGACTGGTAGGGGCACGTGCCGTAGATGCGCTCAAATATGGCGCGCAGCACGGGGAAGATCTCCACATCGCGGTTGTAGTTGACGGTCGTCTTCCCGTAAGCCTCAAGGTGGAACGGGTCGATCATATTCACGTCGTTGAGATCGGCGGTCGCCGCCTCATAGGCGAGGTTCACGGGGTGCTTGAGCGGCAGATTCCAGATGGGGAAGGTCTCAAACTTGGCATAGCCGGCTGCAACGCCGTGCTGATGCTCGTGGTAGAGCTGGCTGAGGCAGGTCGCCATCTTGCCGCTGCCGGGACCCGGCGCGGTGATGACCACAAGGGAGTGCGACGTTTCAATATAATCGTTTTTGCCGAAGCCTTCGTCACTGACGATATGGGCAACGTCGGAGGGGTAGCCTGCGATGGGATAGTGGCGGTAGTTTTTGACGCCGAGCTTTTCCAGACGCTTGATAAACGCGTCGGCGGCTCTCTGTCCGGCATACTGCGTGATCACGATGCTGCCGACGAAGAGCCCAAGCGCCTGGAAGGAGTCCATCAAACGCAGGCAGTCGTCATCATAAGTGATGCCGAGGTCGCCGCGGACCTTATTTTTCTCTATGTCATTGGCATTGACTGCAATGACGATCTCCACATCGTTCTTAAGCTGCTGAAGCATGCGGATCTTGCTGTCGGGCTGAAAGCCGGGCAGCACGCGGGAGGCATGAAAATCATCAAACAGCTTACCGCCGAACTCAAGGTACAGTTTGCCGCCGAACTGGGCGATGCGCTCGCGGATATGCTCGGACTGCATTGCCAGATACTTGTCATTATCAAATCCAACTTTTGCCATCGCAGAAAACACCTCTTTTTTCGCAAATTTCGCAAATAAAATACCTGCACATTATACAAAAAGGAAGCGCGCTTGGCAAGAAAGCAAGGCGAAGAAAAGTGACCGAAAATTTGAGCGAAATTTCTGTTATTTTTCCTCTTTACTTTTCACCCTGCTTGTCGTATGCTGTAAACAGTCTCCCTCTTTTTTGAGGGAGGCTGTTTTTGTCTGCAAAAAAATCACCGCAGAAGCACCTGATTGACGG
>JAEDKW010000120.1 GCA_016295615.1 Oscillospiraceae bacterium | reverse complement strand
GCGCCTGAGACAAAGAAGCCTCTCTTGTCTGCCGCGACAAAAGAGGCTCCTTTGATTCCATTAGCACGAAATGCCTTGACAGCTTCTGCCTGTCAGCTGTCCGTGCGGGTGCGCCAGGAGATCTCCTGCTCGAGCTCGTAGCGCAGCTTTTCGTTTTCCGCCGTCAGCTCATCGTAGTGCTTGCTCTGCACATAGTACTTGACAAAGGTAAAGGACGCTTCGTCCAGTTCCTCCTCCGTATAGGAGGGGAGCAGGGAGCCGTTCTTGCGCTGAAGTCCCTGCACGTTGATGACGACGAGACGGCGGTGCTGCTCGGAAAGCTGGAAGATCTGAAGCTTTTCGGGGATCTCAAGTCCGAGATCGTACATGTCGTTGACACGCTTGATGATGGGGATCTGCTCGGGCTTGGCGGAAACGATCACGCCATGCTCGGCGAAGAGCTTCTTGAGATAGTCAACGGACACTGTTTCGCGCGTGATGGTGCCTTTACCGATGCCGGTGAGCATGG
The DNA here is from genome assembly GCA_016295615.1 of Oscillospiraceae bacterium. Taxonomy (GTDB): domain Bacteria; phylum Bacillota; class Clostridia; order Oscillospirales; family Oscillospiraceae; genus Hominicoprocola. The sequence continues at coordinate 2,209 of JAEDKW010000120.1, read as the reverse complement.
TGTTGGACAGATTCAAACTGACATAAACTTCTTGACCGGTCACTGGATAACTCATAACGGAACCTCCGATTATTTTATTTGATACGGTCTGCAATACAGCCGTTTGCCTTTACTGATGATCCACACGGTACATATATTCAATGAGATCGAGGATCTTGTTGGAGTAGCCGATCTCGTTGTCGTACCAGGAAACGACCTTGACGAACGTGTCCGTCAGCGCGATGCCGGCGGTCGCGTCAAAGATGGAGGTGCGCGGGTCGCCGAGGAAGTCCGAGGAGACGACCGCCTCCTCCGTATAGCCGAGGATACCCTTGAGCTCGCCTTCGCTGGCGGTCTTCATTGCCTGACAGATCTCCTCGTAGGTCGCGCTCTTTTCAAGGTTGACCGTCAGATCCACCACGGAGACGTCCAGCGTGGGTACGCGCATCGACATGCCGGTGAGCTTGCCGCTCAGCGCGGGGATGACCTTGCCGACGGCCTTGGCGGCTCCGGTCGAGGAGGGGATGATGTTGCCGGTTGCGGCACGACCGCCGCGCCAGTCCTTGACAGAGGGACCGTCCACCGTCTTCTGCGTCGCCGTGACGGAGTGCACGGTGGTCATTAGGCCGTCCTTGATGCCGAAGTTGTCGTTGAGTACCTTGGCAATGGGGGCAAGGCAGTTGGTGGTGCAGGAGGCGTTGGAGACGAAGTTCATGTCGCTTGTGTATTTGTCCAGATTGACGCCGACGACGAACATCGGGGTGTCATCCTTGGACGGTGCGGACATGACGACCTTCTTTGCGCCGGCGGCAAGATGCCCCTGCGCCTTTTCCTTGGTGAGGAACAGACCGGTGGACTCGACGATATACTCGGCGCCGATCTTACCCCACGGGAGGTCGGCGGGATTGCGCTCGGCAAAGACCGGGATCTCCTGCCCGTTGACGATGATCGCGCTGTCGGTGCTGCCGACTTCGGCGCGGAATTTGCCGTGCATGGTGTCGTACTTCAGCATATAGGCGAGATAGTCGGCAGGACACAGGTCGTTGATGCCGACGACTTTGATTTCGGGGTGATCGAGACTGGCGCGCAGGACCATGCGGCCGATACGACCGAACCCGTTGATGCCGATTTGAATGCTCATAAGAATGACCTCTTTTCTTGAGTTTCGGAACATAAAGAATATATGGTACATTCCATATTATAAACAGATTTCCCAAAAAAACAAGCCTATTTTGAAATTTTGTTTCATTGCCGCTCAAAACGCATGCTTCGTGAGAAACGGGCGCGGACATTGACGGTCGCGGGAAGGCGTGGTACAATCATCAAAACGCAGGATCTTACAAAACGGCAGGGGAGCCGCCCGCGGCAGCCTTTGCGCCGATGCGGCTGCGGAAAGCGGCCGGGGGGACGAAGCGGTTTGAGCAAAAAAGGAAGAACAAATGGCAGAAATCATTGAAATTACAGACCTTGCGGCGCCCGGGCTGGAGGTGTACGCGCGTCTTACGGAAAACCAGCTGGTGAACCGGGAGCATCCGGAGCAGGGACTCTTCATTGCGGAAAGTCCCAGAGTGATCGCTCGGGCGCTGGACGCCGGCTGCGAGCCGGTGTCGCTGCTGCTGGAAAAGAAGCACCTGGAGGGGCAGGCGTGCGCCGTGCTTTCACGCTGCGGCGACATTCCGGTCTATACCGCGGAATTTTCCGTGCTGTCGCAGCTGACCGGCTTTCCGCTCACACGCGGCGCGCTGTGCGCGATGCGCCGTCCGAAGCGGAAAACGGTGCAGGAGGTCTGCGCCGGCGCGCGCCGTGTGGCGGTGCTGGAGGATGTGGTCAATCCCACGAATGTCGGCGCGATTTTTCGCTGTGCCGCGGCGCTCGGCATGGATGCCGTGCTGCTGACACCGGCATGCAGCGATCCGCTCTATCGCCGTGCGATCCGCGTGAGCATGGGAACGGTGTTTCAGGTGCCGTGGACGTATCTGGACGGCAGCGGTATTCTGCGGCAGGAGCGGCTGCGAAGCATGGGCTTCAAAACGGCGGCAATGGCGCTGCGCGACGACTCGATGAGCATTGATGATCCGCGCCTGCGCGCCGAGGAGAAGCTCGCGGTCGTTCTCGGTACGGAGGGCGACGGTCTCGCCTGCGATACGATCCGCGCCTGCGACTATACGGTGCGGATCCCCATGTATCACGGCGTGGACTCGCTCAATGTCGCTGCGGCGAGCGCGGTGGC
>JAEDKW010000119.1 GCA_016295615.1 Oscillospiraceae bacterium | reverse complement strand
TGAGCGGCAGCCCGATTTTGCAAAACGGAAAGATCGTCGGCGCAGTAACGCATGTACTGGTCGATGACGCAGCAAAAGGATATGGAATTTTGATTGAAAATATGCTTGACGCGGCAGAGTTTTCAACGCCACGGAAAGCAGGCTGAGCGGACAGGCTAAAAAGAGCGCGCCGCGGAATAAAATTCCGCGGCGCACTCTTTTTCACAAATTCCATTTAATTCTCAAACTGTTTCACACGGAGGCTCAAGCTCTTTTCTTCTGATGCAGCCGGATCCTGTCCGCGATCATGGCGATGAACTCGCTGTTGGTCGGCTTTCCCTTGGTGTTGGACACCGTGTAGCCGAAGTAGCGCTGGAGCGTTTCAAGATCGCCGCGATCCCATGCAACTTCGATGGCGTGGCGCACCGCGCGCTCAACACGGCTCGGCGTGGTTGCATAGCGGCGGGCAACTTCGGGATATAATACCTTCGTCACCGCATTGATCACGTCCATGTCCTGCACGGCAATGACGATCGCTTCGCGGACATACTGGTAGCCCTTGATGTGCGCCGGAACGCCGATTTCGTGGATAACGGTCGTGACCTCACGCTCGAGAGCTTGCAGCGTATCTTCTTCGACCGGCTGCTCCGTCCGGCACGCCTGACGCATCCGCTCAAGCAGCGATTCCGTTTCGCAGGGCTTCGGCATAAAAAACGAAACATCCTTTGCCATTGCCTGTGCCACGATCTGGTCGCGGTAAAGGGCCGAAACCAGAATCGTTTTCGGGCGATTCGGCAAGGCTTCGATCCGATCCAGCAGACCAAAGCCGTCCAGTACGGGCAGCAAAATGTCCGTGACGAGCAGCTGCGGCTGCTTCTCCGATACCAGCTGCAAGGCGCTCAATCCGTCTCCAACGGTTCCCACCACATCGAACTCACCCGTTTTTTCTATCGTCTGCTGTAACATTGCTCGGAATTCTTCATTTGCATCTGCTAAAATGACCGTCGTTTTGTTTTCCATGCCTAATCTTCCTTCTTCTTGGAATTCACCGCCTGCGGTGAGGGGCAGTTACGACGAAAATCTGACGACTTCGTTTTGCCTTGTCATAAAGCTACCATATTCAGACAGCATTTTCAAGCAAAAAACCGTCGAATCAGTCAAAAATAGTTCGACGATGTTCGACTTTTTGGCAATTTTATACAGAATCTTAACGGGAAACACACGATACCGCCGCAAACCGCGGGCGGCTGAAAGCGCGTTGTGAAAGGAAAAGTGCTGCGCCGGAGGCTTGCGAAGAAGAGAAGCGTGTGCTACAATAACGGCAATGAAACGAGACAAAAGGAGCGGATTGCCATGATTATTCGCGCAGAGGACAGAAAGCAAACTCTCAGCGAACACCTGCGCGGCGGGGACGGCACGGTGGACAAGCGCGACTACCTGCCGGAGCGTATGCCGGAAAATGCAAAGATGTTTGCCGAGATCCGCCTGGAGCCGGGCTGCTCGATCGGTCTGCACAAGCACACGGACGAGTATGAGGTCTTTTTCTTTCAAGAGGGCGAGATCGTGCTCAACGACGGCGGCGAGGAAAAAGTCATGCGTCCGGGCGATTTCAGCCTTTGCCCCGACGGCGGCACACACGGCATTGCCAACCGCACGGACAAGCCCGCCGCCGTCTATGCGGCGATCATCAGGACGAAATAAGGAGAAAAATATGACCTATACCTATTATCCGCAGGGGACGTGCTCCAGGGTGATGAACCTGGAGCTCAAGGACGGTATCATCAAAAAGCTGGAGATCGTCGGCGGCTGCAGCGGCAATTTGCAGGGCATTTCCAAGCTGGTGGTGGGGATGCCGGCAAAAGACGCCATTGCGCGCCTGCGCGGGATCCGCTGCGGCTTCAAGCCAACCTCCTGTCCCGACCAGCTTTCCATTGCGCTGGAGAAGGCGCTCGAGGCGGAAACGGCCGGAGCGGATTGAGCCGGATGCGGCGCTGCGGCGCAGGGAACAATAAAAGCCTCTGAAAGGCATGAGCTTTCAGAGGCTTTTTCCTGTCATCCTCCGCTGCGGAGGCGTCTTATTCCGCTGATAGGATCCTGCGGTACATGTCCTGCATTTTGCGGTCGATCTCCGCGATCTCATCGGCGCAGCGGAACATCTCCTCGTTGATGCCCTCGGGCAGCGCGGATTTGTCCGCCTTATAGCGCAGGTCGTGCTCAAGACTTGCCCAGAAGTCCATGGCGACCGTGCGGAGCTGTACCTCGGCAAGGACGTGCTCCGTGCGGTCCGAAAGGAAGATCGGAACGCGCAGGTCCAAATGCAGGGAACGGTAGCCGTTGTAGTTCGGTGTTTTGATGTAGTCCTGGCGCTTGACAAGCTCCATATCCGATTGACGCAGCAGCATTTCCTCCACGCGGTAAACGTCGTCGATATAGCAGCACACGACCCGAACGCCGGCGATGTCGTTGACGTTCTTTTTCGCAGATTCCAGAGAAGCCGGAAACCCCTTGCGCTGCAGCTTCTCCAATATGCTCTGCGGCGATTTCAGGCGGCTTTCGATGTGGTGGATGGGACTGCGGGAAAACTTGACGCTGAATTCGTCGTTGAGCACCTCCAGCCGCATTTGAATTTCTTTTATCGCAGCGTTATAAAGATGCTGAAGCTGCAGAAACTCCTGATAGTTCCGGTAAAGAACTCCGCCGTCATTGCGGAGCACGGCATCCTCTCTGCGCAGCGCTGCATGTTTGTTCATATGTCCCCTCCCGCCATTTTTCTCTTTATTCCAGTATATCACAATACGGCTGCGCTGCAAGAAAATAATTCGTCAAAAAAGCGGCAAAGCTGAAAATTGCGGCTTCTTTTTGCGAAAAATGAACAGGCGGGACTGGACAAAATCACGGGATTTGTGTATACTCGGAGCGTA
>JAEDKW010000118.1 GCA_016295615.1 Oscillospiraceae bacterium | reverse complement strand
TATAACAGGAGGAAACCAAAATGAAGTACAATCGCACTTACAACTTCTCCGCAGGTCCCGCCATGATGCCCGAGCCTGTTCTGGAGGAGATCCGTGACGAAATGCTCAACTACCGCGGCAGCGGCATGTGCGTCATGGAAATGTCCCACCGCTCCAAGGTCTTTCAGCAGATCATTGACGAAGCCGAGCAGGATCTGCGCGACCTGATGGGCATTCCCGACAACTACAAGGTCCTGTTCATCCAGGGCGGCGCCACCCTCCAGTTCTCCATGATCCCCATGAACCTCATGAAGAACGGCAAGGCCGTTTACATTGAGACCGGCGCATGGTCCAAGAAGGCCATCGCTGAGGCAAAGAAGGTCGGCGAAGTCATCGTCGCCGCGTCCAGCAAGGATAAGAACTACACCTACGTTCCCGATTGCTCCGATCTCGACATTCCCGAGGATGCCGACTACGTCTATATCTGCGAGAATGAGACCATCCACGGTGTGACCTGGCAGAAGCTTCCCAACACCAAGGGTCATGTCCTTGTTTCCGACCAGTCCTCCATGTTCCTCTCCAAGCCCTGCAACGTCTCCGATTACGGTGTGATCTACGCAGGCGTTCAGAAGAACGTCGGTCCTGCCGGTATGGTCGTCGTCATCATCCGTGAGGATCTCATCCGCGAGGATCTGACGGATCTGCCCATCTACCTGCAGTACAGCACCCACGCCAACAACGGCTCCATGTACAACACGCCGAACTGCTGGGCGATCTACTGCTGCGGCAAGGTCTTCAAGTACCTCAAGAGCATCGGCGGTCTTGAGGAGATGGAAAAGCGCAACATCGCCAAGGCCAAGGTCATCTATGACTTCCTGGATTCCTCCAAGATGTTCAAGGGCACGGTCGAGCCCGAGTTCCGCTCCCTCATGAACATCCCGTTCGTCACCGAGTCTGCTGAGCTCGACGCCGAAGTCGTCGCCGCTACCAAGGCTGCCGGTTACGACAACCTCAAGGGTCACAAGTCCGTCGGCGGTCTGCGTGCTTCCGTTTATAACGCCATGCCCAAGGAAGGCGCCGAAGCCCTCGTCGACTTCCTCAGGAAGTTCGAGGCTGAACACAAGTAAGATAACCTGAAAAGGGGGATCGTATCCCCCTTTTCGTCTCGCAGCGCTTGCGCCGCGCACGGCGCAAAGACGCGGAAACTGTTTCAGAGGACGGCGTGTCTGTCTGCAGAAACGCTTTTTCAGCGCGCGAAGCGGTAAGCGGCAGCGCTGAAGCCAAACTCGAAAAGCAGCCCGCTGTTTTTCGAAATAACTTTTAAGGAGATTAATATCATGCGTATTCTCGTTACTGACGGTATGGATAAGGGCGCGATCGAGCAGGTTCGCGCCATGGGTCATGAGGTCGTTGAGCAGTTTTATGAGCCCGAAGAGCTCGGCAAGGCTCTGCGCGACTTCGACGTAGCCATCATCCGCTCCAAGACCAAGCTCCGCAAGGCTCAGATCGACGAAGCCAAGGGCAGCAAGTTCAAGTGCGTCATTCGTGCCGGCGTGGGTCTGGACAACATTGACGTCGCTTATGCCAAGGAAAACGGCATTGAGGTCAAGAACACCCCGAAATCCCCGTCCGAGTCCGTTGCCGAGCTCGCCATGGCGCACATGTTCGCCTGCGCACGCAGCATCTCCATCGCCGGCGCCACCATGCGCGAAGGCAAGTGGGAGAAGAAGGCTTACTCCAAGGGCGTGGAGCTCAGCGGCAAGACCCTCGGTATCGTCGGCTTCGGCCGCATCGGTCAGAAGCTCGGTCAGCTTGCCAAGGGCATCGGCATGAACGTCATCGCCTTCGATATCTTCCATATCCCCGGCATCGAAGAGCAGCTCGGCATCCCCTATGTGGAAATGGATGAACTGCTCGGCAAGTCCGACTTCATCTCCGTCCACGCTCCCGCTGTCGACGGCGGCGCTCTCATCTCCAGGGACAACATCGCCAAGATGAAGGACGGCGTCATCGTCGTCAACACCTCCCGCGGCACCAACGTCGATGAAGACGCGCTGCTTGAGGCGCTCAACAGCGGCAAGATCCGCGCTGCCGGTCTCGACGTCTTTGCTGACGAGCCCGCCACCAACAAGGCGCTCTACAGCCATCCCGCCGTTTCCTGCACGCCGCACATCGGCTCCGGCACGAACGAGGCTCAGGCCCGTATCGGCGGCGAACTGGTCGAGATCATCGCCAACATGAAGTAAACGCTCCGCTTCAAAGCCGTGCAGCAAATGCTGCACGGCTTTATTATTTTAGTCCCTTTTCCGTTTCCAAACGGCAATTTTTCATATCTGCCTTCCCCCTTTCATAGAATACACCAACAAACAGTTTGAGGTGTACGCCATGGAACAAAATCAGAACTATGTGGAGCTCTGGGGGACCGTTGCGCAGGACTGCGTTTTTTCTCACGAAAACCACGGTCAGCGCTTCTATAAATTTCCGCTGCGGGTGGAACGGCTGTCAGGACAATGCGACACACTCGTCATTGTTGTCAATGAATCGATGACTTCCCTCCTCTGCGAGGGAGAACCGGTCCGCGTGACCGGGCAGCTTCGCTCCTTCAACAACAAAAGCGGACAGGGCAGCCGCCTCGTCATTACGGTCTTTGCGCAAGCCATCGAGCCGGGCGACGGCACTCCGTTCAACCGGATCCTCCTCTCCGGCGTTCTCTGCAAGCAGCCGACGCTGCGGCGTACCCCACTCGGACGCAGCATCTGCGACGTTATTCTTGCCGTCAACCGCCACTACGGGCGCGCAGACTATCTGCCCTGCATCGCGTGGGGACAGCTCGCGCTTCAGGTCGCGGAGATGTCGGTCGGCGAGCGATTGACGCTTGAGGGCCGCGTGCAAAGCCGTACATATACCAAGCTGCTCGAAAGCGGCGCAGAGGAACGCACCGCATTTGAGGTGTCGATCATGCAGCTCGTTGATCCGGAAA
>JAEDKW010000023.1 GCA_016295615.1 Oscillospiraceae bacterium | reverse complement strand
AAAGCTGACAACGGCGATACGGCTGCCGCCGCCGATCTGCCCGTCCTGCGTGCCGCGCCTGCCGCTGCGCAGATGTCCCGGAAGAAAAGGGAAAGACCGAAACCCCGGGCAAAGACGCGCTCAGCGGGTACAGCAGGAGCACAAAGAGCCGATTTTCCTGATTTCGCCGCAGGCAATTTTTTCTCCCGCGCTGCCGGACGGCTGCGTGGTAAAATCGTCCGGCTTTAAATGGACGATCACGGTTTTTCCGAGGACCTCGCGCACAGAGAACCGGTCGGTGAGGAAGACGGCAAAGGCGAAGCCGTGATTGCCGAAAAGCGGCGGCAGATCACCGGCATGATCGGGATGCTCGCAGTTGTTGGGATTATCATGCATCAGCGTGTCGGCAAATGGGTCGTTTTGATTGCCCGTGCACGAGCTGCCGCTGTGGATATGAAAGGCAAAAACCCGGTTTGCGCAGGCGTGATCCGGTGCCGGAAGCCCGGAGACCTGTGCGGATACGAGCACACCGGCGGAGGTCTGATGAAAGGAGACTTCTCCGCTGATATCCGGATAGTTTGCGCTGCCCTTTATTTTGGCGACAGCGGAGGGCGGCTGGCGGAGAATGCCTGTGAAATGGTGCATTTGTTCAAAGAAATGGCAGTTCTGAGCTGTCATGCGATCACTCCTTGCAGTACCATCCTATTCTTACGGCGGCGCATTGTGCTCTCCGGAGCCCGGATGCGGAAAAATGAGATCGGGCAAACCAAAGCCTAAAAAAGCACGCAACTTTTTTCCGATATTCTTCGTCAAAACCGATATGGCATCTATGCCTTGAAAAGGCGGGACTCATGTTAAAAGAAATTTCATCTTTGCGTAACAGTTTGTAACGACTTTTCAATGCGTTTGCGCTATACTATTGCTTACTGTCAAAGAAGGAGCAACCCAGATGCTGGAACAGAGTGAAAAACCGGTCATTTCCGTCCGAAAACTGCGAAAAGTATATGTCATGGGTCAGGAGCGCGTCATTGCGCTGCGCAACATCAACCTGGATATTGCGCGCGGCGAGGTGTGCTGTATCTTCGGTACGTCCGGCAGCGGCAAAAGTACGCTTTTGAACCAGCTGGCGGGTCTGGAAAAGCCGACGCACGGCGTGGTGCGGATCGGCGGCGTGCCGATCTCGAGCCTGAATGAAAACGAGCTGGCAGCCTTCCGGCAGAAGCATATCGGCTTCGTATTCCAGTCGTACAACCTGCTGCCGGAGCTCACGGCGGGGGAGAATGTCGCCATGCCGCTGATGTTCAAGGGCATTCCCTACGAGACGCGCATGCTGGAAGCCAAAAAGATGCTCTGCCGCGTGGGGCTTAAGGACCGCATCCAGCACTTCCCCAGCCAGATGTCCGGCGGTCAGCAGCAGCGCGTGGGCATCGCGCGCGCGTTTATTACGCGGCCCGAGGTCGTCTTTGCGGACGAGCCGACCGGCAACCTCGACTCAAAAACGACCAAAGAGGTCATGCACATGATCCGCGATTTTGCCAAGCGGTTCCATCAAACGATCGTGCTCGTCTCGCACGATCCGGAGATGACAGAGTATGCCGACCGTATTATTACGCTGATCGACGGCGAGATCGTCAGCGATGTACACAATGAGGTCAAACCGGAGATCGACGCCGGCATTGTAATGGAGTAATGGAGGAAGAACACGATGAAGCGTTACATAAAATCTTTTGTTTCCCTGTGCCTTGTGCTGCTGCTGGCGCTCGCGGCGCTGCCGATGCAGGCGAACGCGGACACCGACCCGTTTTTTGTTGTCGGCTACACGACGCAGAGCTATATCGAAAAGGGCGACAGCGTCACCGTCACCGTGACGCTCATGCGCACGGACGGGGGAACCGGTGATATTGTTGTCGTGCGCAATGTGGACGACTTTAAGGGCGGCACGGAGAGCGTCCCAGTGAAGTGCGAAAACGGCAAGTATATTGTGCCGATCTCGCAGCTGCAGTACCGGGGCGAGGGCGACACGCTTTCGTTCACGGTCAATTACGGCGAGAAGTATCAGAACATATCGGTAAAGATCGCCGAGTGCGTTCCCTACGTCGAGCCGGAAAAGGAGCCGGAGCCCGCTCCCGAGGCAGGTCCCGCGCCGAAGCTCATAATCGGCGCAAGGAGCCTTTCCAAGCCCATTGCCGCCAATGAAACGGCGGTCATCACGGTGGAGGTGAGCAACGTCGGCACCACGGGCGTCAAATCCGCCATAATCACCTTTGCGCCGTCGGATTCCCTGATGCTGCTCGGTGAGCAGAGCACCTTCTATCTCGGCGACATTCGCCCCAACCGTTCCGCCAGCATCAATCTGACGGTCACGGCGACAAAGAAGATCTCCTCTCAGAACCAGAGCATTGAGGCGGACATCACGTACGACTATGACAACAACATCTCGATCGTCAGCGGCACGGCAAGCGGACGCATCTCCGTGCCTGCCGAAACCGGCGGCGACAGCGGCGACGTTGCCAATCCCGTACCGCTGATCATCCTCTCGGGCTACAGCTACGGCGGCGCATCGGTTGCCGCCGGCTCCGATGTGACGCTTGACTTCACATTCCTCAACACCAGCAAGACCACCGCGATCGAGAACGTCATGCTCAAGGTGAGCAGCGGCGCGGACCTGACGCTCAGCGGCTCGACCAACACGTTCTACTTCGACCGTGTCGGCGCCGGCAGCGCAAAGAATGTCACGGTGCCGTTCAAGGCGGCGCAGCGCATCAGCACGAATACGCAGGAGGTCAACCTCAGCTTCAGCTACGAGTATGTGGATCACGAGCAGCGTTCGAGCAACACCTCCGAGCTGAGCATCAGCATCCCGATGTATCAGCCGGACCGCTTTGAGATCTCCGAGCCGAAGATCCCCTATACCGGCTTTGTCGGTGAGGAGATCAGCCTGACGCTGGACTATGTCAATAAGGGCAAGAGCGAAGTGAGCAACGTCGAGGCGGAGATCTCCGGCGACGTGGACGCCTATAACCCCTACCTGCGCGTGGGCAATTTGGAAAGCGGCAAGAGCGGCACGATCGCCTTTGCCGTCACCCCGATGCTCGAAGGCGACAATCAGGTCACGGTCAAAGTCACCTACGAGGATTCCAACGGCGAGCTCAAGGAACGCGTTTTTGAAACAACGGTGACCGCAATGGCTTACGAGCCCATGGATCCGGGCGAGTGGGACGAACCGATCGAGCCGGAGGAGCCGAAGGGCTCCTTCCCGTGGTGGATCGTTATCATTGCGGTGCTTGCCGCGGCGGTCGTCACGCTTGTGATTTGGCGCAAGAAGAAAAAGAAGGCAAGGCTCGCGGCGGAGCAGGCGATGTGGGACGACTGGGATGAAGAGGAAAACGCGGAAAAGCAGGCGGCTTCCGCTGCATCGGATGCAGCGCAGCCCGTCGGGGCTTCCGGCACCGATGCTGAGGGAACGAACGAATGAGATTTTCCGACATTCTGAAAATGTGCCTCGACAGCCTGCGGCGGCGCAAGGGACGCACGATCCTGACCGTTTTGGGCGTTTTCATCGGCTGCGTATCGATCATCATTATGGTGTCGATCGGCGCCGGAATGAAGGAGTCGCAGGATCAGATGATCGCCAACATGGGCGATGTGACGATCATCGAGGTCTACAGCAACGGGGACAGCAAGCTCAATGACGCGGCGGTGGAGAGCTTCCGCGCCATCACGGGAGTGCGCGCCGTGATGCCCAAGGCGTCGCTCGACGGCTACTCCGTCGAGGTCTCGGCAGGCGTCAATGACCGTTACCACGCGAGCTGGGCGAATGTTACGGGCATCGACTCCTCCGCGCTTGAGGATATGGGCTACGAAATCCTTGAGGGAGCGTATCCTCAAAAGGGCGAGGTGCTGGTCGGTCAGTATTTTGCCTATAATTTCATGGATACCATCATGCCGGAGGGCAAGAACTACGTGGACCGCTGGGTGTGGGACGAAGAAACGCAGTCCTACAGCGAGAATACGCCTGACCCGTTCTTCAATCCGCTTACAACGCCGGTGACGCTGGAGATGAGCTCCTATGAAGACCAAAACGCCGACAAATACCGGCAGGAGCTGAAGATCTCCGGCATCACCAAGGAGGACTACGGCAAAGGCTGGGAGACCTCCGAGGGCGTGATGATGGACATTGAGGATATGCGCGAGCTGCTCAACAAGCTCAACGGCACGCAGAACACGAAATTCGACTACTCCGAGATCTATGTCAAGGCGGAAACCATTGACGACGTGGTGTCGGTCGAAGAGGAGATCAAGAACGCCGGCTACAATACCTATTCGATGCAGAGCGTCCGCGAGGAGCTTGCCAAGCAGGCGCGGCAGATCGAGCTGATGCTCGGCGGTCTGGGCGCGATCTCGCTGCTGGTCGCCGCCATCGGCATCACGAACACGATGACGATGTCCGTTTCCGAACGCACGAAGGAGATCGGCATCATGAAAGCGCTTGGCTGCTATGTCAAGGACATTCGCCTGCTGTTCCTCATGGAGGCGGGAAGCATCGGACTGATCGGCGGCGTACTGGGACTGCTGTTCAGCTTCCTGGTGTCGATCGGGATCAATCTGTATTCCTTCGGCGCATTGGGCGGCGGCGGGATCACGGGCGAGGCGCTGCTGCAGGCGATGTTCGGCGGCGAGGGCGTTGCGCGCATCTCGGTCATCACGCCGGGACTTGTGCTGTTCGCGCTGGTGTTCTCGCTCTTTGTGGGCGTGTTCTCCGGTTACCACCCGGCGAACAAGGCGGTCAAGGTCTCTGCGCTGGAAGCGATCCGAAACGAATAAGAAAAACAGCAGAGGGATTTCCTCTGCTGTTTTTTTCAATCAGCCCTTCCGCCGCCTGCGGCGCACGCGGTTGATGTGGCGCTCAAAATCGCCGTTGCTTAGAAGCTCTGCGAGCACATACTGCTCGAATACCGGAACCGTGCAGGAGTAAAACCCGACCGATTGCTCAAACGCATCCGTCAGGGACTCGGGAAGCACCATGTAGCCCAGACGCATCGACGGGGCAATGGTCTTGCTGAAGGTGTTGAGATAGAGGACGCTGCGCTTCGGCTCGAGGGAAAAGAGCGTGTCCTCCGCCTTGCTCGAGAGGGTGAACTCGGAGTCGAAATCGTCCTCGACGATGTACCCGCCGCGTGAGTGCGCCCAGCGGATATACTCGCTGCGCTTGCCTGCGCTTGCCGTGATGCCGCTGGGGAAGCTGTGGAACGGCGTAACGTGCAGGACGCTTGCGTCCGTGCGCGCAAGCTCGCTGGTGCGGATGCCGTCGCTGCCCAGGCGGAGCATATCGCATGTAACGCCGTTGGCAAGGTAGACACGCCGGATCTTCTCATACGAGGGATTCTCCAGCGCAAAGACGCGTTCGCGGCCCAGAAGCTGCACGATGAGCCCGTAGAGGTACTCTGCACCGGAGCCGATGACGATCTGCGAGGGAGCGACGTTGATGCCGCGGCAGCGCGCAAGATATGCGGCTATGGCTTTTCGCAGCTCGGTGCAGCCGTTGTTGGGAGACTTGACGAGGATGCTTTCGCCGTATTCGCTCAGCACGCGGCGCATGGTTTTGGCAAGGACGGAAAAGGGAAAATCGTCGGCAAGATCGCGCGCGGAGGGCAGCTGGCGCACGCTGTCCGGCTCGGCGACGGGGAAGCAGTCGGCGGCGGAATAGGAGACAAAGTAGCCGCTGCGCTCGCGCGGCTCAAGATAGCCCTCGTCACACAAAATGGCGTAGGCGTGCTCCACCGTAATGACGCTCACGCCGGTCTGCTCGGCAAGCAGCCGCTTGCTGGGCAGCTTTTTTCCGTTGGGGTATACGCCGCTGACAATGTCCCCGCGCAGCTGGTGATAGAGCTGCAAATAGGCGCTTTGCGGCGAGTCCTTTTCAATGCGGTATTTCATCTGGTGATATGAAAAGCTCCTCTCCTGACAGTTTCATCCTACCAAACAGAGTATAGTACAAAAATGGAGATTCGTAAAGAAGGGAATCCGTACCGCGCAAAAAACAGAAAAAACCGCTCACGAAGCTTCGTGAGCGGTTTTTGCCGTGCGAAAAAAGCAGCCGGTGCCGCCCGTCCGGCGGCGCTCAGCCCTCCGGCTCAGAGGGCTCCTGCGCTGCGTCCTGTGCGGCGTCCTGCGCGGCGGACTGCGCCTGCTGCGCAGCCTTCCGGTTGACATACAGACCGTCGCTTGTCGCCTTGCGGACTGCGATGTTGTACAGCAGGATCGCGGCGCAGACGAGCACCATCACGAAGGACAGCGCCTGCGAAACGCGGATGCGCTCGCCGAACAGCGTCCAGTCGAACAGATACAGGCTGTCGGTGCGCAGCCCCTCGATCCAGAAGCGCCCGGTACCGTACCAAATGAAGTAGAAGCAGGTGTTCTCGCCGTCAAAGCGCCGTCCCCTGGTGACGACGAACCAGATCAGCAGAAGCCCCGCGACGTTCCAAAGACTTTCGTACAGAAACGTGGGGTGGACATCGATATAGTTTGTGGACGAGAGCCACAGACGCATGCGCCAGGGAAGGTCGGTCATGCTGCCGAACGCCTCACGGTTCATAAAGTTGCCCCAGCGACCGATCGCCTGCCCGATCAGAAGACCCATCACGCAGCAATCGGTCATGGCCCAAAGATCGAGCTTGCGGATGCGGCAGAAGATATAGGCGGTCAAAAAGCCTGCAATGACTGTGCCGTAGATGGCAAGACCGCCGTCCCAAATGCGGAGCATTTCCATGAAGTTGAGCGTGCCGTCCGCATTGCGGTAGAGATCCAGATAGAAAACGACGTAGTAGATGCGGGAGCCAATGACGCAGGCGGGGATCGCCCACAGGATCATGTCGATCACATTGTCGCTCGTCAAGCCGAATTTGGGCGCCTTGCGCATGCAGAACCAGAGACCTGCCAGCATGCCGGCGGCAAGCAGCACGCCGTACCAGTAGACGCCGTTGCCGACGTCAAGAAGCTTGCCGGAAGCGGTGAATTGCCAGTCCCCGAAAAGACCGGGGAAGCTGATGGGAACATCGCGAAAACTCATAGGTATGACCATTCCTTTCTGCTGCGCTGTGCGAATCGACCATAAAAAGAAACGGTCATCACGCCGCGGTTTTCACCTGCCGCATGGGCGGCGGGGAAAACGGCATCGCAGCTGGGGCTGAAATCTGTTTCCAGCCTTATCCTTCTTTCTTGGGTTCAATGATCGAGATGGCGCGCCGAACCTCGACCACATTTTCGCGCAGGAACTGTTCGATGTCCGCGCGGGTGATGCTGTCGTACGCTTCGGGGAAGCGGAACGCATCAAAATTGCGGAAGTAGCCGTCGGCAAGGGAGACGGCGATGTTTTCAAACGAGTTCAGCTCGCGCAGAGACGCGCCCAGACTTGAGCGGCGGATCTGCCGGTAAAAGTCCTCGTCCACGCCCTCGCGGCTCAGACGCTCCGCCTCGTCCATGATGGCGGCGCTGACGGCTTCCGGCTGCGAGCTCTCGCCGCCGGCATAGAGGTAGGCGATGCCGGGAAGCTGGTCGAAGCCGCCGCCGAAGCTGCCGTTGATCAGTCCCTGGTCGTAGAGCCTGTGGTAGAGGGGGGAGGAGTCGCCGAGCAGGATATCGCACGCCATCTCGCCGATCAGCGATTCGCGCAAAAGCGCGTCGCCCTCGCTGCCCGCCCTGCACTTCCAGCCGACCAGAAACTGCGGCATGTTGACCTCCATGACGCTGCGGGACTCTTTTTTCGCCGCGCTGAGCTCCTCGTCGGAGCCGTAATCGCGCTCAAGAATGTCGCCGTGGCTCTCGGGCGTGAGCTCCCCGGCAATGGCGATGACGTCCTCCGCCCTGACGTCGCCCACGACGCAAAGCATCATGTTTTTCGGGTCGTAGAACGCCTTGTGGCAGGCGTAGAGCGTCTCGGCAGTGATTTCCGCAATGCTCTCGACCGTACCGGCGATGGGGACGCGCGCGGGGGAGGTGCGGTACAGGCACTCGAGCAGCCTTTCATAGACCTGCCAGTCGGGCGTATCTTCGACCATGCGGATCTCCTGAGCGATGATGCCGCGCTCCTTCTCCACGCTTTCGTCCGTAAAGTACGGGACGGAAACGAAGGAGAGCAGGAGGCGGAGGTTTTCCTCAAAATGCTCGGTGCAGTCGAAATAATAGGCGGTCATGGCGTTGCCGGTAAAGGCGTTCGGCTCCGCGCCGTTCTGACTCAGTTCAAGCAGCGCGTTGCCGTCCTCGGTGTCGAACATCTTGTGCTCAAGATAATGTGCGATGCCGGCAGGGGTATCGTACCACGTGCCGCCCCAGTTGAACTTCATGTCCATGCCGCCGTAGCGTGTGGCAAAAAACGCGTACTTCTTGCAGTAACCGGGCTTCGGGACGATACAGATGCGAAGTCCGTTTGGCAGCGTGTGCTGCAAAACGGTTTCACCGATGCGCGGATAATTCAGTTCAAGCATCCGTGCGTTCCTCCTCTCCGGTCAGAAAATATACGGTGTCGAGAACAATGGTTTTGGCGGCGGCACTGATGCGCTCCGGTGTGACCGCGCGCAGCGCATCGATCAGCTCGCCGGTGCTTTCCCACTGGTAGGTCGCCGCCTGACCGAGCACGTTTTCCTCCATCCGCCCGGCGGAGTCCTCACGCGAGCGGAGCGAGGAGATCAGGCACTCGCGCGCACCGTCGACCTCCCACGGCTCAAATACGCCGTCCTGCACGGCCTTGAGCTGGGCAAGGATCTCGTCGTACGCGGTCTGATAATTCTTAAACTCAATGCCCGAGGACACGGTGATGATGCCCTTGGAGCGGTGATACGCGGAGGAGGCGTAGTAGCACAGCGACAGCTTCTCGCGCACGTTGAGAAAGAGCTTGGAGTTGCTGTAGCCGCCGAAAATGAGATTGGCAAGCAGCATCGCGGCGGCATCGTCGGAACCGGCACGGAAGCCGAGCGAAAGCTTGCCCTGCGTCACGTCCATCTTTTCCGTAAAGAATCTCGGCGCTTCGGGCGCGGCGCGGCGCTCCGCGTAAACGGGGGCGACGATCTCCCCGCGTGCAAGCGCGGCAAAGGCACGCTTGAGCGCGCCCTCCACGCGGTCGGGCGCGGCGCTGCCGCAGTAAAACATCTCAATATGAGCGCTTTCCAAAAGCCTGCGGTAAAACGGGTAGAGCGTCTGATTGCTGATCTTTTTCACGCGCTCCTCCGTGCCGAGCCTTTCCGTGCCGTAGCGCTCGAGCGCGCACATTTCCTGTAAAAGGCGCATATCGGCATAGTCGCGCTTGTCGTTGATGACGCCGCGGATCGCATCGATCAGGTTGACCTTTTCGCTCTCCACATACTCCGAAAGGAAGCGCCCGCCCCTGGTGACGGGGTTTAAAAGAAGCTCGCCGAGCAGATCGCACATCGGCTCAAGAAGCTTTTCACCCGCGGGCGTATATGCCTCGTCAATGAAGCTTGCCACAAAACCCAGACACTGATTTTCACCCTTTTTGCGCACGGTGCACCCTACCGACGCACCGTAGAGCAGGTCCAGCGCCGTGGAGAGCGCGCGCATATCGCCGTAGCGCATGGTGCCGCGGCGCAGTACGGACGGGAGCAGCGCGCCCTGCGCGGCGGTCGTTTCGGAAAGCGGCGTAATGAGCTGCACGCTCAGGGTGCCTGTTTTGAACTTGGTGGCATGGACGTAATTGAGATATACGCCGGGCATCATTTCACATCGGATCGGCTGCATTTGTAAACCTCCCAATCGCTTTTCACGCTATAAGATAACACGAAATTGTGAACATTACCACCGTTTTCCGGAGAAAAAACGCCGCCGCTGCGAAAAACAGAAAAATTTAACGGAGAAGTGACTTTTTTCTCGCGAATTTGCCTTGACTTTTTTGTTAGAATCATGTAAACTGATTCCTGTTGTAAAGCGAAAAAACTTTACAGAGGAATCTGCGCAAGGAGGAACTGCCCGTGAAAAACCAGACCTTTCGAATGACGATGCTTTTCGACTTTTACGGTGAGCTTCTCACCGAGCGGCAGAAAGAGTTTTATTCGCTCTATTACGATGAGGATCTCTCCCTCTCCGAGATCGCGGAGAACTACGGCATTTCCCGTCAGGGCGTGCGCGACGTGATCGTCCGCGCCGAGGCGTACATGACCGAGATCGAGGATAAGACCGGTCTTGTCAAGCGCTTCATGCAGTTTGCCCCTCATGTGGAGGCGATCACGGAGGCGGCGGAGGAGATCAGAACCATCAATTACCGCCTGTATGAAGACCGGCGCTTGGGCGAGCTGTGCGACACGATCGAGGCAGAGGCTGCCGCGCTCAAGGAATAAGGAGAAGCCATGGCATTTGAAGGTCTGAGCGAAAAACTGAATGCCACCTTCAAGAGCCTGCGCGGTAAGGGCAGGCTCAGCGAGGAGGACATCAGGCTTGCGATGCGCGAGGTTCGCCTTGCGCTTTTGGAAGCGGATGTAAGCTATAAGGTCGTCAAGGATTTTATCGCAGCGGTTTCCGCGCGGGCCGTCGGCGTGGAGGTGCTTGAAAGCCTTACGCCTGCGCAGCAGGTCATCAAGATCGTCAGCGAGGAGCTGACAAAGCTGATGGGCGGCGCGAATGCAAAGCTCACCTATGCGTCCCATCCGCCCACCGTCGTGATGATGGTCGGTCTGCAGGGCGCCGGTAAGACGACGAATGTCGCCAAGCTCGCGGGTCTTCTGCGCAGACAGGGGAAGCGTCCGCTGCTCGTGGCGTGCGACGTGTACCGTCCCGCGGCGATCACGCAGCTGCAGGTCGTGGGCAAGCAGCTCGACATCCCCGTGTTTGAGATGGGCAAGTCCGACCCGGTCAGGATCGCGGAGGAAGCGGTCAAATATGCCAAAGATCACGGCAACGATGTGGTCTTTCTTGATACCGCCGGCCGTCTCCATGTGGATGCGGAGCTTATGGACGAGCTCAGGCAGCTCAAGGCGGCAGTCAAGCCGAACGAGATTTTGCTCGTGGTCGACGCAATGACCGGTCAGGACGCTGTCAACGCCGCCTCCGCATTCGATGAAGCGCTCGGGATCGACGGCGTGGTGCTGACCAAGCTTGACGGCGACGCCCGCGGCGGCGCGGCACTCTCTATTCGCGCTGCCACCGGAAAGCCGATCAAGTTCATCGGTACGGGCGAGAAGCTTGACATGATCGAGCCGTTCCACCCCGACCGCATGGCGCAGCGCATTCTCGGCATGGGCGACGTGCTCTCCTTTATCGAGCGCGCGGAGCAGAGCATCGATGAGGAAAAGGCAAGAAAGCTCGAAGAAAAGCTGAAGAAGAACCGCTTTACGCTTTCGGATTACTATGACCAGCTTTTGCAGATCAAGAGCATGGGAAGCCTTGAGCAGCTCGCCGGTATGCTGCCCGGCGGCATGGGCAAGCAGCTCGCCGGCGCGGAGATCGACCCGAAAGCCATGGCGCACACCGAGGCGATCATCCTTTCGATGACGCCGTACGAGCGCGAGAATCCCGGCGTTTTGGGCGCAAGCCGCAAAAAGCGCGTCGCTGCCGGCTGCGGACTTGAGGTGGTGGATGTCAACCGCCTTTTGAAGCAGTACGACATGATGCTGCAGCTGACCCGTCAGATGTCCAGGGGACGCATGCCCGCGGGTCTTGCCGGACTCGGCGGCATGGGCGGCAAGATGCACGGCTTCGGCCGCAGAAAACGGTTCAAATAAGTTGATCAAGTGCTGGGGCATTTTATCATATCAAAAAACAAATATATTTTTTGGAGGTTATCACCATGGTTAAAATTCGTCTGCGCCGTATGGGCGCCAAGAAGGCTCCGTTCTATCGCATTGTCGTCGCTGATTCCCGCTATCCCCGCGACGGCCGCTTTATCGAAGAGATCGGCATCTACAACCCCTGCGTTTCTCCCGCTGAGATCAAGATCGACGCCGAGCGCGCTCAGGAATGGATCAAGACCGGCGCTCAGCCCACCGATACCGTTCGTGCTCTGCTGAAAAAAGTCAGCGTTCTGTAATTTGGAGGGCAAGAGATGAAAGACTTGCTGCTCTACATTGCCCGCAGCCTTGTGGAAAATCCTGACGCTGTCAGCGTTACGGAGAAGCAGGGCGAAGACGGGCTTACGTTGGAGCTGCGCGTCGCACCTGACGATATGGGTAAGGTCATTGGCCGTCAGGGTCGTATTGCCAAGGAGATCCGCACGGTTATCCGCTCCTATGCCCAGCGCACCGGCGTGAAAAATGTATCGGTAGATATTGTTGAATGAAGCGAAAAAAGAACGGCCTCCGCCGTTCTTTTTTTGCCTGCGGGAAAAGAAATTGCCGGAGCGCACTTG
Organism: Oscillospiraceae bacterium; assembly: GCA_016295615.1. Taxonomy (GTDB): domain Bacteria; phylum Bacillota; class Clostridia; order Oscillospirales; family Oscillospiraceae; genus Hominicoprocola. Next base: position 2,262 of record JAEDKW010000023.1, on the reverse strand, counting down.
CGCCCGTGTCCAAATTCGGCTATACTGGTGCGCAGTAAGAAATCCCGAAAAGGAGAAGCGATATGGGTCTGTTTTCCAGAAAAGAAGTGCCTCAGCCTTCGGAGCGTCCGGAGTTTATCGAGGTCGGTCAGATCGTCAACACGCACGGCGTACGCGGCGAGGTCAAGGTGCAGCCGTGGGACGTGACTGCGGACATGCTCTGCGGCTTTAAGACGTTCTACATGGACGGCGTCCCGTTCCGCCCGACGGGCAAGCGCGTGCAGGGCGACATGGTCCTCATGAAGCTGCCGGAGATCGACGACATGGACGAGGCTGCCAGGCTCAAGACCAAGGTGCTTTCCATCAGACGCAGCGACGTCAGGCTCAAGCGCGGCGAGCATTTCGACGCGGAGCTGATCGGGATGAACGTTTACGAGGACTTCATCCACCGCTATGTCGGCGTGGTCGAGGAGGTGCTGACCTATCCCGCGCACAAGCTCTACAAGGTCAGAGGACCGGAGAAGACCTATCTCATTCCCGCGGTGGAGAATATCTTTGTCAAGGAGATCGACGAGAACAAGCGCGAGATCTATGTACACATGATCGAAGGGTTGGAGATGGACGATGCGAATTGACATTATGACGCTTTTTCCCGACAGCGTGGACGCGATGCTGAATGTCAGCATCCTCGGCCGCGCGCAGGAGCGGGGCTGTATCACCATCAAAACGCATCAGATCCGTGAATTCACGACCAATAAGCAGATGCAGGTGGACGACTATCCTTACGGCGGCGGGCGCGGCGCGGTGATGCAGGCGGATCCGCTTTACCGCTGCTGGGCGCATATCGGGGAGGAAGCCGGCGACAGGGGACACACGATCTACCTCTCCCCCTGCGGGCGCACCTTCACGCAGGCGGTCGCCAGGGAGCTCAAGGAGAACTACGACCACCTTATTCTGGTCTGCGGTCATTACGAGGGGATCGACCAGCGCTTTATCGACGAGTGTGTGGACGAGGAGATCTCCCTGGGAGATTTCGTTGTCACCGGCGGGGAGATCCCTGCCATGGCGGTGACGGATGCGATCTGCCGCATGGTGCCGGGCGTGCTGCCGGAGGAGGAATGCTTCACCGAGGAGTCCCACTGGGACGGACTTTTGGAGTATCCGCAGTATTCCCGCCCGGACGAGTGGCACGGCAGACGCGTTCCCGACGTGCTGCTGTCCGGTCACCACGAGAATGTCGCGAAGTGGCGCAAAAAGGAGAGCTACGTGCGCACGATGCTGCGCAGACCCGACCTGTGGGAAAAGTTCGACGAAACGAAGCTTACGACCAAGAGCGAAAAGAAAGTGCTGCAGGAAGCCAGAGCAGAGGCGGCACGCAGGGAAGAAGCAAACAAACCCGCTGAAAAGTAAGCCGGGAAAGCGAATGGAAAAAACCGGCTTCCTCTGCGCGTAGGACCGTGGGCTTTTCCTCCGACGTGAATATACGCAAGGTACAACACAAACAACATAAAAACGCCTGCCGCGGAATCAAAATTCTGCGGCAGGCTTTCCTTTATGCGTTTCATGCAATGCGCTTTGCACCGACATAGTGCGAAGTATAGTAACTGGAATAGAGATTGTCTATGTTCACTCTGCCGAGGCTGTAGCGTGCGTGAATGATCTGACCGTCGCCGATATAAATAGCGACATGCCCGATGGCATGGGCGGAGTCGGAGAAAAAGACGAGATCGCCCTTTTGCAGATTCTCCTTGGCAACGTAGGCGCCGTAGTTGTTATACTGGCTGGTCGCGCTGTGGGGCAGGGAGTAGCCGAACTGACCGTAAAGATACCGGGTAAAGCCGGAGCAGTCGAACCCGCCCGGAGCGGCGCCGCCGCTGCGATAGCTTGTGCCGAGATGCGCCATCGCCATATTGACGATCTGTGCGCCGATCGTCGAATCGGCGTCCGTCGCCTCTCTGAGATAGTCGCCGAGGACATAGCCGGTGGTGCTGTCAAACTGGATTTGATACCAGCCGTTGTCCGTGCCGAGAACGGTGACGAGCTTACCGGTCGTGACCTGCGTAATGCGCTCACAGTTCGTGCTCGGACCGCTGCGCACGTTGATCGTGCCGCCGGTGATGACGCCCTTCGTAAATTCGGGTTCGGTGGAAACGACCTCGTGAGCTGCGACCTCCGCCGGAGCAACCTCCGCCGGAGATGCCTGCTGAACAGCGGCTTCCTCCTGCACCGCGGCGGTGACGTTCGCCGCGCGGTTTATAAGGTCGGCAATGTCGCCGCTTGCCG
>JAEDKW010000022.1 GCA_016295615.1 Oscillospiraceae bacterium | reverse complement strand
TTTATTTCTGCATTTTGTAATGACGGCGCTTGCTGCCGGTGGCATCGAACACCGGAAATGAGCTGCTTTCTTCTTTGGAACGATGCTCACACCCAGCTGCTGTCGCTCTCGCGGCGCGGCAGGCGCTGCATCAGCGTGCCGATCGACGGTCTGACCGGTGCGCCGCAGTAAAGCACCTCATACACAGCCTCGCAGATCGGCATTTCCACACCGTATTCCTTCGACAGCTCGTGTGCGCCGCGCGCAGCAAAAAAGCCTTCGACGACCGCGCCGATCTCCTGCATGGCGTCCTGTACAGCTTTTCCCTGTCCGATCAGGATGCCGCAGCGGCGGTTGCGCGAATACATGGAGGTGCACGTCACGATCAGATCGCCCACGCCGGCGAGACCCGCCAGCGTTTCCTTACGCCCGCCCATTGCTTCGGCAAGACGGGAAATCTCAGAGAGCGCGCGTGTCATCAACAGCGCTTTTGTGTTGTCGCCCAGACCTGCGCCGTCGCTGATGCCGCAGCACAGCGCCACAACGTTTTTGAGCGCACCGGCAAGCTCCACGCCCACCACATCGTCATGCGTGTAGACGCGGAACACATCATTCATGAAAACGCGCTGCACGGTTTCCGCCACGCTCTGCTCCTCCGCCGCAGCGACACAGCCGGTCGGTATTCCGAGCGCGACCTCCTCGGCGTGCGAGGGTCCGGAGAGCACGGCAACCGGACAGGTCCCCTTCGTCTCTTCGCGAAGGATTTCCGACATGCGAAGATGCGTCTGCTGCTCCACGCCCTTCGTCAGCGAAACAAGGATCGTGCCGCCGGTGATGTACGGCGCCGCCGCCCTCGCGACCCCGCGCAGGGCGAAGGACGGCGCGGCGAAAACGAGCAGCTCGCAGTCCTGCAGGCGCTCGAGGTCGTTCGTGATCGTGATCTGTTCCGGGATCGTCACGTTTTTGAGTAAAGGATTTTTCCTTTTCAGCGAAAGCATCTTCGCCTTTTCTGCGCTATGCGACCATAAAGTGACCTCATGACCGTTCGCACTGAGCAGCATTGCAGCAGCAGTTCCCCAACCGCCGCTGCCAAGAACCGTGATCTTCATTTTTTATCCTCCGGAGCATTGACATGAAAATGAAACCGATTCTCCGTTCCGTGCAGCAGCCGCACGATATTCTCGCGGTGTGCAAAAATGACAAGCGCCGCGAGCAGCACGGAGAGGATCGTCAGGTACAGATCTCCGTAGACGATCTGTGTCAGCACGGGAAAAGCCACCGCCGCGCTCACAGAGCCGAGCGAGACGTAGCGCGTGGTGAGCCACAGCAGCGCGAAAAGTCCCCAGCAGACAAGCGCAATGCGCCAATCAAGGCACAGCAGCAGCATACCGCTGCAGAGAATGCCCTTGCCTCCCTTGAACTTCGCCGTACAGGGAAACATGTGTCCAAGTGCGCAGAACAGTCCCGCCCAGTATTTGAAGTGCAGCACATACACCGCCTGCTCTGCCGCCGTGAGCGGAAGGTCCGGCATCATGCGCGGGTCAAAGCGCGCGCCAAGCCAGGCCGCAAACAACACCGCGACCGCCGCCTTGCCCATGTCGCACAGGATCACGAGCAGCGCGTATTTCGCACCGTAGTTGCGGTAGAAATTCGTCAATCCCGCGTTGCCGCTGCCGTGGCGGCGGACATCGTCGTGAAAGAACAGCCTTGAGGTCAGTATCGCCCCATTGAAGCAGCCGCAGAAATAGGCGACGAGCGCTGCAAGCAGATAGTCCGTATGGCTTATAACGAAAGCTATGACAAGTCCCATTGCTTTACTCCTCCCCGTCCCCCTTTTCGCGCACGGAGAGGATCACGGGCGTGCCCTCCAGCCCGAATACATTGCGGATGCAGTTTTCAATATACCGGCGATAGGAGAAATGGAACAGCTCACGGCTGTTGCAGAAGATGACAAAGTGCGGCGGTTTGACGCCGACCTGCGTCATGTAGTAGATCTTCAGGCGTCGGCCCTTGTCGGTGGGCGGCTGAACGCGCGTCTGCGCGTCGGTAAGGACGTTGTTGAGCATGCCGGTGGTGATTCGCGTACAGGACTGCGCATAGACATAATTGATCAGCTCAAAGAGTCTGTTTACACGCTGACCTGTCGCAGCGGAGATAAAGACGATGGGCGCATAGGTCATATAGGAAAGATCGCGGCGGATCTCCTCGCGCATCCTGTCCATGGTTTTGCCGTCTTTTTCCACAAGATCCCACTTGTTGACAACGATGATGCACGCCTTGCCCGCGTCATGCGCGAGTCCGGCGACCTTGGTATCCTGCTCGGTCACGCCGTCACGCGCGTCGAGCATGATGAGGCACACGTCCGCGCGGTCGATCGCCATCGTTGCACGCAGAACGCTGTACCGCTCAATCGTCTCGTCCACCCTGGATTTTTTGCGCATACCCGCCGTGTCAATAAAAACATACTTGCCGCTTTCATTTTCAAAGTAGGAGTCGATCGCATCGCGGGTGGTGCCGGCAACGTCGCTGACAATGACGCGCTCCGTGCCTAAAATCCGGTTGGTGAGCGAGGATTTGCCGACGTTGGGCTTGCCGATAATGGCGACCTGGATCACATCGCTCTCCTCCTCTTCCTCCTCTTCCGGCGGAAAGTACTGCAGGCAGGCGTCGAGAAGGTCGCCCGTACCGTGTCCGTGAACGGCGGAAACGGCAATGGGATCGCCAAGACCGAGGTTGTAAAACTCGTAAAAGTCGGGATCGATCTTGCCGGTGGAGTCCATTTTATTGACTGCCAGAACGATGGGCTTTCCGCTTCGCAGCAGCATGTTGGCGACCTCCTGGTCGGAGGCGGTGAGTCCCGTCTTGATGTCGGTGAGGAACACGATGACATCCGCATGGGAAATGGCGATCTCCGCCTGCTCGCGCATAAAGGTCAATATCTCGTTGTCCGTGCGCGGCTCGATACCGCCGGTATCGACGAGGCGGAACTTTCTGCCGCACCATTCGCTCTCGCCATAGATGCGGTCGCGCGTAACGCCCGGCGTGTCCTCCACGATGGAAAGACGCTGTCCGACAAGCTTATTGAATAACATGGACTTGCCCACATTCGGGCGCCCGACAATGGCAACCAAAGGTTTCATGGGTTCTCCTCCTTCGAGAAAATACTGTCGCACAGAGAATAACCGTCCGTCTCCGAGCAGAAAAGCGGACGGTTCAGCGCGCGCTCAACGTCGTCCGGCGTGACATCGTCGAGAAACACATCCACACCGTGACGAAGCATGTTGGCAGGAAAAATGATGCGCTCGCCCAGCCACTCCCGCGAAGAAAGCTGCCTGATCATGTCCTGTCCCGTAACGAGACCGGAAACCGTGATCGTGTGGCCGAAAAAGTCATTCCTGATCGCGGCGACCTCGCCGCGCAGCCGGGGAAATTTTTCCTTCGCCGCGTCCACAAGCCGCGCAATGAACGGCGCGGCAGCAACGCCGGTGGCGATCGTGAAGCTTGACACGTCGCCGTCTTCCACGTCGGAAAGCGCGTCCATAAACTCGTTCATGGTGCTTCTGAGCATGCCGACGCCGTTGTCAAGCTGCCGGTAGTCCTCGTAATAGCTCTCCTCCGGCAGCGGCAGCTCCGCCGTGAGATACAGCTCGTCCGCGCAGAAAAACTTGCGCGTACCGTACTTTTCCTTACAGATCTCGCCGTAATGATCGACCGTTTCGATGATCTCAAGCGCCTTCTCCCGATCGACCGCTTTGATCTTTGCAAGTCCCTTGCGGTACTGCGTCAGTCCCACCGGCACGACCGAGCAGGAATGGAACCCGATGTCCATCAGATCCTCGATGGTGCGCTTCAAATGCTCGCCGTCGTTCCAGTCCGGGCAGACGACGATCTGACCGTTCATCTCGATGCCGGCTTCCCCGAACGCGCGCATATACCCGATGCTCCTGTCCGCGTTCCTGTTGCCGAGCAGCGTGCGCCGCAGCTGCGGCTCCGTCGCCTGTACAGAGACGTTGATCGGACTGATGCGCAGGTCAATGATGCGCTGCGCCTCGCGTTCGGTAAGGTTGGTCAGCGTAATGTAATTCCCCATGAGAAAGCTCAGGCGCGCGTCGTCGTCCTTAAAGTAAAGTGTATCGCGCATGCCCGGCGGCATCTGATCGACGAAGCAGAAAATGCAGTGATTGGAACAGGGACGCGGCTCATCCATCAGGTATGTGTCGAAGTTGAGCCCCAGATCTTCTCCCTCTTCCTTGCGGATCTTCACGGTGCGGCAGCTGCCGTCCTCTTCCTCAAGCTCTGCCTTCACGACCGGATCATAGCAGAAAAAGCGGTAATCGAGCACATCCGCGATCTCGTGTCCGTTGAGCCTGAGGAGCTTCTCGCCCACGCGGATCTTCGCTTTTTCGGCGGGAGAGCCGCTGTCGATCGATGTGATGACCGTACTCACGCTTCCGCCTCCTCTCTTAACGCAAATTTCTACAAATACAGTATACCCGATTTTACCGGATCACGCAAGTACTCTTTCTCGTGCCGCATCGTGCAGAAGCGCTCGGCGGAAAGAAAAAGACCGCGGGAAGAAACCTTCCCGCGATCTTTTTTTGGTAGATACAATCACTCAGCTGCAACCTTGGACTCGATCACCTTGACCTGACGGCCGTTATAGGTACCGCATTCCGGGCACATTCTGTGGCTCTGGTGCAGAGCACCGCACTTCGGGCATGCAACGAGGTTGGGAGCGGTGAGCTTCCAATGAGAGGAACGCCTCTTGTCACGTCTCTGACGGGACACTTTCCCCTTAGGTACTGCCATGATGACACCTCCTTGAAGTTAAGCTGCTTGACAGCGGATTTATTGTTCTAAAAGCTTTGCGAGGCTTGCCAATCTTGGGTCAACTTCCTTCCTGCAGCGGCATTTTTCAACGTTCAGGTTCGCGCCGCAGCCGGAACACAAGCCCTTGCAATCCTCGCGGCAAAGGGTCTTGGTAGGCATATTGAGGATAAACGCCTCTCTCGCAAGCTCCGAAAGATCGACCGTATCGTTGTCGAGCAGCAGTATTTCGTCGTTTTCCTCACCCTCCAGCTCTTCGGCGAGCATACACTCAAACGAATGCTGAAAGGCACTGTCAAACTGCGTGCCGCAGCGGTCACATACGGACGAAAGCGTCGTAGAAAGCTCCATCTGCAAACGAAGCATCCCCGCAATGTTCTGCACCTGACCTACCACTAAGACAGGGCGAACCGCCGGACACACGCCGCCGAAGTCCACATCAGAAAAATCCTCCGAAAACTCGAAGGGAATTCTGCCTCCGGGGGTGTTGATGACACGTTTTACATCCAAAACCATACTACACCTCGTAATGACACGAGTAATATTATAGTAAACGGATGGAAGATTGTCAAATCTTTTTTCAAAAAATTTTTTATTTTATTTACATTTTAAAAAAGGTATCGTACAATGGCTGTACTTTGGAAAGGAGACGGTGGTATGCGCGAATTTCGCATCGGCAAAAATGATGCAGGTCAGCGGCTCGACCGCTTTCTGGGCAAGGCCATTCCCCTGCTTCCGGCGTCGCTGGCGCAGAAATACATCCGTCTCAAGCGCATCAAGTGCAACGGTGCGCGCGCCTCGCGCGAGCAGAAGCTCTGCGAAGGCGATTTGCTTCAATGCTATATCAACGACGAGTTTTTTGAAACGCCGAGCGAGGAAAACGTTTATCTCACCATCACGACGCCGAAGCTCCGCATCGTCTACGAGGACGATAACATCATGCTGCTCGACAAGCCTGTCGGACAGGTCGTCCATGCGGACGAGGGCGAAAAGGTCAACACGCTCGTCAACCACATGCTCGCCTATCTTTACCAGAAGCGCGAATGGAATCCCCGAAAGGAAAACGCATTCACGCCGGCATTGTGCAACCGCATTGACCGCAATACCGGCGGCATTGTGATCGCCGCAAAAAACGCCGAGGCGCTGCGCATTTTGAATGACAAGATCCGTGACCGTGAGATCGCCAAATACTATCTCTGCATCGCGCTCGGGAGCCTTCAGCCGCCCGGCGGACGCATCGAGTGCTTTTTACGCAAGGATGCACAGAGCAATACCGTGCGCGTTTATCACCACCCCGTCCCCGAAGGGCGCAGCGCGGTCACGCTTTACAAGACGCTGCGGACAAACGGCGCGCTTTCGCTTCTGGAGGTGGAGCTGCTCACCGGGCGCACGCACCAGATCAGAGCCTCCTTTGCCGACCTTGGGCATCCCCTGCTCGGCGACGGGAAGTACGGCAGCGGCGCGGTCAACCGCAAATACGGCGAAACGCATCAGGCGCTGTATTCCTACCGGCTGCGCTTCGATTTCCCCACCGACGCGGGCGCGCTTTCGTATCTGCGCGGCAGGGAATTCATGGTCGATGAGGTTCCGTTCCAAAAGAAATATTTCCCCGGAAGCGTCCTGACCGGCACGGAATAAGCGCGAAGAAGAAAGCGAGGCGGATACAATGCGCAACATGTCAAACAGGCGAAAAATGTCTCAGCCCATGCTGTTTATTCTCCTGTTCGGCATCGTCAGTTTGTTTTCCGATATGACGCACGAGGGTGCTTCCAGCATTCGCGGCGCATATCTGAGCCTGTTGGGCGCGTCCGCCGGAACGATCGGCTTCGTTTCGGGGCTTGGCGAGCTCATCGGCTATTCCATGCGGTATGTATTCGGAAAGCTGACCGATAAAACGAAAAAATACTGGCCGATGGTGATCCTCGGCTACACATTGGATATCATTGCGGTCCCCGCGCTGGCGCTCGTTCACGAAGACGGCTGGATCGCCGCCTGCCTGCTTCTGGTGATACAGCGCATGGGGAAAGCCATCAAGAAGCCGGCAAAGGATACCGTCATGTCATTTGCCGCGTCGCAGGAGGGCGCAGGCAAGAGCTTCGGTCTGCAGGAGCTGCTTGACCAGATCGGCGCTTTTCTCGGTCCCGTCCTGCTCTACCTCGTTATGCTGTTCCAAACGGAGGGCAGCACCCTTGCGCTTTACTCCCGCTGCTTCGCCTTTTTGGCGATACCGTCTGCGATCACGCTGCTCCTGCTGCTGCTGACAAAACGCAGGTTTCCGAATCCGGAGCGCTTTGAACCGGAGCCGAAGGAATACCTTCCGTTTCAGTTCAGGAAGGAATTTGTCCTTTATATCGCGGGGATCAGCCTATTCGCTTTTGGCTTCATTGACTATTCCATCATTATCATGCACGTCAGCCGCACCTTTACCGGCGGCGCAGGCTCGGTGATCACGAGCGGGTCGATCCCGCTGCTGTATGCCGGCGCCATGCTGGTCGACGCCGTCGCCGCGCTGTTTTTCGGAGCCCTGTACGATAAAAAGGGCACCGCCGCGCTCGTCTTTTCGACCGTGCTGTCCGCTCCGTTTGCCATCTTCATCTTCGCCTTTGACTCATTTCCGATGCTGCTGCTCGGCATAGCGCTCTGGGGGATCGGTATGGGCGCGCAGGAGTCCATTCTAAAGGCCGCCGTTACAAGTATGGTGCCAAAAACCTGCCGCGCCACCGGGTACGGCATCTTTGAATGCTCGTTCGGTGTTTTCTGGTTTTTGGGAAGCTGGCTGCTCAGCGCTCTGTACGAGGTCTCCATACCCGCTATGGTCTTTCTCTCAGTGGCTTCTCAGCTTGCCGCGATCCCACTATACCTCTTTTCCGCAAAACCGGCGGCGCCGCGTAAATAGGCGCCGACTGCTTCAGGGCAGTCCCGATCCTTTCGGTCGGGACTGCCTTTTCCATCTTAAAAAGTTCGATTTATGAAACAAAAAGTTTAATAAACCTATTGCATTTTGCTTTTGCTTGTGTATAATAGCATCAGTTTATTTTGCAAAACAAAAAGTTTACTATATCAAACCCTTTCAAGGAGGTCATTGTATGGATATCGGCAGTAAGATCAAAGCCCTGCGAACGCAGAAGGGACTGACGCTGGAGGAGCTTGCCAGCCGCAGCGAGCTTACGAAAGGGTTTTTGTCCCAGCTGGAACGCAATCTGACCTCCCCGTCCATCGACTCGCTCGACGACATTCTGGAGGCGCTCGGCACCAACCTTGCCGAGTTTTTCAAGGAAGATAAGGACGAGCAGTTCATCTTCCGCGGCGGCGACTTCTTCGTGGACGAGCGCGAGAGCTGCACCGTGAAATGGATCGTGCCGAACACGCAGAAAAATCAGATGGAACCGATCCTGCTGGAGCTGCCCTCCGGCGGTGAATCGTTCGAGGTGGCGCCGCACAGCGGCGAGGAATTCGGCTACGTTGTCGACGGCACGGTCGTGCTGGAATGCGACGGCAGGCGCAGCGTGCTGCGCAGGGGCGAGACCTTTTATCTCCACGGGCGCACGTTCCACATGCTGAAAAACGAAAAGAAAACGACCGCACACGTCTTGTGGGTCAGTACCCCGCCCCTGTTTTAAGGCGGCGCCGCGCAGTCTGCGGCACACTCCGCCTGCCTTCCCTGCGCCGCACCGTCCGGAATCTTCCCGGGCTCCGGCGGGAAGTGCGGCAGCATCTCCCGGTCTGAGAAAAAAATCTGTCTGCGCGGTCCGCATGAAGATAGCGTGCGGCGCTGCCCAAATCTTGAAAAGTGAGGATATCGGAAATGGCTGAAGAAAAGAAAAAGCTGATTCAATTTAAAAATATTGTCAAAAGCTTTGAGGACGGTCAGGTCGTCCTCAAGGGCGTTTCGCTTGACATCTATGAAAACGAGTTCGTTACGCTGCTCGGTCCCTCCGGCTGCGGCAAGACGACGCTGCTGCGCATCCTCGGCGGCTTTTTGCAGCCGACGGAAGGCAAGGTCCTCTTTGACGGCGAGGATATCGTGAATATTCCTCCCTACAAGCGCGAGATCAACACCGTTTTCCAGAAGTACGCGCTTTTCCCGCACATGAACGTCTATGACAACATCGCTTTCGGTCTTTCCATCAAGAATGAGCCGAAGGATGTCATCAAGCAGAAGGTCATGCGTATGCTCAAGCTCGTGAATCTTGAGGATTATGCCGACCGCAACGTCACCGAGCTTTCCGGCGGTCAGCAGCAGCGCATCGCCATCGCGCGCGCGCTGGTCAACGAGCCGAGCGTGCTGCTGCTCGACGAGCCGCTCGGAGCGCTCGATCTGAAGCTGCGCAAGGAGATGCAGCACGAGCTGAAGTACATTCAGGAGGAGGTCGGCATTACCTTCGTCTTCGTCACGCACGATCAGGAGGAGGCGCTGACGATGTCGGACAAGATCGTCGTGATGAACGCGGGCGAGATCCAGCAGATCGGCACGCCGACCGAAATCTACCGCAAGCCGGTCAACGAATTTGTTGCCAAGTTCATCGGCGAGACGAACATCATCGACGGTACCGTTGTCGACGATGAGCACGTGATCTTCGAGGATAAGAAGTTTGAGTGCGACGCGCGCGGCTTTAACCCCGGCGAAAAGGTCGACGTCGTCATCCGCCCGGAGCATCTCGACCTCGTCTCCCGTTCGCAGGGCAAGCTCAAAGGCACGGTCAAGTCCCAGCTTTTCAAGGGCATGCACTACGAAACGGTCGTTGAGACGCGTGTCGGCACCTCCATCACGGTCAAGATGCAGGTCTCTCAGGACAAGCCTGTATTTAACGAGGAAAAGGGCGAAAAGATCAGTGCCAACGGCTTCCTGCTCGACGTGGAGGACGTCGGCGAGCTGGACGAAGCCAGGATCGTCGCCCTCGCCTCCGCCGAGGCGTGGGACGCCGAAACGGAGGAGCCCATCTCCATCAAGACGGTCGACTATGACATCAAGCCCGAAACCGGCAACTACTCCGTCACCTTCTCCACCGCAAACGACACCTCCATCACCGTCAAGGTTCTGGTCGTTGCGCAAAACCGCGTGGAAAGCAAGGTCTATCAGGAGGAGATCTACGCGATGAACTTCTTCAAAAAGGTCGAGGATATCCAGGAGAGCATCGCGCTCGACACCGATCTTGAGACCTGGGCAAGCGCGTCGGCGTGGTCCCTTGAGGACGGCGAGCAGGTCGAAATCACCGACGTCAAGTACGACTTCGACCCCGAGACGATCACGCCGGGCGTCTATGACGTGACCTTCTCCACCGAGGGCTACGAGTATCAGGTCTCCACCACGCATCATTTTGAGGAGGGCGAGCAGGTCGGTCTCGTCTTCGCGCCGCAGGACATTCACGTCATGAAGAAGGAGGGTCAGTGGTGAAGCAGTTTCGCAGCATGACTTATCCGTATGTCGCGTGGATCAGTGTGATCATCGTTGTGCCGATGCTGCTCATCGTTCTTTATGCCTTCACGACTTCCGGCAACGATGTTCTGACCATTCAATTCACGTTCGACAATTTCGTCCGTTTTGTGACCGACAGCGTCTTTATGGAGGTGCTGCTCCGTTCGCTCTACATCGCGGTCATTACGACGCTCATCTGCATCCTTTTGGGCTATCCCATCGCCTATGTCATCGCACAGCTCCCGGACCGCGGCAACACGCTGGCGATCCTTCTGATCACGATGCCGACCTGGGTGAATATGCTGGTGCGCACCTATGCGTGGATGGGCATCCTGCAGGACGAGGGCGTCTTCAATACGATCCTCGGCTTTTTCGGCATCGGTCCCGTTTCCATGATCCACACGAGCTTTGCCGTCATTCTCGGCATGGTATATAACTTCCTGCCGTTTATGATCCTGCAGATCCACACCTCGCTTGCCAAGATGGACAAGAGCCTTCTGGAGGCGGCAAGCGACCTCGGCGCCGCGCCTGCCACCGCTTTTCTGCGCGTGACGCTGCCGCTGTCGCTGCCCGGCGTCATCTCCGGCATCACGCTGGTGTTTCTGCCGGCGGTATCGAGCTTCTTTATCCCCAAGCTGCTCGGCGGCGGTCAGTATGTGCTGGTCGGCAACATCATTGAAACGCAGTTCCTTACCACCGGCGACTGGAACTTCGGCAGCGCGATCTCGCTGATCATGGCGATCATCATCATGCTGTCGATGTGGCTCACGCGCAAGGCTGACGTTCAGGTCGCCTCGCGCGGAAAGGAGTGATGTAGGATGAAGAAAAAAGCCGGTATTGGCTCCAAAATCACGCTTGCGCTCACGCTCCTGTTCTTCTACCTCCCTATTTTCTATATCATTCTCTTTTCATTCAACGACTCCCGCTCGCTCACCAAATTCGGCGGCTTCAGTCTGCGCTGGTATGAAAAGATGTTCTCCGACTCTACGATGATGGAAGCGGTGTTCTACACCGTTGTGATCGCAGTGCTGGCGACCGTCGTGTCCACCGTGGTCGGCACAGTCACGGCCATCGGTCTTTCCAAATGCAAAAAGGTCTTGCAGACGATGGTCGAGCGCGTGAACGACCTCCCCGTGATGAACCCCGATATCGTGACGGCAATTTCGCTTTTGATGTTCTTCAGCATTCTTTCCGTGCGAAAGGGCTTCGGAACGCTGCTCATCGCGCATATCATGTTCTGTATCCCCTATGTCATGCTTTCGGTCACGCCGAAGCTGCGCTCGCTCGACCCCAACCTCATCGACGCGGCAATGGATCTGGGCGCAACGCCGTTTCAGGCGCTCACGAAGGTCATCGTTCCGCAGATCCGTCCCGGCATCGTCTCCGGCGCGCTGATCGCGTTCACGATGAGCTTTGACGACTTCGTCATTTCCTACTTCGTCACAGGCAACGGCGTGAACAACATCTCCATTCTGGTCTATACGATGTCCAAGCGCGTCAATCCTTCGATCAACGCGCTCTCGACCATCGTGATCCTGCTCATCACGCTTGTGCTGGGCATCGTCAACCTCGTTCCGATCCTGCACGAGAAGAGAACAGGCGAGAAAAAACGCTTTACACTTTCCCGCAGGGCGATCACCGTTACCGCCGGCGTTTTGGCGGTCGCGATCGTCGGCGGTATCGCCGGCGGCAGCATCAGCCGGCAGCACAGGCGCCAGTCCGCCATCGAAAAATACGGCTCCGACACGCTCAAGCTCTATCTCCCCGGCGAATACATCGGCGAAGACCTGATCTCCAACTTTGAAAGTCAGTTCGGCGTCAAGGTCATTGTGGAAAACTTTGACTCCAACGAGATGATGTACACCAAGATCCAGGCCGGCGACAGCTACGACGTGCTGATCCCCTCGGATTACATGATCGAGCGTCTCATCGCAGGCGACTATCTCCAGAAGCTCGACCGCTCGCTCGTTCCGAATCTGGATAATCTCTCTCCTGCGGTGCAGAATATGGATTATGACCCCGACAATACCTGGTCCGTCCCCTACTTCTGGGGCAGTGTGGGTCTTGTCTATAACCACGAGAACGTCGACCCCGCCGCGGTGGAAGCCGAGGGCTGGGAGATCCTGCGCAACACGGACTACGCCGGTCGCATCTACATCTATGACTCCGAGCGCGACTCGTTCATGATGGCGTTCAAGGCGCTCGGCTGCTCGATGAACACCGACGATCCCGCCGAGATCGACGCCGCCTACAACTGGCTGCGCGAGATGAACAACACCATGTCTCCCGTCTACGTCACCGACGAAGTCATCGACGCGATGATGGCAGGCTATAAGGACATCGCCGTCGTCTATTCCGGGGATGCCACCGTCATTCTTGACGAGAATGAGGAAATGAGCTTCTCCATGCCAAACGAGGGCACGAATATCTGGTGCGATGCGATGGTCATTCCCGCCAACGCGGAAAACCCGCTGCTTGCGCATGAGTTCATCAACTATACGCTCACCTATGAGGCTTCGTTTGACAACTCCGAGACCGTCGGCTATGCTTCCCCGAACGCTGAGGTGCTCGAGGAGATGTCCGGCAGCGAAGACCTCTATGCCGAAAACGAAGCCTACCTGCCGCGCAGCGACGGTGAAATGGACGAAATGTTCCACGACAACCGCACGCTGCAAAAGGAGCTTTCCAAGCTCTGGATCAAGGTCAAGGCCGAAAAGTAAGGAGTGAAGCATCAGATATGAAAATCGGAGACGCCTATGAATGGAAAAAAGCCGTCACGCCCGAACTTACCGCCGCCGCGCTCGGCAGCGGCGCCCTCCCGGTGCTCGGCACACCGTATCTCATCGCCATGGTGGAACATGCCGCCTTCTGCTATATGAACCAGTTCCTCGAAGACGGCAAAAGCAGCGTCGGCACGCTTGTGAGCATCAGCCACGTCTCCCCCACGCCCGTCGGCATGGAGGTATGCGTGCGCGTGGAGGTCACCGGCATCTCAGCAAACGGCAAGCTGGTCGATTTCAGCGCTTCCGCGTACGACGCATGCGGTCTCATCGGTGAGGGTACGCACCAGCGTGCGATCGTCACCGCAGAGCGTTTTATGGATAAGTGTCAGAAAAAACTGGAAGTCTAAAGGAGAAAAGCCATGCATTATTCCGGAAGCGTCTACCGTCCGCCGAGCGAAGCACGGAGTCTGATCGTGCAGTGTACGCTCGGGTGCAGCCACAACAAGTGCGCGTTTTGCATCATGTATAAGGACAAAAAGTTCTCCATCAACCCCCTGGAGCAGGTGCTCGGCGACCTTGCCGAGGCGCGCTCGTACAGCCGCGAGATCGATAAGATCTTTCTTGCCGACGGCGACGCGCTCGTGCTGCCGATGGATTATCTGCTCGCCGTGCTTGACTATATCAGGCAGTACTTCCCCGAATGCACCCGTGTGGCGGCATATGCCGGCGCCAAGGCCATTCGCGGCAAGACGGACGAGGAGCTGCGCACGCTTCGCCAGCACGGTCTCGGCATCGTCTACATCGGGCTTGAAACAGGCAACGAGGCGCTGCTCAAAAAGTATATGAAGGGCGTAACGGTGGAGGAAACGATCGAGCAGAGTCTGCGCGCCAAGGCCGCCGGCATGACGATCTCCATCACCGCCATCAGCGGTATGGGCGGCAGGGAGCAGTCCGAGATCCACGCGATCGACACGGCGAAGGCGCTCTCTCGCATCAAGGCGGACTATGTGGCGCTGCTGACGCTGCGCGTCTACACGGGCACGCCCCTGCATGACTGGATCAAAAACGGCGAGATCACCATGCTCGGTCCCATTGAGCTTGCGCAGGAAACGCGCCTTCTTTTGGAGCACATCGACTCCGAGGGCAGTGTGTTCCGCTCCAACCACGCCTCGAACTACCTTCCGCTCGCCGGCACACTCAACCGTGACCGCGAAGCGCTCATCGCGCGCATCGACGCCGCCATTCACGGCGACGTTCGGTTCCGGCGCGCCGTGGAGCTGGGACTGTAGCAACAAAGTAAGCGCTAAGGATCTGACCAAAAGCTCATCGCGCAGAAGGCGGCATTTGCTCGGTCAGATACAGCAGTAGCTGTAAATAAAACACATAGCGGGACGGCACAGCCGTCCCACTATGTGCATTGTAATTATAGAATTAGGGAAATCAGTATAATGCCCAATGCTATTTGTCAACATTATTTATCCCTGGTTTCCTCCTTTGAGAACTGATAAAGCATGATAAACCATATATAGGGAGAATATGTTTAAAGAAAGATTTGCTATGGTGAGAAGCAGTATCATATAAGTGCATCTTTGAACTGTGTTCAAGAGCGAGACAGATGGCATGGAAACAAGACACAAGGCAATCATGCAAGCAATTATTGTAAAAACAGTTATTGTAAAAATAACCTTTGCGCTTTTTGTTATCGGTTTATCTTCAAACTGAATGCCTTCTTTATCAATCTTCATGTGTTTATTTTCGCTCCTTTCCGTTAGTCTTTTTACCAGAATGAGGAAAAGAATACATAGATGCCTAAAAATGCAAGGAAAAAATAT
>JAEDKW010000117.1 GCA_016295615.1 Oscillospiraceae bacterium | reverse complement strand
CTTTGCTCTTTATCGAAATAGTAGTCGCGGAAGTTGTGATACTGCGCGGCGTAGTAGCGGCAGAGCCGGTAGAGCCGCTGCACGGAGAGGTCGCCTCTGCAGAACAGCGTGTGGGTCGCCTTGCAGGAGCGGAGCTCTTTGCGCAGCGCATCGTTTTTGACATAGCGCTCGAGGATCCCCCGCGGCACATTGAGCCACAGCGCGGTGTTCCGGTTGTATACGCAGTCCCCGCGCCTGCCGTATACGACGTCCTCGGCGAGAAGCTTCATCATGTTGATCCCCGCCGCGCGGCAGAAGTAGCTGCTGCGCCCGAGCCGCGGATTGATCTCAAAAAGAAGATAGCGTCCGGTGCGGCGGTCATACTTCATATCAATGTTGGAAAAGCCGACATAGCCCAGCTCCTCCAAAAACGCCTGCATCTTCCCGTACAGCGCCGTGTCGCCGCGCGAGAGAATGGCGGCGTAGTTGCCGACGGACTTGGGGTCATAGTACTCCAGCACCGGCTGACCGAGACACATCGCACGCACCCTGCCGTCAAGGTCGGAATAGCTGTTGAGCACGCGCATGGCGTCATCGCCGCCGGGAATAAACTCCTGCAGGACGAGCTTGCCGCCGTAGTTGGAAGCGTCCATCGCCTTGACCATCGTGAGATACTCTTCGCGGGTGCTGAAGAAAAATACTTTCTTCTGTCCCTCAAAGTGACAGCGCAGATAATCGAGCGCGTTGCTGTTTTCGGGCTTGACGACGATGGGAAAATCAAAGGGCATGCGATCAATGGCGGCGGCGCGGTCGACCCTGCCGCAGACAAGCGTCTTGGGATAGTCAAGACGGTATTTCTCGCACAGCGCATAGAAGCGGTCCTTGGTGTCAAAGGTCTCGAGCAGCGGTTCGGGAATAAAACGGTTGGCGATCAAGCCTTCAAAGTGATCGTAGTGGCGGCACAGAAGACCTGTATAATAGTCCGAGCAGGGGATGACGAGCAGCTTGCCGTACTCCTTCGCGCACTGACGAAGAATGCCCAAAAGCACATCGGGGAATACATCCTCGCGCTCAAAGTCCGGAATGACGCGGCAGAGGAACAGGTGCGAATGCCGCGTGGGGACGAGCTGCTGCGTGCAAAGCAGCAGCGGCGTGATCTCGGGATATGCCTCGCGGAACAGGCGCGCGGTGCCGTAGGCGTTTTCATCGCTGCCCAAAATGATGGGCAGGAAGTCATGCTTGCAGCTTTTCTTCACTTTCCCGCCTCGCTTTCATCATAAACGGCGAGATATCTGCGCGCCATCTCCACGTCGGAGGGATACTCCACATAGACGCTGCCGCGCTTCATGCGGGTCTCCTCGCCCTTGCCGGTGAGCAGGATCACGCGCTCGCCCGTGTCCTCCAGAATGGCGCGGCGGATGCACTCGTCGCGGTCCTCCAGAATGAGGTGCGGGCAGGCGACATGCCGCGCGATCTCGGCGGCGATCTGCGCAAACGGCTCAGAGCCGCTGTCCTCCTCGGTGATGTAGACGAAATCGCAGTTCTGCCCGCTCAGCTCGCCCAGGTCCCTGCGGCGCTGCAGCGCGTGGTTGCCGGGACAGCCGAAAATGGAGATCATCTTCCTGCCGGGGTACTCGACCTTGACCGAGCGGTAGAGCGCGTCAAAGCTCATGCGGTTGTGTGCGTAGTCGACGATGACCGTCACTTTTTTGTCGCGGCTTTCATACACCTGCATGCGCCCGCCGGCGCGCGCCCTGCGCAGTCCCGAGCGGACAAATTCCTCCGGAATATTCAGCGCCGTCGAGATCGCCATTGCGCCGAGCGCGTTGGAAACATTGAAAAGCCCCGGCATCGTGATGGAAAACTCACCGTTATATTTGGGAGAACGCACGGTAAAGAACAGCCCGTCCGCGCGCTTTTCGACGCTTTGGCAATCAATCGTGTCGCTCTCGTGCGAGCCGAAGGTGATCAGCTCGCAGCGGCTTTTGGCGTATTCGACCACGCGCTGCGCGTGCTGCGCGTCGGTGTTGACGCAGCCGAAACGGCAGGAATCAAAAATCTTCAGCTTGGATGCAAAATAATCGTCAAAATCGGGGTGCTCGATGGGACTGATATGGTCGCTGCCGATGTTGAGCCATGCGCCCACGTCAAACGTGATGCCGCGCACGCGCCCGTACTTGAGCGCTTGGGACGACGCCTCCATGACAAGGTGCGAGATCCCCGAATCCACAGCGTTCTGAAAATGCCCGTAAAGCTCCAGCACCTCCGGCGTCGTAATGTGCGATTCCTCGCTCACCACACCGTCGTAGTTGTCAATGGAGGAGAGGATGGCGCACGGCGGCTTGCCCTGCGCAGCAAGCCAGTCGTTGAGGATATAGCGGACATAGTAAGCGGTCGTGCTTTTGCCCTTGGTGCCGGTGATGGCGACAGAGGCAATGGCCTGCGTTACCTTATTATAAAAAAGCTGACCGAGCACGACGAGCGAATAGCGGATGTCGCTGACAAGAATGTACGGCGCATCCACCTCGTAGCGGTGGTCGGCAACATAGGCGACAGCGCCGCCGGCGAGCGCCGCGTGAAGATACTCCTCCTTGAAATGTGCGCCCTTACAGATGAAAAGCGCGTCGGCACTGAGAGTGCGCGTGTCGTAAGTCAGGCATGTGATCGTCTGCCGTGCGAGTGTGCCTTCAACGTTGTGGGCAGTCAGAATGCCGGCGTCGCGCAGCGCGTCGATGTATTCCTGCAAAGTGTGTCGGATCTGCATAGAAGACTCCTTTTGCATCTTAACTATAATAAAAATAGTATACCACCGGGCATGGGAAAAGACAAGCAGAAACGCCGGAGATTGCATTTGCAAGCTCTGTTTTTGCGTGCTAAAATAGTGCTTGCCGTGACCGGGACGAATTTTGTGAAAGGAAAAAAGTCGAAAAAAAGAAAAAAAGTATTGACAAAAGGAAAGAAGGGTAGTATATTAGCAAATGTTCCGCGGTTGGAGCGCGAGCGTCCGAAAGCCGGAGCGTGTACCTTGTAAA
>JAEDKW010000021.1 GCA_016295615.1 Oscillospiraceae bacterium | reverse complement strand
GACATAAACGACCGCATCAGCGGTCGTTTTTTGTCAAAGGCGGCACAGCGGCAGTGAAAAGAGGCGCAGAGACAAGCTGCTTTCCTAAAAACTCAAAAAGGATGGTTCTCTTTTACAAGAGAACCATCCTTTTTTGGTATGTGTTATTCGAGGAGTTATTCCGCTTCCTGCAGGGCCTTGGCGGCGGCGATGGCCTTTTCCTGAGCGTCGCCCGGGCACTGCTCGTAACGCACGAAGTGCATCACGAAGGAACCGCGGGACTGGGTCATGGAGCGCAGGTCGATGGCGTAGCTCATCAGCTCAGCTTCGGGGCACTCCGCCTCGATGACCTGTTCGCCGTCACCGGTGGGGGTCATGCCCATGACGCGGCCGCGGCGCTTGTTGAGATCGCCGAGGATATCGCCCATGTACTGATCGGGCACGGTGACCTTCAGCTCACAGACCGGCTCAAGCAGAACGGGGGAGGCTTCGGGCATGGCTGCCTTGTAAGCGAGGTTGGCAGCGGTCTTGAACGCGATTTCGGAGGAGTCAACGGGGTGATAGGAACCGTCATAAAGGACGGCCTTGAGGTTGACGACGGGATAACCGGCGAGCGGACCGTGCAGGCAGGCTTCGCGCAGACCCTTTTCCACGGCGGGGAAGAAGTTCTTGGGGACGGAGCCGCCGAAGACTTCCTCGGCGAAGACCATCTCTTCGGACTCCTCATTCGGCTCAAAGCGGATCCAAACATCACCGAACTGACCGCTGCCGCCGGTCTGCTTCTTATGGCGACCCTGCTTTTGGACGGTCTTGCGGATCTTTTCACGGTAGGGAACGCGCGGCGTGTCAAGCTCGGCATCCACGCCGAAGCGGCTCTTGAGCTTGGAACACAGAACGTCGATCTGAATATCGCCTGCGCCGGCAATGACGATCTGGTGCGTCTCGGCGTTGTTGGTGATGGTGAAGGTCGGATCTTCCTCGTTCAGACGGTTGAGACCGGTGCCGAGCTTATCCTCCTGACCGCGGGTCTTGGGAGCGATGGCGCGGGAGTAGCAGGGCTCGGCAAAGTCCATGCCCTTGAGCACGACGACGTTCTTCGCGTCGCACAGCGTGTCGCCGGTCCTGACGCGGTCCATCTTGGCGATGGCGCCGATGTCGCCGCAGCAGATCTCCTTGACTTCCTCGTTCTTCTTGCCCTTGATGGTATAGAGACGCCCGAGCTTTTCGGTGTTGCCGGTCGTGGGATTGTAGAGGGACATGTCGCTTGTGACCTTGCCGCGCACGACCTTGATGAGGGAGTACTTGCCGTACTGGTCGGAGATGGTCTTGAAGACGATGGCGGCGGTGGCGCCGTTTTCATCGTGAGCGACCTCGATGTCCTTGCCGTCGTCGTCCTTGGCGGCTTCGGCATCCATGTCGGTGGCGATGGGGACGAGGTCGATAATGGTCTGCATCAGCATGTCAACGCCGAGACCGGTGGTGGCGCTGCCGCAGAGCACGGGCGCGACGCTGCCGTCCTTGACGCCGAGCTTGAGACCCTTGGCGATCTCGGCGTCGGAAAGCTCCATGGTGTCGAAGAACTTTTCCATCAGCTCTTCATCGGCGCCGGCGGCGGCTTCCATCAGCTCGGCGCGGGCGGCTTCCGCCTCGTCCTTGACGGCGGCGGGGATGGCACACTCAACCGCCTTGCCGCCCTTGATCTCGTATGCCTTGTTGTGCAGCAGGTCAACGATCGCGGTGACATGACCGGCGTCGTCCGTCACGGGAGCGACGATGGGGGCGATGGCGGCGCCGAACTTTTCCTTCAGGGCGGCGAAGCAGGCGTTGTAATCGGAGTTGTCTTCATCGGTGCGGTTGATGAAGATCATGCGGGGTTTTTTGCCCAGCATCTTCCAGCAGCGCTGCGCACCGACGGAAAGACCGTCCTTGGCGCCGCAGACGAGGACCGCGCACTCACTGGCGCGGATGGCGGAGAGCGCTTCGCCGGCAAAGTCGAAGTTGCCGGGAGCGTCGAGGACGTTGATCTTGACGTTCTTATATTTGACGGGGGCGACTGCCAGGGAAATGGAGATGCTTCTCTTGATCTCCTCGGGATCGTAGTCGCAGGTGGTATTGCCGTCGGCAACCTTGCCGAAACGGTCCGTGCCGCCGGTAAGGAAAAGCATGCTCTCAGCGAGCGTGGTCTTGCCGCTGCCGCCGTGACCGAGCAGGCAGATGTTGCGTACGTCTTTAGCACTCATAGGGGTTCGTCTCCTTCCAAATGTCAATCCCGTGCGGGAAGATACTCAACAAGCGAATTATATAATAAATTTTTCTCTAATACAACAACAATTTTCAGTAATTTGGGGAATTTTTCAGTAAAACCGCTCAGTAACGGTCCACAAAAACGGCGTCAATGAGCGCCGCGAGCGTCCACAAAGCGGAAAACGCGAGCATCGCCGGCGGCGTGAGCGCGCGGTACGCGCCGACAAACGTCAGGTAGAACGACAGCAGCGTTCCCACGATGCTGCCGAGCAGCGACAGCCGGCTGCCGGCGCGCACGGCGCGGCAGAGGCGCTTGCTGCCGAGCGTCACCTCGGCATAGGGCATGAGTCCTTCGCGGAACAGCAGCGCGCAGGGACTGCCCCCGCTGCGCTCGGAAAGGGCGAGACGCGTGGAGAGCTTGGGGAAAACGGCGCGCGCATCGGTGCCGAACTTGCGCTTTAGCAGCGTGGGCGTGATGTTCGCGTCGCGCACGGCGAGCACGGGGGTAATGCGGCTGCGGTGCAGCGCATGGACCGCCCAGTCCACGTTCTCCGCCGCCATGTACTTCACCGCGAACACCGCGATGAGCGCCCCGTCCACAGCAAGGTAGACGCCGGTCTGCAGCTTGATGTCGCGCGGGAGAGAGATGCCTTTTTTGCGGAAGAAGGAAAGCGTGCCGAAGAGCACCGTCTCGCCGCGGATGGTGCCGCTCATTCCGCCCTCTTCATAAAAGCTCAGGTCATCCAGCGGCTGGAGCTGCCCGCCGTCGCTGAGCAGAAGGTGGTCAAACAGGCGCGTCAGACCGCAGTCCGAAGCGTGCGCCATCGTGGCGGCGTAGGAGATGACCTTGCCGCTCTCCTCGCCGAAGACCTTCAGACCGTTGAGCGTGATCGTGCCGGGCGGAAAAAGGTCTCCGTCGGTGAGGATCATGCAGTTGCTCGTGCGGATCGCGTCCGCTCCGGCAAAGCCGGCGATCGCGCTGCCGCTTTTTGTCAGGCGGGCGGCGAGCTTTTTGAGCGGATAGGCGTAGACAAGCGGCAGGGCAAGTGTGCCCGCGCCGCAAAGGAGCGCGGAAAGGTTCCAGAAAAACAGCAGCGGCGCGTGCGCTTCCAGTGTGGAGAGCACGGAGAAAACGAGCGCGGCGGCAAGAATCACCGGCAGCAGCGCACGCTGCCAGCGGCTTGCGGGGTCCTCGCGCGCGGCGCAGTTGGAAAAGCCGACGGTCTGCCCGCTGCGCTTGGCGGCGCCGCCGGCGGTCACGGTGACCATATAGGGCGGCTCGCCGATGGCGGCGACGCGGAAGGTATCGTACATGCCGCGCGCCAGGCAGTACTGTCCCAGCAGGGCGGCAAGCAGCGACAGCACGGCGAGCGCATGGAACGGCGAAGGTCCTTCGCTGCGTGCCCCGGACAGCAGGCACAGCGCGGTATCAACCGCGGAAGAAAGACACAGAAGCGAGGCGAGCAGCTCGTAGGAAACGGTCTTTTTGCGCAGCTTTTCCCACGCGGAGACAAAGACGCTGCGCGCGATCACACAGGCGAGAAGCTCCAAAACGAGATACGGCAGCGTTTGCAGCAGCGGCTCGTTCGTGTAAAACGCCGGCATCACACCGAAAAAGTCCAGCAGCAGCGCCGCCCACATGACGGCGGCAAGGATCGCCGCGGCGCGGCTTGCGCGGCGCGCGGAGGCGAGCTTTGTGCGGTAGTGGGAAAGCGTTTCCTCGATCGGGCGCTCCGGCGGCTCGCTCTCGTCCTCCGGCTCGTCCTCTGTGTCCCCGGCGGCATCTCCGCGCGTGTACAGCTCCTCGGTCTCCTGCAGCTTTTTGCGGGAAAAAAGACCGCGGCGCGGCGGCTGCCCGGCGATGACCGGCTCGTGCTCCTGCTCGTTGAGAACCGTCTGCACGGTCTGCGCGAGCACGTCCTGAAGGCTCATGCCCGCGGGGGAGCCCTCCTCCGCGTCCGTACCGTCGGAGGGGGAAGGCGCGTCCTCCTGCGCATCCTCCAGCAGCGTCTGCTCCCCGGGTTCCGGCGCGGTTTCGGCCGGCTCGGCAGGACTGCCGCCGAATTCGGCGAGAATGCTGTCGAGCGAGTAGTCCGCGTCCTCGTCCAGGCTGCGCGCGGTGTTTTTCAGCAGCGCCTCGGACTCGGCAAGCGTCTGTTCAAATTCCAAATCCCAGTGATCCATGAAAAAAATCCTTTTTTCCGATATCAGTTCAGGCGCTGGCGCACGGCCTCATACAGAAGAATGGCGGCGGCAGCGGAAGCGTTGAGCGACGAAATTCTGCCCTTCATGGGGATGCTGACCAGAAAATCGCATCCCTCGCGCACAAGGCGCGTCATGCCGTCGCCCTCGGAGCCGATGACAATGGCGGCAGGACCCTTGAGATCGGCGTCGTAGAGCGTGGTCGTGCCCTCGGCGGCGGTGCCAAAGACCCACACGCCCTCCTTTTGCAGCTCCTTCAAAAGCGCCGCGATGTTCGGCACGCGCGCAACGGGAACATAGCTCACCGCGCCGGCGCTTGTCTTGCCGACGACGCTCGTTAAGCCCGCGCTGCGGCGCTTGGGAATGATGACGCCGTGCGCGCCGGCGCATTCGGCGGTGCGGATGATGGCGCCCAGGTTGTGCGGGTCGGAGATCTCGTCGCACACGACGATGAGCGGCGCTTCGCCCTTTTCGCGCGCGGCGTTCAAAATATCCGCAACGCTCACATACTCGCGCACGGAGGCAAGCGCGATGACGCCCTGATGGGCGTGCGTGCGGCTCATGAAATCAAGCTTGCGCTTGTCCGCATCCACCACGACGATGCCCTTTTCGCGCGCGGTGGAGGCAATGTGACCGAGCGTGCGGTCGGTCTCACCCTTTTGCAGGTAAATTTTGTCAATGCTTGTTCCGGCGCGCAGCGCTTCGATCACGGCGTTGCGACCCTCGATCAGACCGTCCGCCCCGGGATCCTGCTCCGCAGGGCGCGCTCGCTTGGCAGCGGTTTCTTCCTGATGATCCTGACGCATAAGAGTGACTCCTTATGTAAAAATTCCTATAGATATAAACACTATATCACAACCGGAGGATAATAGAAAGAGAAAAATCATGCAAAAATTCACCGAAAGTTCACCAACCCCGGCTTGTGGGAAAAAGAATTGTATGTTACAATGCAACGCAAGATAGGGATTTCTTCGGGGCTTCGTCCCCACAGGAGGAAAAAATGGATCAAAACAACAAGGACAAGAAAAATAATCCGAATCAGAAGGGCAAGAACAGCCGCGGCGTATTTTCGCTCGTGGTCTGGGCGCTGATTGCAACGATCGGTATCAACTATATTTCCACGATGCTTGCCGGACAGCGCGACGCGGCGACTTCGCAGGAGATCGCGTACAGCGAATTGGTCGAGCTCGTGCGCGAGGGGAAGATCGAATCCGTCGAGTTTGGAGACGATGTGTTCACCGTCACGCCGGTGGAGGGCTTTGTATACACCGACGGGGAAGGCAAGAGCTACGATGAAAACTATACGCTCTTTACCACCATCATTCCCGACGGAAACGAGAGCCTGATGGCGCTGCTGGACGAGTACGGCGTGGAGTACACCAAGCCCTATGTTCCCCAGCTGTCGCCGATTCTGGCGTTCATGATGAGCTATATCGTGCCGGCTGCACTGATGGTCGGGCTCTTCATGCTGATGATGAATCTGCTGTCGAAAAAGAGCGGCGGCATGGGCGGTTTCGGCATCGGCAATGTCGGCAAGGCGAATGCCAAGGTCTACATGGAAAAAACCACCGGCGTTACGTTTGACGACGTTGCCGGTCAGGACGAGGCAAAGGAATCGCTCGAGGAGATCATCGACTTTCTCCACAACCCCGAAAAATACACCGCCATCGGCGCGAAGATCCCCAAGGGCGCACTGCTCGTCGGCTCACCCGGTACGGGCAAGACGCTGCTTGCCAAGGCGGTCGCCGGTGAGGCGAACGTGCCGTTTTTCTCCATCTCCGGCTCCGACTTTGTGGAAATGTTTGTGGGCGTGGGTGCAAGCCGCGTGCGTGACCTGTTCAGCGAAGCCAGCAAGGTCGCGCCGTGCATCATCTTCATCGATGAGATCGACACCATCGGCAAATCGCGCGACGGCGGACGCTTCGGCGGCAACGATGAGCGCGAGCAGACGCTCAACCAGCTCCTTGCCGAGATGGACGGCTTTGACCCCAGCAAGGGCGTCATCGTTCTCGCCGCCACCAACCGTCCCGAGGTGCTCGACAAGGCGCTGCTGCGTCCCGGGCGCTTTGACCGCCGCATCACGATCGACCGTCCCAACCTCGCAGGCCGTTTGGCTACGCTTGAGGTGCATACGAGAAACATCAAGCTCGCCGAGGACGTCGACCTCAGGAAGGTCGCCCTTGCCACTGCGGGCTGCGTGGGCGCCGATCTTGCCAATCTCGCCAACGAAGCGGCGCTGCGCGCCGTGCGCAAGGGTCGCCGCTTCGTGACGCAGGAGGACATGCTTGCCGCGTTTGAGTTCGTCATCGCCGGCAGTGAAAAGAAAAACAGCGTACTCACCGAGTTTGAAAAGAAGCTCGTCGCCTACCACGAGGTCGGTCACGCCATGGTCGCCTATAAGCAGAAAAACGCCGAGCCGGTGCAGAAGATCACCATCGTCCCGCACACGGAGGGCAGCCTCGGCTACACGCTGCTCATGCCTGAGGAGGACAAGACGAACCTGCGCACCAAGGATGAGCTGATGGCGAAGATCGCCGTCTCCATGGGCGGTCGTGCCGCGGAGGAGGTCGTGATGAACACGATGACCAACGGCGCGTCGCAGGATATTCAGGAGGCCACCGGCATCGCGCGCAACATGGTCGCCATGTTCGGCATGAGCGATGCGTTCGGCATGATGGCGCTCGGCAGCGTGCGCAATCAGTATCTTGACGGCGGCTACGGTCTCGACTGCGCGCAGGATACCGCCGCGCTCATGGATAAGGAGGTCAAAACGATCCTTGACCGGTGCTACCAGGAGGCTGTCAGGGTCATCCGGGAGAACCGCGAGGATATGGACAAGGTCGTCGCCTACCTTCTCGAAAAGGAAACGATCACCGGCGGCGAGATGGTTGCCATCCTCGAAGGGCGCGATCCCGCTACGGTCGAGGACGCTTATGCCTCCACGCGCAAGACCGCGCAGGACGGGTTCCGCCCCTCCGAGCCGGAGCTCATTGAGGCGCCCGCCAGGCACATCTCGATGACGAGCGAGAAGATCGAGATGCCGCCGCTCGCGGAGGAGCCGCCGCAGGACGCTCCCGCGGAGGAGACTCCGGAAACGGAGAAGGCGGACGGGGAAAAGGAAGAACCGGAAAATCAGTAAAGAATATCGGGACTGAAAATCCCAAAAAGCTTCGGAAAACAAAAACGCTTGAAAAAGCCCGCGGAGCGTTCAATCGGCGCTCCGCGGGTTTTGTATTTGTATTGGAGACAAGAGAGCGGGCTGTCAGGATTCTTCCGCTGCCTGCAGCTTGCCGGACAAGTGCGCCAGCACCGCGCCGATCCCGGCACAGAGCAGGCACGCAGCGGCTTCGCCTGCGCTCGCGTACGAGAGGGGAATGATAATGAGCGTGGAGGCAAGCACGATGCCGACGACCGCGTGGGAGGCGAGCGCGTAGTGTGCCTTAAAGAGCCAGTTGATCACGCGCGCAAGCAGCAGGATCGTGCCGAGCATGCCGAGCAGCCATGGGAGAATGACGGAAAGGTCGAACGCCGTGATCCCGTCGAGCATCGGCGCGAGCAGATCGACCGCCATGAGAATGGAGGACGACGTCATGCCGGGGACGATCAGGCTCAGTCCCCACAGCACGCCGCAGAAAAGAAAGCCGAAAAAGTTTGCTTTCATCTGCCCGAACGAGCCGAGCTGCACGCCCAGCAGCAGCGAAAAGAGCACAAGGAAGCTCAAACCGGCGGAAAAATACGCCCCGCGGCTTCGCCCCTGCTCGCCGGCTTCGCGCCACAAACCGGGAACGGTGCCGAGAATGAGACCGATGAAAAGACAAGTCGCAAGCGTTTCGGAGTGGTTGAACAGCAGCAAAACGGCGCCGCTTCCGCCGAAAAAGCCCAGCGCCCAGCCGATGCCCACAGGCAGCAGCATCCGCCAGTAGCGGCGAAGCGCCTGCTTCGGGTGCGTGAGCACCTCCATCATCGGGCGGTAGATGCCGAAGATGACGGCGAGCACGCCGCCGGAAATGCCGGGCAGGATCGCGCCGGCGCCGATGATCACGCCCTGCACGAGACGGAGGATATGGTTTTTGGTTCGTGTTTTTGACATAGGACTGCCTTTCTGTTTCTATCGAGCGATCACGAATTCAATAGCCCTTTTTCCGGTCCACGAGATGCGTCAGCGGACGGTTGCCGGCATAACGGTCAAGATTGTCGCAGAACATCTTCACATTCAGCTCGCAGGTGTAGCCGAGCGTCATGTTGCCGGCAACGTGCGGCGTAAGCAGCAGGTTTTTCGCGCTGCGCAGCCTGTGATCCGCCGGCAGCGGCTCGGGCACCACCACATCGAGCGCCGCGCCGGCAAGCCGACCGGCGTTGAGCGCGTCGATCAGCGCGTCCTGGTCGACTGCCGTGCCGCGCCCGACATTGATGACGTAGGCGGTGTCGGGCAGCAGCGCCAGCCGCTCACGGCTGAGAATACCCTCCGTGTCGGGCGTGGACGGCAGCGCCATGACGAGAAGATCGGTCCCGGGCAGCAGGGCGTCCAGCTCGCCGATGGCGTGGATCTCATCAAAATCGGGATTCGGCCTCACGCTGCGGCGCACGCCGATGAGCTTTTCGGGGTGGAAGGCACGCGCGCGGCGGGCAAACTCCGTGCCGATGTCCCCGGTGCCGAGCACCGTGATGCGCGCGCCGTGGAGTGAGCGGATGCCGCCGTCAAGCACGCTCCAGCCGCCGCTGCGGATGATCTCCGTGTACTCCATCTGGCGGCGCAGGAGCATCAGCGCGACCATCGTGATATGCTCGGCGATCGTGGTGCCGTAAGCGCCGGAGGCGTTGGTGAGCAGGCAGTCGGGATCCTGATAGAGCTCGTCCCGGCAGAAGCGGTCCACACCTGCCCAGCAGCAGGCAAACCACTTGAGATTTTTCGCGCTTGCGATGACCTTCTGCGAGGGGTGACCGTAGATGATCTCACAGTCGTCCACGTTGCCGACGGCTGCGCGGCTGGAGTCGAAATACTCCACCTCGTAGCCGTGGGAAGCCGCCGCTTCGTTGATTTTCTTCGCGTATTCGTCGGTCAGAAAGTCGATGATGACGCCGATTTTTTTAGCCATGGTTGTGTTGTCCCTTTCTTTTTTTGCTGCGGGGCGCGCAGAGAGCGAAAAAAGCAGCGGTCACCGCGCGCCGTGCTTCTCCGCCGCGCCGGCGGCAGGAAAAGCGGCTTTTCCTTCTGTTTATTGCAGGGCAGAAACCTGCGCTTCGCCCCGTAATTCCTCCAAAATCTGTTCGGCACAGCGCATGCCGTCGGCTGCGGCGCTCATGATGCCGCCGGCGTAGCCGGCGCCCTCGCCGCAGGGATACAGTCCGCGCAGCGCGGATTGACAGGTCTCGTCGCGCAGGATCCGCACGGGCGACGACGAGCGCGTCTCCACCGCGGTGAGCACCGCATCGGGCGAGGCAAAGCCGCGGAGCTTGCGCTCAAGCACGGGGAGCGCTTCCTCCAGCGCCGCGCACACGAAGTCCGGCAGGCACTCGTGCAGATCGCACCAGCGGACATCCGGACGGTACGAGGGCGCGACCCTGCCCGCGCCTGTCGAGGGGCGGTGGGCGAGGAAATCGCCGACCGTCTGCGCGGGAGCCGCGTATGTTCCGCCGCCGGCGCGGTATGCCGCCTCCTCCAGCCTTCGCTGGAACGCAACGCCGGCGAGTACGTCGGCTGAGCCAAAATCCTCCGGCGTGACGGACACGAGAAGACCGCCGTTGATGTTTTCTCCGTCGCGCGCAAACTCGCTCATGCCGTTGGTGACGACAC
Source organism: Oscillospiraceae bacterium (assembly GCA_016295615.1). Classification (GTDB taxonomy): domain Bacteria; phylum Bacillota; class Clostridia; order Oscillospirales; family Oscillospiraceae; genus Hominicoprocola. The sequence continues at coordinate 4,766 of JAEDKW010000021.1, read as the reverse complement.
GTCCCGGCTCCGAGGCGGCGGCAACGACCTGTCCGCCGGGACAGACGCAGAACGAAAACACGCCGCGTCCGCCGCTCGTGTGGCAGGCGAGCTTATACGATGTGGGCGGCAGGAAGGGTGAGCCGGCCGCCTCTTTATATTGCGCGGCGTCCATATCGGATTGCCTGTGCTCAATGCGCACGCCCACGGCAAAGGGCTTTTGCTCCATCGGTACGCCGAGCGACTTGAGCAGCGCGAACGTATCACGCGCACTGTGACCGACCGCGAGCACGGCATGTCGCGCCGGCAGCGTATATTCGCCACCGGGTGAGGCGACGCGCAGCGCGGTCACATGACCGCCGGCGCGCTCGATCCCAATGACCTGATGGGAAAAGCGCATCTCCGCGCCGAGCGAGAGCAGCTCACGGCGCATGTTTTGCAGGACGGTATACAGCTTATCCGTGCCGACGTGAGGCTTGGCGTCGAGCAGAATATCTTCGCTCGCGCCGAAACGGACGAATTCCTCCAGAATAAAGCCGTGCCGCAGGTCTTTGGTGCCGGTCGAGAGCTTGCCGTCGGAAAATGCGCCGGCGCCGCCCTCGCCGAACTGCACGTTCGAGACCGTGTCCAGCTTGCCGGTCTGCCAGAAATGCCTGACATCGCGCCTGCGCTGCTCGACACAGCGGCCGCGCTCGAGCACGACCGGCTTTGCGCCGCAGCGGGCAAGGACCAGTGCGCAGAAGAGCCCTGCAGGACCTGCGCCGATCACGACGGGGCGAAGCGCGGGCGCTTCCGCGCGCCCGGGCAGACGGTAGCGTTCGGGTTCATAGCGCGAGACGCTTTTGCCGCGGCAGCGGCGCAGCACGGCAGTTTCATCCGGTACACTCACGGCGGCGGAGCACACGAGCGTCACGCCCTCGCGCGCGTCGATCGAGCGGCGCAGCAGACGCAGCTCGCCGATCTTGTCCGCACCGATACGCAGCGTCCGCGCGGCAGCGCGGCGCAGGGCGGCGTCATCCGCGCCGATGGGCAGTTTGAGAGAGTCGATGCGCAGCAAGTTTTGCCACCTCCGTGAATTGCAATGCAGTTTACGGATATTTTAGTATGCGCGCACGCAAAGAGCAAGCAAAACTTCGCATCCTTAAGGAACGTTTAAAAAATGAAAAAGAATTGTTCAAGAAAAAGACATAAATATACCGTATAGTGTGTATTGTCAAAAGACCGCAGAGGCGGTTTCCGATAAAAAGGAGGTCCTTTGCATGTATTACGAGGATGAAAACAATCTCTATCATTACAACTACCGCAAGGGGGACACAAATCCCAACGAGCCGGTGGACATCAGAAACTATGCCGATGAGCCGTGGGAGGAAAAGCCGAAGAAGAAAAACCGCGGCGGACTGAAGATCGCGGCGCTGGCGCTGTGCTGCGCGCTGCTCGGCGGTCTGGTCGGCGCGGGCGTGAGCCACGCCATTCTCGGCACGAGGGTCAACCATACCAGCGTGCAGGTCAGTGACCGCGAGGTGGCGGAGATCTCCACCGTGAAGGTCGGCGGCGGCAAGCAGCTTACGATGCCGGAGGTCTATGCCGCGAATGTCAACAGCGTCGTTTCCGTCAACGTGTCCTCCACCTCGACCAACTACTTCGGTCAGACAGTGGAAAACGCGGCGAGCGGCACGGGCTTTGCCATCACGCAGGACGGCTACATCGTCACAAACTACCATGTGGTCGAGGGCGCCAGCTCCGTCAAGGTCACGCTCTACAACGGCGAGACCTATGACGCTTCCGTCATCGGCGGCGACGAGGATTACGATGTCGCGGTCATCAAGATCGATGTCACCGGACTTTCGCCCGTGGTGCTTGGCGATTCGAGCAAGCTTGCCATCGGCGAGACGGTCGCCGCCATCGGCAACCCGCTCGGCGAGCTGACGTTCTCCATGTCGCAGGGCATCGTGTCCTGCGTGGACCGCGCGATCAATGTGGACGGCACGCCGTTCAACATGATCCAGGTGGACTGCTCCATCAATCCCGGCAACTCCGGCGGTCCGCTCGTCAATACTTACGGTGAGGTCGTGGGCATCGTGTCCGCGAAGTACTCCTCCTACTCCTCCACGACGGTCGAGGGCATCGGCTTTGCCATTCCCATCAACGATGTCATCGCCATGATCGAGGACATCATGACCAACGGCTACGTGACCAACAAGCCGTTCATCGGCATCACCCCGGGCACGATGACGCAGCAGATGGCGCAGCAGTACCGCTACAGCGTGAGCGAGGGCGTGTTCGTCTACTCCGTCGAGCCGGGCAGCGCGGCGGAGAAGGCGGGGCTTCAGATGGGCGATGTCATTTTGAAGATCGACGACAAGGAGATCAAGGACACCTCCGATCTGACGGCGGCGAAGAAGGGCTACTCTGCCGGCGACACGGCGACATTCACCGTCTACCGCGGCGGCGAAACCGTGCAGCTTGAGCTGACCTTTGATGTTACGCCCGAGGACACGACCACCGATGCGCCGGCGCAGAACAACACGCAAAACGGCGGTTATTACGATCCGTGGAGCTGGTTCTTCGGCAACTTCGGCTTCTGAGAAAGCAGTACGGCTTGATTGAAGAAAGCACCCTGTTTGCAGGAAATCTGTTATTTTCTGACGATTTTCTGATAAATGGGGTGCTTCTTTTTCTGACAAATACTTGCAATAACGGGGGAAACGGTGGTACACTACTGAGGTAATGCTGTGCAGGACAGGCAGCCGCCCGGTCATGCGCGATTACCTTGATTATTGCCGCGCTTCCATTCGGCGGCGGCAGGAAAAGAGGAAAAACCATGGAAAAAAAGAAATTCTATATCACCACCCCGATTTACTACCCCTCGGACAAGCTGCATATCGGGCACACCTACTGCACCGTCGCGACCGACGCGATGGCGCGCTATAAGCGCCTGACCGGCTACGACGTCATGTTCCTCACCGGAACGGACGAGCACGGTCAGAAGATCGAGGACAAGGCAAAAGCCGCCGGCGTCACGCCGCAGCAGTTCGTTGACAACATCGTTTGCGGCGAACGCGGCATTCTCGATCTGTGGAAGCTGATGAACATTTCCAACGACCGCTTCATCCGCACGACGGATGATTACCATGTTGCGGCGATCCAGAAGATCTTCCGCAAAATGTATGACAACGGCGACATTTACAAGGGCACCTACAAGGGCAAGTACTGCAAGCCCTGTGAGAGCTTCTGGACCGAGAGCCAGCTCGTCGACGGCAAGTGCCCCGACTGCGGACGCGACGTCGAGGACGCCGAGGAGGAAGCCTACTTCTTCAAGCTGAGCAAGTACGCCGACCGCGTGCAGCACCTGCTTGAGGATACCGATTTCCTCCAGCCCGCCTCCCGCGTCAACGAGATGGTCAACAACTTCATCAAGCCCGGTCTTGAGGATCTGTGCGTTTCGCGCACGAGCTTCAAGTGGGGCGTGCCCGTTGATTTCGACGATAAGCACGTTGTCTACGTCTGGGTCGACGCGCTTTCCAACTATATTACCGCGCTTGGCTTTATGAACGACCGGTACGACGATTATGACAAATACTGGCCCGCCGATTACCACATCGTCGGCAAGGAGATCGTGCGCTTCCACGCCATCATCTGGCCCGCCATGCTCATGAGCATGGGCGAACCGCTGCCCAGGCACGTCTACGGTCACGGCTGGCTCGTCATCGACGGCGGCAAGATGTCGAAGTCCAAGGGCAACGTCGTTGACCCGTACGTCCTTGCCGAGCGCTTCGGCGTGGACGCCCTGCGCTTCTTCCTGCTGCGTACCTTCCCGTTCGGCAGCGACGGCAACTTCTCCAACGAGCTGCTCATCAACACGATCAACGTCGATCTCGCCAACGACCTCGGCAACCTCGTCTCCCGCACGACCGCGATGGTCGAAAAGTACTTCGGCGGCACGCTCCCCGAGTCGCGTCAGGCGGACGCGCTCGACGACGAGCTGGTTTCCATGCTCAGTGCGCTGCGCGGCAGGTACGAAGCCGAGATGGAGAAGCTTCAGTTCCAGAACGCGCTTGAGGCGGTGTTCAAGTGCATCCAGCGCGCCAACAAGTATATCGACGAAACTGCGCCCTGGACGCTTGCCAAGGACGAAGCAAACAGGGCGCGCCTTGCCTCCGTCATGTATAACCTGCTCGAAGCCGTCCGCATCTGCACGATCCTGCTCACGCCCGTCATGCCCGAGAGCTGCGGGAAGATCTTCGCGCAGATCGGCGCCGGCGAAGACGTCCAAAGCTGGGACAGCGCCGAAAAGTGGGGCAGCCTGAGCGGCACCGTCACCGTTTGCCGGGGCGAAGCCATCTTCCCGCGCATCGATATGGACAAGGCGCTCGCCGAGCTGGAGGAGATCCAGGAGGCGCAGAAGAAGGCGGCGCTCCCCGCCATCGAGCTTGAGCCGTACGAGACGGAGACGGTCGATTTCGACACCTTCTGCAAGTCCGACTTCCGCGCCGTGAAGGTCAAGGCGTGCGAAGCGGTCAAGAAGAGCGAGAAGCTCCTTCGCTTCACGCTCGACGACGGCAGCGGCACCGACCGTCAGATCCTCTCCGGCATCCACAAGTGGTATGAGCCGGAAACGCTCGTCGGCAAGACGCTCGTTGCGATCCTGAATCTGCCGCCGCGCAAGATGATGGGTCTTGAGTCCTGCGGCATGCTGATCTCCGCCGTCCACAAGGAAAAGGGTGAGGAGAAGCTCCACCTGCTCATCGTGGATGACGCGATCCCTGCAGGCGCGAAGCTCTGCTGAG
>JAEDKW010000020.1 GCA_016295615.1 Oscillospiraceae bacterium | reverse complement strand
AAATCTAAAATAGATTTACAATAACTCTACGGAGGATTTGCAAAGATGGACAAATCGAATGAAAAGCATTTCGGGCTCCGTGTGAACGGCACGATTTTAGCGAAATTTCGTTATGTTTGCGGCTATACGGGACGTTCGGCCAACAGCCAGATCATTCAGCTGATGTTGAAATTTATCGCAGATTACGAAAAAGAACACGGGAAAATACAGACGGAAGACCTCAAGGGATGAAAATAGCGATATGAAGAAGCGTAAGGAGTATCTTCTTGACCTGCTGTTTCCGCCGAAGTGCGCGTTCTGCGGCGAGCACGGCGTACACGGCGTGTGCCCGAAGTGCGAAAGGTCGCTTCCCTACTGCGAAACGCCGCTGCACGAGCGCACGGGGATCGGAACGTGTGTGGCGCCGCTCCGCTATGACGGCGCCGTGCGCGAGTCGCTGCTGCGCTTTAAGTTCCGCGGCGGACGCGGCAACGCGGAAGGCTACGGAACGCTTTTGGCGCAAACAGCGGCGGAGCAGTACGGCGGGGCGTTTGAGGTCGTGACCTACGTTCCCGTGTCGGACAGGCGCAAGCGCGTGCGCGGCTACGACCAGGCGTTTCTTTTGGCAAAGGAGACCTGCCGCGCCTGGGACACCGAGCCGGTGACGCTGCTTCGCAAAACGCGCGACAATCCCGCGCAGTCCTCGCTTTCCTCTCCGGAGGAGCGCAGGGCGAATGTGCTCGGCGTATATGAAGCGGTGAATACGGAGGCGGTAAAAGGCGCAAGGATCCTGCTCATCGACGATATTTTGACGACGGGCGCCACGCTGCGCGAATGCGTGCGCGTACTCAGGGAGGCGGGCGCGCAGAGCGTCCTTTGCGCAACGCTTGCCGCAAGCGACGAAAAATAAGGAAGAAAAAACGGAAATTGGCACAAGACTGTCGGCACATATCACGCTCAAAAACACGCATAATGCTATTGCAAACTCTATTTTAAGCCGTTATAATACAAATATATTGGGAAAATATGGGGCACTCCCCGTTGCAGTTTTCAGAAAGAGCAAAAGAGGTAAAGAGCTATGTGTGCATTCGCAAAAGATATCGGTATCGACCTCGGTACCGCGTCGGTTTTGGTCTATGTGAAGGACAAGGGTATCGTCCTCAACGAGCCGAGCGTCGTTGCGGTCGAAAAAAACAGCGGCAAGCTTTTGAAGGTCGGCGCGGAAGCGCAGGCGATGCTCGGTCGCACGCCGGGCAACATCATTGCGATCCGTCCGCTGCGCGAAGGCGTCATTTCCGACTATGAAGTCACCGAGCGCATGATCAAGGAATTTATTCACAAGGTCGTAGGGTTCCAGTTCTTCAAGCCGCGCATCATCATCTGCGTTCCGTCCGGCATCACCGAGGTGGAGGAGCGCGCCGTCATCGACGCCGGCATTCAGGCCGGTGCGCGCCGCGTGTACCTCATTGAGGAGCCTGTTGCCGCCGCCATCGGCGCCGGCATCGACATTGCCAAGCCGGACGGACACCTGATCATCGACATCGGCGGCGGTACGTCCGATATCGCCGTGATCTCTCTTTCCGGCGTGGTCGAGTCTGCGTCCATCAAGGTCGCCGGCGACCAGTTCAATGAAGCGGTCGTCAAGTATATGCGCAAGAAGCACAACCTGCTCGTCGGCGAGCGCACGGCAGAGGAGATGAAGATCCGGATCGGCTGCGTGTTCCCGCCCGAGGAGGAGACTTCCATGGAAGTCAAGGGTCGCTGCCTGCTCACCGGTCTTCCCAAGCTGATCTCCGTCACCTCCACCGAGATGATGGACGCCTTCGAAGAACCGGTCGAACGCATTATGGAAGCGATCCACCAGGTGCTTGAGCGCACGCCGCCCGAGCTGGTGGCGGATATTTCCACCAACGGCATCGTCATGACCGGCGGCGGCAGCCTGATCAAGGGCTTCGACAAGCTGGTCACCGCGCGGACCGGCATTCATACGGTCATCGCGGAAAACGCCATTCAGTGTGTTGCGCTCGGCACGGGAAAGAGCCTTGAAAGTGTCGGCGAAATGCAGGACGGCACGATGAACCTCAGCCGCAGAAAGCAGATCAATTGACAAAGGAAAAAGCTCCCGAAAACCGGGAGCTTTTTTGCACGGCAAAGGAAAAGGATCCGTGAAGGAGCGACTGCTCCTTCACGGATCCTTTTATCTGTATGGGGTGAAGAAAACGGGAGGTTTGCTCCGTGCGCCGCGCTCAGACAACGGCAAAGAACTTGACGAGGAACAGCACGGAGATGATGTAGGTCAGAGCGGAGACCTCCTTCGCCTTGCCGGAGAAGACCTTGATCACGGTGTAGCAGATCATGGCAAGACCGATGCCGTGACCGATGGAGCCGGAGATGGGCATGGCGAGAAGCATGATGAACACGGGGACGATCTGGTCGATGTCTTCGAAGTCGATGTTCTTAAGACCCTGAAGCATCAGGATACCGACGTAGATCAGCGCAGCGGAAGTAGCGGCTGCGGGGATGATCGCGGCGATCGGCGCGATGAACATGCAGGCGAGGAACATGAAGGCTGCGGTGAGGGCGGTCAGACCGGTGCGTCCGCCGGCCTCGACGCCGGAAGCGGACTCAACGAAGGTCGTGACAGTGGAGGTACCGGTCATGGCGCCGGCAACCGTACCGACCGCGTCGGAGAGCAGGGCTTCCTTCATCTTGGGCATGTTGCCGTCCTTGTCGGTCATGCCGGCGCGGGAGGCGGTGCCGACGAGCGTGCCGATGGTATCGAACATGTCGATCATGCAGAAGGTGATGATCAGGGTGATGGCGGTGAACCAGCCAAGCTGCAGGAAGCCGGCAAAGTCAAACTTGAAGAGCGTGGTGGAGACCATGTCGGCGAACGGCGGCAGGAAGGAAGCCGTTGCCAGGGATGCAAACGGATTGACATGGAAGAAAATGGCTTCGCCTGCCCAGTAAATGACGGAGGCGACGAGCATGCCGAGAAGAACCGCTGCCTTGATGCCCTTCTTGGCGAGAAGGATGATGACGAACAGACCGATGAACATGGTCGCGACGGTCAGGATCATGGTGGAGTAGCCGGCATCGCCCATGGCGCCCTTGATAACACTGGGCGTAAGCGCGCCGAAGAAGTCGCGCATGACATAGAACGGAGCGGCAAAGCCGTTGCCCTCGGCATAAATGCCGACGTTGGAGCCGAGACCGATGTTCATGAGCATCAGACCGATGGCAGGACCGATGCCGAAGCGGACGCCGACGGGGATGGCGTCAACGATCTTCTCACGGATGTTGAGAACGGAGAGCGCCAGGAACACGATACCTTCGATCAGGATGATGCACAGACATGCCTGGAACGCATTGGTGTACTCCATGCCGGTAATGGCAACGACGTTGCCGGCGACGACAGCGAAAAAGCTGTTGAGACCCATGCCGGGAGCCATGACGAAGGGCTTGTTGGCAAGGAACGCCATGCAGATCGTACCGATCGCGGAGGCAATGCAGGTCGCGAGGAACACGCCGTTCCAGAGCGGCGTACCAACGGCGAAGTTGGTCAGGAGGTTCGGGTTCAGGGCGATGATATAAGCCATCGTCATGAACGTCGTGAGACCGGCGACGAGCTCAGTTCTCACAGAAGTGCCGTTCTGCTGGAGCTTAAAAAGTTTTTCCATGTGATCTTCTTCCTTTTCCTTAAAATTAACCTAAAAAATTTTTAGGTTTAAAAACAAAAAATATGGGTTAATTATAACAAGCATGTCAAAAAAAGCAAGAGCTTTGCGGAAATTTTATAAAGTTTGTGCAAAACGCTAAAGCTTGTGCTTTTCCGTCAAAAATGGTACACTACCCTCAGCATGTTTTGTTTTTTCGAGGTGATGCGACATGAAGCGGCGTTTTTCGTGCGGCGGCACGGGTTCCGGCTGTCCGGTGAAACGAGTTTTGCGTGCTTTATATCTTACCGCTGTGCTTTTCGCGTTCGGCGCGGGGATCGGCGTTCTGGGACTGTGGATCGCGGCAAGCTCGTATCCTGCGGTCGGAGCTGAGGCGCTGTTTGCGTTTTATTGGGAAAACGGAGCGCTGGTCGTTTTCAATGTGCTGCCGTCCGTTGTGCTGACGTTTTTGGGCTTTTTCGTTTTTTCGCGTGTTTACGCCGGGGTGCTTACCGGCGCGCTGCCAACGCTGGTGCTGGTGTGCGGCAACTTTTTCAAAATACAGCTGCGCAACGATCCGGTGATCGCCACCGACCTGGGGCTTCTGCGCACCGCCGGCGGCATTGTGGACAAGTACCACATCTCTCCCGCGGCAAGCATGCACCTCGCGATCGCACTCTGCATGGGAATGCTGGCGTTTGCCCTGCTGCTCACGCCGCGCTGCCGGCTGAAGCGGAGGGTGCGCGTCGCAGGCGCCGCGGTGTGCGCGGTGGTGAGTATCGCGGTCTATACGCAGTGGTACGTTTCCGACAGCGTCTACATCGGGTTCGAGGGGCACGAGCAGCTCGACCCGTGGTCCGAGGTGGAGGACTACGTCGCGCACGGCTGCGTTTATCCGTTCATCCACAGCATTCAGGACGCGATCTCCGCACCGCCGGAGCAGTACAATGAGCAGCAGGCGGAAAAGCTCTACGCGGCGTATGAGGACGCCGATATTCCGGAGGACGAAAAGGTCACGGTGATCGGCATCATGTGCGAGGCGTTCAGCGATCTTTCCGATTTTCCGGCGCTTGCGGAGTATGAGCAGGTGCAGGAGGTCTATGCGCCGCTGCACGAGCTGGAGGAGCGCTCCGTGTCCGGCAGACTGCTGACGAACATTTTTGCCGGCGGCACGGTGGACACGGAGTGGTGCGCGCTCACGGGATACAGCGCCTATGAAACGTTCCGAAAGCCGACGGATTCCTACGTCTGGTATTTTGCCGGACAGGGCTACGATACCCTGTACCAGCATCCGGGCTATGAGTGGTTCTATGACCGCGAGCATGTCAACGAATATCTCGGCTTTGACGAGAGCTTCTTTACCGAGGACGGATTCGGCGAGCTGGTCGAGCCGGTGGCGGCGCTGTTCCATTCGGACGGCATTCTGGTCGATTACCTTCTCGGGCAGCTTGACAGCCGCACGGAGGACGATGCGCCGCTGTTCTCGTTTTCCGTGACCTATCAGAACCACGGACCGTACAACACGGAGGTCTCCGGCAAGGAGATCTTCACGGCAAAGAGCGTGGACTGGACAGAGGAGACGCGCCATATCCTCAACAACTATCTCTACGGCGTGGGCGAAACGATCGGCGAGATGGTGCGCCTGACGGAGGAGCTGGAAAAGCGCGGGGAGCCGGTCGTGCTGTTCTTCTTCGGAGACCATAAGCCGTGGCTCGGCGATGACAAATCGGTGTATCGTGAGCTGGGCGTGAACCTGAATATGGAGGATCCGGAGGGCTTTGCCAATTATTTTGCCACGCCGTATGTCATCTGGGCGAACAGCGCGGCGAAGGAAGCACTCGGCAGGGACTTTACCGGCGGGGGCGGAGATTTTTCGCCCTGCTACCTGATGGCAAAGGTCTTTGACGAGTGCGCGTGGGAAGGTCCCGCCTTTATGCAGATCTCACGCGAGATGCGCGCGGTGACGCCGCTGCTGTCGAAAAACGGGTTTTTCCTGCAAAACGGCAGGCTCAGCCGGCTGCTGAACGAGGAGGACACGAAATTCTACCGCAACTATCTCGGCGTGCAGTATTGGCGTGAGCAGCACGGTCTGGAGGAGAAATAACGAAAAACGGATCCGGAGAGTTCTCTCCGGATCCGTTTTGCTGTTTATTATGACCGTTTCGCGTGCTCAGAGCTTGACGCGCTCGGTGAGCCACGCCTTGACCTCGGAAACGGGAATGCGCACCTGCTGCATGGTGTCGCGCTCGCGGATGGTGACGCAGTGGTCGGCGGGCGTGTTCTCGTCGCCGACGGTCTCAAAGTCGAAGGTGATGCAGTACGGCGTGCCGATCTCGTCCTCGCGGCGGTAGCGCTTGCCGATCGAGCCGGTCTCGTCGTAATCGACCATGAATTCCCCGGAAAGCTCGTTGTAGAGCTCCATGGCGGGACCGGTAAGTACCTCCTTCTTGGAAAGGGGAAGAATGGCGGCCTTGAACGGGGCAAGGAACGGATGCAGGTGCAGCACGGTACGCACGTCATCGTTGCCCTTCTTGTCGGTACCCACGACCTCCTCGTCGTAAGCGTCGCAGAGCACCGCGAGCACGCTGCGCTCCACGCCGAGCGACGGCTCGATGACGTAGGGCACATACTCGACCATGTCCTTGCCCTCGCCCTCGCGGTAGACCATCTTCTCGCCGCTGGTGTTCTGGTGCTGCGTGAGGTCGTAGTCCGTACGGTCGGCAACGCCCCACAGCTCGCCCCAGCCGAAGGGGAAGAGGAACTCAAAGTCGGTCGTCGCCTTGGAATAGAAGCAAAGCTCCTCGGGCGCATGGTCGCGCAGGCGCAGGTTCTCGTCCTTGAGACCGATGGAGAGCAGCCAGTCATGGCAGAAGGAGCGCCAGTAGTTGAACCACTCAAGATCGGTGCCGGGCTTGCAGAAGAACTCGAGCTCCATCTGCTCGAACTCGCGCACGCGGAAGATGAAGTTGCCCGGGGTGATCTCGTTGCGGAAGGACTTGCCGATCTGACCGATGCCGAACGGCAGCTTTTTGCGCGTGGTGCGCTGGACATTGTTGAAGTTGACAAAGATGCCCTGTGCGGTCTCGGGACGGAGGTAGACGGTGTTCTTCGCGTCCTCGGTCACGCCCTGGAAGGTCTTGAACATGAGGTTGAACTGGCGGATGTCGGTAAAGTTGTGCTTGCCGCAGCTCGGGCAGGGGATCTCATGCTCCTCGACGAACTCCTTCATCTCGGTCTGGGAGAAGGCGTCGATGGGCTTCGGCAGCTCAAAACCGGTCCCGGCGCACCAGTCCTCGATGACCTTGTCCGCGCGGAAACGCTCGTGGCACTCGCGGCAGTCCATCAGCGGGTCGGAGAAGCCGCCGAGGTGACCGGAGGCGACCCAGGTCTGGGGATTCATCAAAATGGCGGCGTCCAGACCGACGTTGTAGGGGTTTTCCTGCACGAACTTCTTCCACCAGGCGCGCTTGATGTTGTTCTTCAGCTCCGCGCCGAGCGGACCGTAGTCCCAGGTGTTGGCGAGACCGCCGTAGATTTCGCTGCCCGCGAAAACGAAGCCGCGGTTTTTGCACAGCGCGACGATCTTGTCCATCGTCTTTTCGGTGTTTTTCATGATGTTTCTCCTTTCGGTTCCGGGGGAGTCGTTCCCCGTTTCGTTTTGGCTCAAGGAGTTTCCGACAAAAACAAAAACGCCCCGAGCCGGTATTCGGCTCAGGGCGAGTTATGCGAATAACCCGTGGTTCCACCTGAATTCGCATCTGGCTGATGCGCACTCTTGATCGGTAACGGCGATAAACCGGCGAAGCATTTCCGCTCCGCTGCTCAAGGGGGCCTTCCTCCGCCGCCCGTCCGAGGCTCGCACCGACCGCCTCTTCTCTGATTCGGGGGAAACGGAATACTTTTCCCTGTCAACGCAATATCAGCATTTTAGTATAAAAACGGCAGCTTGTCAAGCAAAACGGGAGGTTACTCCTCCGCTGCGCTCTCGTCCGTTTCGCTCTCGTCCGCTGCGCTCTCGTCCTCCATGCCGCGGGCGTGGAGCACGTCCGCGCGGGTGATGGTCATGAGGTCTTCCCTGGTGAATTCCTCCATCGCGGCGAGACGGTTCGCCTGCTCGGTGAGGATCTGTTCAAAGAGATTGCGCACGCCGCGCGCGTTGCCGAAGGTGATGCCGCCGGAGTTTTCGTCGTAAATGAAGTCCCGGACGTCCTGCTCCGCGTCCTCAGCGAGCGTGTAGCTGCCCTTTTTGCACTGCATCTTGAAAATGGCGAGCATTTCATCGAGAGAGTAATCCTCAAAGTGCAGGTAGCGGTTAAAACGGGACTCAAGACCGGGGTTGGAGCGGACGAATTTCTCCATCAGCTCATCGTAGCCGGCAACGATCACGATGAGGTCGTCGCGGTGATCCTCCATCGCCTTCAGGAGGGTGTCGATCGCCTCCTGCCCGAAGTCGTTGTCGCCTTTGCCGTTGAGCGCATACGCCTCGTCGATGAACAGCACACCGCCGAGCGCACGCTCGATCACCTTCTGCGTCTTGATGGCGGTCTGACCGACGTACCCGGCGACAAGCCCGCTGCGGTCGACCTCGACAAGCTGACCCTTCGACAGGATGCCGAGCGAGTGGTAGATGCGCGCCATCAGACGCGCGATCATCGTCTTGCCCGTACCGGGGTTGCCGGTGAAGACCATGTGGAGCGAAAAATCGGTGTTGGGAAGTCCCGCCTCCGCGCGGCGCCGAAAGACGGTCGCCATGTTGATGAGGTTGTTCACCTCGCGCTTGATCTCGCCAAGACCGATGTAGGTGTCAAGCTCCGCCTTGAGATCCTCGATCTTCTCGGGCGGAAGCGCCTCCGGCTCCGCTTCTTTTTTTGCGCGCTCGCCGCCGGTCTCCTTTTCGGCAGGCTTCTCCTCCTTTTTCGGTGCGGCGGGCTTGCCGCTGCCGCCGGTCGACGGAGCGCCCCAAAAGTCGGAGGTCATGCGTTTGAGATTGTTCTCCGACATCGTGCGGATGACGTCGAGCTGCTGCAGAATGATCTCGTCTTTTTTATCCATGGGCGATTCCTCCCTGTTATTGCATCAGTTGGATATTTTTCATGGCGCGGAACAACAGCGCCGCGATGAAGCCGGAGAGCGCTCCGGTGAAAGGCGAAACGAGCAGAAGGAACGGCAGATACGACAGCGGCGCCGCGTTGCCGAGCGTGAGCACCGCCGCAAGCACCTGCCCGCAGTTGTGCGCCGCCGCGCCGGCGATCGACACGCCGAAGATCGACAAACGGCTTTTGTGCAGCGCGATCATCACCAGCATCGCGGCAAAACCGCCGAGCAGCGAAAACAGCAGCGCGCTCGCGTTGCCGGCAAAGAGCGCGCCGAGCGTGCAGCGCACCAGCAAAATGCAAAGCGCCATCGGCGCGCCGAGCGTATAGAGGGCAAACACCGTCACGATGTTGGCAAGTCCGAGCTTGACCCCCGGCAGCGGAATGAGCAGCGCAAGCGGGAAAAAGCTCTCCAGATACGATAGCGCCAGCGCAAGCGCCGCGAGCACGGCGCAGAGCGTGAGTTGTCTGGTGGTGATTTTCATCGGCAGTTCTCCCTGTGTTTCGCCTGCCGCCGTTCGCGGCGGCGGGAAGCACGGATATTTCCACACGGATCGCGCGCTTTGCGCGTTATCCCGTGATCAGGTCGTAGTCGGCGTCCGCGCCGGCGAGGGTGATGACGATATGCGCCGGCAGGCAAACGATGCTTTGCCCCGCGCGGGAGATCTGCCCCGTATGCACGCAGTCCTGCGTGGGACAGTCGGAGGACACGACGCGCACACCCGCGGTCTCCGTCTGTGTCCGCGTTTCCGCATCCCGCTTGACCGTGGCGCAGGGCGCAACCGTGAGCGTGACGCCGTTGTTCGTGTAGGTGCGCGTCTCTTCCGCCGCCTGCGCAAGCGTGAAGCGATCGACCTCTGCGCCATCGATCTCAACGACGGCAAGGAGCGTTCCGCTCTCCGGCGCGGGAGAGAGCCAAAAGCGCGCGCCGAGCAGCGCCGCGAGCGCAAGCACCGCAGCGACCACGATGAGGTCGTATTTACCTGGCGTGAGCTTAGGAGAGTTGTTCATAGAGGTATCCGCTTTCCGTGTTGGGTTCAAAAATGCCGTCCAGTCCGGCGGTGCAGAGCACGCGGCCGTCGTCGGTCACGAGGAGAAGCTCAAGAAGCGGGGTCTCCGTGCCAAACCGGTCGCAAAGGGAAACGGCGCCGCGAGCACCGAGGACGAAGGCGGCGGTGGAAAGCGCGTCGGCATAAGCGCCGTCCGCGCACACGACCGTGGCGCTGACAAGTCCGCTCTCAGCAGGGCGTCCGGTCGCAGGATCAATGATGTGGTGGTACAGGACGCCGTCTTCGGTAAAGTTTCGCTCATAGATGCCCGAGGTCACGACCGCGCAGTCGCTGAGCGTGAGCGTGCCGAGGAAATCGGAGGGGTCGTTCGGGTCCTTGACCGCGACGCGCCAGTCCTTGCCGTCGGTCTTTTTGCCCGCGAGCATCACGTCGCCGCCGAGGTCAATGACGCCGGTGCAGCCGTACTTTTCAAAAATCTCCTTCACGCAGCCGCCCGCGTAGCCCTTGGCGATGCCGCCGAGATCGAGCGCCTGCGCAGACCCGATGGTGACGCGGGGACGGTCCTCATAGGAGATGACGATGCGCGCGGCGCCGATGGTCGAAAGCAGCACCTCCAGCTCCGGCTGCGTCGGCACGCGCGGCGACTCGCCGCCGAAGCCCCAGGCGTCCATCACGGGTGCGACCGTGGGGTCAAACGCCCCGAGCGTCTTTTCCGAAATATGCCGGGAAAGAGCGATCAGCTCCGCAAGCTCGTCGGAAACGCCGGTGGGAGCGCCTGCGTTGGCGTTGATCGCGGCAAGCTCGCTGTTTTCGGCAAAGCGGTCGAGCAGCTGATCAAGCCGGTACAGCTCTTCCTCCGCAGCTGCGACGGCTTCTTCTGCATTTTTGCCGTAAGCGGTGAGCGTCATCACGGTGTCCATGGCGTAGACGGTTTTTACGGCGGGCTTTTCCGCGCCGCAGGCGGTGAGCGAAACAACCGTCAGAGCGGTGAGAAGCAGGGAAAGAAATCGTTTGCGCATGGCTTACTCCTTGTCTGCGCCGCGTCCGCGGATGGCAGTCATCATAGAAAATCCTCTTCTTTGGCAGGATATCCGTATTGTAAAACAACCGTCCGCTTCTGTCAAACGGAAAAGCGGAGTTTTCCGCCGCCTGCGGATTGAAACGCGGAAAAATGCGTAGTATAATGGCAGCAGAAAAAAACGAGGTGAGCGACATGCGTCTGCAAAGTGCGATTTTTATGCTTGAGGATACGCTTCTGCGCGGCGACGGAACAGCGCGCGAGGGGCTGGAAAAGGTGCTCTCGATCTTCAAGATGGAGAGCGTGTGGATGTACGCGGTGACGAGAGGACGCAGCAGCGAGGGCGAATCGGCGCTGAAGAAGGCGGGACTTGCCGACTATTTCCGCGGCGTGCTTGCGGAGGACGTCGCCCTGTGTCCGTATGACAGCGGCACGATGTTTGAGCGCGCGATGAAGCGCCTGCACTCCGATAAGCCGGACACGGTGGTGTTTGCCGGACGGCTGAACGCGATCCAAAACGCAAAGGAGGCGGGCTTCCGCACGGTTGCCGTGCGCGGCGCCGCCGGTGAGGACGAATGGCAGGCGATGAAAGCCGCCGCGACGGAAACCCTGGAGCGATATGAGGATTACCTTGCCGAATAAGGGCGGCGGACGGCAGGAAAAGGCGACAAAAAAGCTTTGACAATTCCCATGGGGTATGATATGCTACGAAAGAAAAAGGGAGTAGCCGACGCCGCTGAGGCGTTGGGCAGATCGTCAGGACGGGGTGATTACCTCCGGTCTGCTCATGAAATGGCAAGACTTTTATCGGTTGAGGGGAGAGCTCTGCCGGTAAAGGTCTTATTTTTTATTCTTTTATAATAGGGGGACGTTAGGTATGGATTTCCTGCTCGACGGCATTCTTGCCGTCACCTGGCAGCAGTGCGTGATGTATGTCGTCGGCGCACTGCTGATCTATCTCGCGATCGAAAAGGGCTATGAGCCGGCGCTCCTGCTGCCGATGGGCTTCGGCGCGATCCTTGTGAATCTTCCCAACTCCGGCGTACTGAACCAGATGGTCGAGGGGATCGGCGAGTCTCAGGGCATCATTCAGTGGCTTTTCGAGATCGGCATTGATGCGTCCGAGGCGATGCCGCTGCTGCTGTTTATCGGCATCGGCGCCATGATCGACTTCGGTCCGCTGCTTTCCAACCCCAAGATGCTGCTGTTCGGCGCGGCGGCGCAGTTCGGCATCTTCTTTGCCATGACTGCCGCCGTGCTGCTCGGCTTCGATCTTGCGGACGCCGCTTCCATCGGCATCATCGGCGCGGCGGACGGTCCGACCTCGATCCTCGTTTCACAGGTGCTGCACTCCAACTATATCGGACCCATCGCGGTGGCGGCATACTCGTACATGGCGCTGGTGCCGATCATTCAGCCGATGGCAGTCAAGCTGGTGACGACCAAAAAGGAACGAAGGATCAAAATGCCCTATAATCCGCGCAATGTTTCGCGCAGGCTGCGCATCTGCTTCCCCATTCTCGTTACCGTTATCGCCGGCTTTATCGCGCCCATGTCCGTGTCGCTCGTCGGCTTTTTGATGTTCGGCAATCTCCTGCGGGAGTGCGGCTGCCTCGGAAGCCTTTCCGAAACCGCGCAGAACGTCCTTGCCAAGCTCATTACGCTGCTGCTCGGCATCACCATTTCGTTCAGCATGAAGGCGGATCAGTTTGTCAATATCAACACGATCATTATTATGGCGCTGGGTCTGGTCGCCTTTGTGTTTGACACGATCGCAGGCGTGATGTTTGCAAAGCTTTTGAACCTCTTTTCCAAGACGAAGGTCAACCCGATGGTCGGCGCTGCCGGCATCTCCGCGTTCCCGATGAGCGCGCGCGTGATCCAAAAGCTCGGTCAGGAGGCTGACAGTCAGAACCACCTGCTGATGCACGCGGTGGGCGCGAATGTCGCCGGACAGATCGCATCTGTCCTTGCCGGCGGCATGATCCTCAACCTCGTGCCGCAGCTGCTCGGCTAAAAGGAGGGAAACCGATCATGATCAATCACGCTGCTCTCGCCGCGTCCCTGTCCATCATGTGGAAGGGGATGCTCGGCATCTTCGCCGTGATGCTGCTCATCACGGTGCTTGTGCTGCTTTTTACAAAGCTCAGCAAGTAAAAGAGAAACCGAAAAACCGACAAAGGAAGGCACGCGTCTGCGTGCCTTCCTTTTTGCCTTATCAGGGCTTATCCTGCTTATCCTGTTTCTGCTGCGTGCGCTTCCAGAGCAAAAAAGTGCAGAAATCCTGAAGCTCGCGAAGCTCCTCCTTTGTAAAGTGCGATATCCGCTGCCGGCGGAGATAAGCAGGGTCAACATCGGACAACCCCAGCAGGTAGTCCGCAGAGACGTGGTAGCGCTTACAAATCGAGATCAGGGCTTCGTGAGAGGGAGAGCTTTTACCCTGTTCCCAGCTTCTGACCGTAGAGAGGGAAACGCAGAGGACCTTTGCCAGCTCCGACTGCTTTTCGCCGCAATCCTTCCTGATTTCTGCCAACCGTTCGCCGACCATTTTTTCTCACCTCTTTCCGATTCAAGTATAAGAAAATTATTACTTTATTCACAAAAGTAACATTTTTCTTGCTCTTTTTCGCAGTAAGTGATAATATTATTGTTACTTCGAGCTGTTTAGTAACAATAATATTGTTACTTTTTGAATAAAAGGAGGGTCGGCATGCAGCAAAACGTGTTTCATCAGCCGAATAAAGATGCATTGAATCGCATTTTGCTGACTGAATATGCAAGCGCGACCGGCGTGATACTGCGCCTTGCATGGCTGGAGGGGCTCACGCGCGACGAGATCAGCGGCCTCACCTGGGAGCAGATCGACTTCGACGCAAACGAGCTTCGCCTGCCGGAGCGCACCGTCCCGCTTGACGGCGACGCGGCGCGCTGCCTGCTTGCGTGGCGGACGCTCTGCGGCGAGTACGGACCCTATGTCGTCGTATCGGAGCAGCGCAGGGCGCGTCTGACGCCGCAGTCGATCTCCCGCCTTGCCCGCACCGCGCTCGACGCGCAGGGGCAGGAGAAGGTGCGCCTGCTGGACCTGCGCTACGACTTCGTCCTGCGCCAGCTTGAAACGCACGACTGGCCGTACGTCCTGCGCATTTCCGGTCTTTCCGTCACGACGTACCGCAACAGCCTTGCCGACATCAGAAAAAACGACCCCGTGCCCGAGCGCACGCCGCGCGACGCACAGGACGAGGAGTTCCGCATCTGGAAGATCATGCAGGCGGAGCAAAACACGCCGCCGGGCATTGCGCTGTGGCTGTCGCACCAGATCGGACTGCAGAACGAAGCGATCGTCGCCCTCACCTGGGAGCAGGTCGACTTCGACGCAAACGTGATCCGCCTGCCCGGCGGGGACGAGCCGATGACCAACGCCGTCGGACGCATTTTGAAGGCGGAGAAGCAGCGCCGCGCGCCGGACGACGATCCGCACGTGATCCTCACGCCGCGGACGAAAAAGCCGCTGACCGTCGCGCGGCTGTCCACGATGGTGCGCACGATCCTCATCCGCGGCGGCGTGGAAAACCAGTCGCTGCGCGACCTGCGGCGCGACGCCGCGCGCGAGAGCGAGCACAGGCTGCTCCTCGACTACGTCCGCGAGCACGGCAGCATCTCGCGCGGCGAAGCGATGGCGCTGCTGGATATGAGCGCGAACAAGGTCTACAGCCGCCTCAACGCGCTGACCTTCAGCGGCGAGCTGGTGCGCATCAATTCGCGCTACTACCCCGCCGGCGAGGTCGTGCTGCCCGGGCAGCAGGCGGACGCCATCAAGCGCTACCTCGCCGAGAGCGGACCGGCGTACTGTCAGGACATTGCCGCGCTGCTGCACATCGGCAAGCGCACCACCGCGCGCATCCTCAAAAAAATGGTGGACAGCGGCGAGCTTATTTTGCTCCGCCGCGAGAAACGATATACCTTATTAAATAATACAGCCGATCATACAGCGGAACTTACGTCATGACCTCAACGCACGCGTGTGCGCCGGAGGTCTTTTTTCATATTGTTACAACCCGATGACAACTGGATATTTCAACCAGTTTACTGTTTTTCATTTGGATTAAGAAGCGGCGCAAACCCTTGCAAACACAGACTTTTTCGCTTATTTTAGGCTTGCAGACTGAGGCGGGCGGGCTGCCCGCGACTTAGTTACGGATTCGGCTAGCCACCGGTAAGTAAGCCGAGTGCACGAAACCCCGAATCGGTCTGACACTTTTGAAAGGAGAGTAACACATTATGAAGAAGTTACTCGCGCTGGTGCTCGCACTG
>JAEDKW010000001.1 GCA_016295615.1 Oscillospiraceae bacterium | reverse complement strand
CAATGGCTCCGAATGGGAACAATTCTTCAAAATAATGTTGCCGAATGGTAGCATCATCTCGGGTGATTTATGTGGAAATGAAACGTATCCGCGATTTGCGGGAAGATCATGATAAGACACAGCAGGAAATTGCAGATGTTCTCAATATGCACCGCAGCGTTTATCGCCGCTATGAGAGCGGTGAGCGCGAGACGCCGGTATGGGTGATCGTAAAGCTTGCCGGCTATTATCATGTCAGCACCGACTACCTTCTCGGTCTGACCGATGACCCTGCCGCCAAATGAGAACGCTGGCAACGGTCTGCCTTGCATTTTCCGCAGGCATTTTTGCAGCGCAGTATGTTCTGCCGCAGCAATGGCTGCTGCCGCTGGCGGCAGTTTGCGGCGTGCTGGCGCTTGCGGCGCAGCTTGCGCTCAAAGAGAAGAAGCGTCTGCGCGCGGTGCTCATTTTGTCGTCGCTCGCGCTGTCGCTTGTTTACAATACCGCTTATGCCGCGCTGGTGCAGGCGCCGAATCAGGCGCTTTCCGGAACGGTCGAGACCATGACGCTGGAGCTGTGCGATTACGCGCAGGAGACGGCGCAGGGCGCAAAGGCGGAAGTCCGCATTCTCGGACGCGGACTGCACGGCAAGGCGATCTACTACGGTACGGAATCGCTGCTTGCGTATGTGCCCGGGCAGCGCGTGACGGTTTCCGTTTACTGCAATGACGCATCAAGGATCAACGAAAGCGACGTCACGACCTTTACCGCAAGGGGCTGCTATCTGCTGCTTTACAACCGCGGGGAGGAAACCTGCCGCGAAGAAACCGGCGCGGCGTGGCATTATTTCCCGCAGGAGCTGGCGCATCGGACGAAGCATGTCATTTCTTCGGTTTTCCCGGAGCGGACGGAGCCGTTCCTGCGCGCGATCCTGCTTGGGGACCGGAGCGGCTTTTGCGAAGAGGACGAAGTCTATCTCAGCGAAGCGGGCATCTATCACATTACCGCCGTTTCCGGTCTGCACTGCGCGTTTTTGCTGTCGCTGCTGAAATTTTTGATCGGCGCGCACCGCAGAAAGCTGCTTTCCGCGATCGCGATCCCCGTACTGTGCTTTTATGCGCTCATGGTCGGCGCGTCGCCGTCCGTTGTCCGCGCCTGTGTGATGCTCATATTGGTGCTGCTCGCGCCGCTTTTCGAGCGTGAGAGCGATGCGCCGACGTCGCTTTCCTTCGCGCTTTTTTTGATCCTGCTGCAAAATCCCTTTGCGGCGGCAAGTGTCAGCCTGCAGCTCTCGTTCGGCGCGATGGCCGGTATTCTCTGGCTCACACCGAAGCTGTACGCCGCCATTCATACGAAGCGCAAGGCTTTGCGGTTCGTGCTTGCCTCCTTTGCCGCAACGGCCGGCGCGCTGGTCTTTACGCTCCCGCTCAACGCGTATTACTTCAATTCCTTCGTGCTCATTTCGCCGATCAGCAATCTCCTTTGCATTTGGGCGGCGAGTGCGACGTTTGCCCTCGGCTTTGCCTGTACGCTGCTCGGCTTTCTTTTCCTGCCGCTTGCACAGCTGCTCGCGTATCTTCCGCACCTCGGTGCGCTTTATATCCTGACGGTGTCGAAGCTTCTGACAAAGCTGCCGTATCATGCCCTTTACTTCTCCAACGACTATTTGAAGTACTGGCTTTTCTATGTCTACGCCATGTTCGGCGCATGCTATGCTGCGAAAAAGGGGAAGCGGCGCTACCTCGCTGCGTCCGTGCTGTCGGCGGCAGCGCTTGTGCTGACGGTCTATTTGGGCACGCTGCCGTTTGCGGACGGCTCGCTGCATGTTGTTGCGCTCGACGTGGGGCAGGGACAGAGCGTTGTGCTCCATTCGGACGGAAAAACGGCGCTGGTCGACTGCGGCAGCAGCAACACCTTCGTTTCCGCCGGAGACGCGGCGGCGGACTATCTGCAAAGCGCGGGGGAGCAGGAGCTGGATTATCTGATTTTGTCGCACTATCACGCCGACCATATCAACGGCGTAGAGACGCTCTTGTCCCGCATGGCGGTCGATACCCTGGTGCTCCCGGACACGGAGGATGCGTCGGATCAGAAACACGAGATTTTACAGCTTGCCGCAAAGTACCGCATCCATGTTCTTTCCGTTTCCGAAACGCAGCGGCTTTCCTTCGGCGAAGCTGCGCTGACGGTCTACCCGCCGCTTGGCAAAGGCAGCACGAACGAGGAGGGGCTGACCGTTCTCTGTACCGCCGGAACGTTCGATGTGCTGCTCACCGGCGATATGGACAGCGACACCGAGACGCTGCTCATCGACAGCTATGACCTGCCGGATATCGAGATGCTCATGGTCGGACATCACGGCTCCCGGTACGCAACGAGCACGGAGCTTCTCGAGGCAGTCACGCCGGAGATCGCCGTCATCAGCGTCGGCTCCAACAGCTACGGACACCCGACTGACGCGGCGCTGTACCGGCTCAGTGACGAAGACATTAGCGTCTATCGAACGGATCTACAGGGAAACATACACATTACCGTGAATTGAGGAATCACTATGGCAGAGAAAAAACGACCGGACAGCGGTTACCAGAAGCTCAAGACCGATCTGAAAGAGGAAACAGTCGGGCAAATATATATCTTCTACGGCGAGGAGAGCTATCTGCGCGAATACTACCTGGGCGAGCTGAAAAAGAAGCTCGTTCCCGAGGGGTTTGAGGAGTTCAACCTCCACACCCTCGCCGGCAGGGGACTGAGCATGCAGGATTTGACCGACGCGATCGAAGCGATGCCGATGATGGCGGAGCGCACGCTCGTTGTCGTGACGGACTGCGACCTCTACAAGCTCAACGACGAGCAGCGGACGGCGCTTTTGACCCTGCTGGAGGATTTTCCCGAATACTGCTGTCTGGTGTTTGTCTACGATCAACTCGAGTATAAGCCGAACAAGACCTACAAAAAGCTATACGAGGCGCTGAGCAGGATCGCGACGGAGGTCAAATTCGCGGCGCAGGACAAGAGCGATCTCATCAGCTGGATCATGCGCCGCTTCCGCGCGCTCGACCGCGAGATCGACGTACAGGCGGCGGAGCATTTGATCTTCACCTGCGGCGGTCTGATGACCGCTCTTGTGCCGGAGATCGGGAAGATCGGCGCCTATGCCAGGGGCAGGCGCGTAACGATCGACGATATCAACGCCGTGGCGGATCCGATCCTCGATGCGGTGGTGTTCGATATGACCAACGCCGTTACCAAAGGCGATTATGACCGCGCGAGCGAGCTGCTGGGTCAGCTTCTCAAAAAGCAGGAGGAGCCGTTTATGATCCTCTCCGTTATCGGCAGGGAGCTGCGGAAGATTTACACCGCGCGGCTTGCGCTCGAGAGCGGCAAGGACAAGCTTTGGCTGATGGAGCTTTGGGGGATGCGCTCCGACTATCCTGCGCGGCTGCTGCTGGACGCGGCGAAAAAGACCACGAAGGAATGGTGCGCGGAGAGTCTGAAGCTTTGCCAGAAGCTTGACAGGCGCATGAAAAGCGAAAAAGGCATCGACAATGAGGGCGAGCTCAAGCTGCTGCTGATGCAGCTTGCCCAAAGGAAGTGAGCAGTGTGGAAAAGCCAAGGATCGAAGAGGTCATCGTCGTTGAGGGCCGCTATGACAAAAATACCCTTTCTCAGGTCGTTGACGCGGCGATCATCGAGCTTGGCGGCTTTGCCGTGTTCAACGATAAGCAGAAGCTGTCGCTATTGCGCAGGCTCGCAAAGGAGAGAGGGATCATCCTTTTCACGGATCCCGACGGAGCGGGCTTTCTGATCCGCAACCGGCTCAAAGGCGAGATCGCGCAGGGCAGGGTGCTGCAGGCCTATGCGCCGGATATTTACGGCAGGGAGAAGCGCAAGAGGACCGGCGGCAAAGAGGGAAAGCTCGGCGTCGAGGGGATGCGTCCGGAGGTGCTTCTGGATGCGCTGCGCCGCGCCGGGGCGAGTTTCCGGGGCGAGAAAAGCGAAAGCAGGGGAGAGCCTATCACGAAGGCTGACCTGATGGAAAAGGGGCTCGTCGGCGACGGCAGCGCGGAAAAGCGCAGGGCGCTGATCAAAGCGCTGGAGCTTCCCGAACATCTGAGCGCGAACGCACTTTTGGAGGTGCTCAATCTCCTCTTCACGAGAAAGGATTTCCTCGAGCGGGAGCTGTGAGAGAAAATCCTTGCAAAACGGGGAACAACACGATATAATTTATTACAATTTTTTTGCTGTATTTCCATGCAGCGATCTACGAACGGAGGAACTACCATGGCAGAGGAAGCCAAACGCCCGATCACCGAGGGGACTGAGCCTGAGGTCAAAAACTTTATCCATACGTTTATCGAGGAGGATATCGCGCCGGGCGGTCAGTTTGAGGGCAAGCAGGTGCATACCCGTTTTCCGCCTGAGCCCAACGGCTATCTTCATATCGGTCATTGCAAGGCGCTGATCATCGACTTCGGTACGGCTGAAAAGTTCGGCGGTATCTGCAATCTGCGCATGGACGACACGAACCCCGCCAAGGAGGATACCGAATACGTCGACGCCATCCAGGAGGATATCCACTGGCTCGGCTTCGACTGGGGCGACCGCTTCTATTACGGCAGCGATTATTTTGAAAAAGACTACGAGTATGCGGTGGAGCTGATCAAAAAAGGTCTTGCTTATGTCTGTGACCTGACGCCCGAGCAGTTTAAGGAGTACCGCGGCGATATCGGCAAGCCCGCCGTTTCTCCGTATCGTGACAGGAGCATCGAGGAAAACCTCGACCTCTTTGAGCGCATGAAAAACGGCGAGTTCCCCGAGGGCAGCCGCACGCTGCGCGCCAAGATCGACCTTGCCTCCGGCAATTTCAATATGCGCGACCCGGTGTTCTACCGTATCCGCTATATCAACCATCACCGTCAGGGCACGAAGTGGTGCATTTTCCCGATGTACGATTTTGCCCACCCCATTCAGGACGCGCTGGAGGGCATCACGCACTCTTTGTGCTCTTTGGAGTATGAGGAGCACCGCCCGCTCTACGACTGGGTCGTGAACAATGTTTCCATTCCGTACCATAAGCCGCGCCAGATCGAGTTTGCGCGCCTTGGCATCAACTATACCGTCATGTCCAAGCGCAAGCTGCGCCAGCTTGTGGAGCAGCACTATGTCTCCGGCTGGGATGATCCGCGCATGCCGACGCTGTGCGGTCTCCGCCGCCGCGGCTTCACGCCGTTTTCCATCCGCAATTTCTGCGAGCGCATCGGCGTTGCCAAGGCTCCGAGCACCATCGAGTACGGGTTCCTCGAGCATTGCCTGCGCGAGGATCTCAACGCCAATGCCGAGCGCACGATGGGTGTGCTGCACCCTGTCAAGCTCGTGATCACAAACTATCCCGAGGGCAAAAGCGAGATCTTCGAGGTCGAGAACAACCCGACCGACCCGAACTCCGGCACGCATGAGATCAGCTTCTCCCGCGAGTGCTGGATCGAGGCGGACGACTTCATGGAAGTCCCTGCGCCGAAGTACAAGCGCCTGTTCCCGGACGGTCCCGAGTGCCGTTTGAAGGGCGCCTACCTCATTCGCTGCACCGGCTGCCGGAAGGATGAAAACGGCAATGTCACCGAGGTCTATGCCACCTACGACCCGGACAGCCGCGGCGGCGATCCTGCCGACGGACGCAAGGTCAAGGGCGCCACGCTTCACTGGGTCGATGCCGCCACCGCGCTTGATGCGGAGGTACGCCTTTATGACTACCTCTTTGCCGACGCCGCGCCCGACGGTCCCGACAAGAACTTCCTTGACTGCCTGAACCCGAATTCTCTTGAAGTTCTCACCGGCTGCAAGGTCGAAGCGCGCATGAAGGACATTGCGCAGGCTTATGCCGCATCTGAAAAGAAGGGCAAGACCGCGCCGAGCTTCCAGTTCATGCGTCTTGGCTATTTCTGCCTCGACAACAAGGACTGCACGGCGGAAAAGCTCGTCTTCAACCGCAGCGTTTCCCTCAAGGACAGCTTCAATAAGTAAGAAAATGCGCAAAAGCACGGCGAAAGCCGTGTTTTTGCTGTTGCAGTCCGGTATTTTGCCGCGGTAAAACAGGCAAAAATATGAGCGATATGTAAGATGGAAAAAAGGACGCAGCCGCGGCTGCGTCCTTTTTAAATTTCCTTTCGGATGAATTTGATGGCGTTTTTTTCCAGCCTTGACACCTGCGCCTGCGAGATGCCGATCTCGGAGGAGACCTCCATCTGCGTCTTTCCGTCGCAAAAGCGCAAGGCAAGGATGCGCCGCTCGCGCTCCGAGAGATGGGACATCGCCTCTTTGAGCGCAATGTGCTCCAGCCAGTCTTCATCCGTGTTTTTTGTGTCCCGGACCTGATCCATCACGCACATGGTGTCGCCGGCCTCGGAGTAGACGGGCTCAAACAGGGACACGGGATCAACGATGGCGTCGAGCGCAAAAACGACCTCCTCGCGCGGAAGCTCCAGTTCACGCGCAATTTCTTCGATGCATGGTTCCCGCTGGTTTTCACGCTGCAGTTTCTCCCGTACCTGAAGCACGCGGTACGCTGTGTCGCGCATACTGCGGGAAACCCGGATGGAGCTGTTGTCGCGAAGATACCGGCGGATCTCGCCCAGGATCATCGGCACGCCATAGGTGCTGAAGCGCAGATTCAGGTTTACGTCAAAATTATCGATCGCCTTCAAAAGACCCACACAGCCGACCTGAAAGAGGTCGTCCGCATTTTCGCCGCGATTGGAAAAGCGCTGGATCACGGAAAGGACCAGTCTCAGATTCCCTTCGACCAGCCGTTCACGCGCGCTCTGATCGCCCTCTTTCACGCGGCGCAGCAGCTCGTCCGTTTCCTGAGCGCTCAAAGAGGGCAGCTTTGCCGTGTTGACCCCGCAGATCTCTACCTTTCCAAGCATTTCCACGCCTCCCGAAAACCTGATGCTTTCAGTATTTCCGCGACAGTGGGAATCATACGAAATCTATTTTTTACTTTTCGTGCTTCTTCGATGGACTTCTTGCGCGGCTTTTGCATGGGACGACCTGCGAAAAACATAGAATGAAAGGAAAAAGAGGAGGGAGAGCTTATGAATTGCCGTTTTGTCGAGCTGCGCTGCAAAGAGGTGATCAATATCAATGACGGCTGCCGTCTCGGCTATGTCGGAGATGTCGAATGTAAGCTGCCCGAAGGGGAGCTTACTGCCATCATCGTGCCGGGACCGTGCCGCTTTTTCGGATTGTTCGGCAGGGGAGAGGAATTTTACATACCGTGGAACTGCATTAAGCAGATCGGGGACGACATCATTTTGATTGACAAGCCGTTCACACGCCGTGAGCCGGAGCGTTACGAGCGCCGCAGACGCCGCGGCCGCCGATAAGCGTGCGGAACGGCAAAAAACGCAGCTTTTTGAAAACTTCTTAAAAATTCATATCTTTTTTCGCAAAAAGTTGTTGCATTTGGGAAATATTAGCGGTATAATGCTCGGGTATTCCGCATGAAGTCGGATTCCCTGCCTGTGCCCGAAAGGTTAGCAGGGGAGAAGAAGGCTTCAGAGGTAAAAACTAAATTTTGAAGGAGAAACCCAAAACATGGCAAACGTCGTATCCATGAAAGCCCTGCTCGAAGCAGGCGTCCACTTCGGTCATCAGACCCGCCGCTGGAATCCCAAAATGGCTCCCTACATCTACACGGAGCGCAACGGCATCTACATCATCGATCTGCAGAAGACCGTCAAGAAGCTGGAGGAAGCCTATAACTTCGTCCGCAGCGTCTCCGAAAGCGGTCAGAACCTTCTGTTCGTCGGCACCAAGAAGCAGGCGCAGGAAGCCATCAAGACGGAAGCCCAGCGCTGCGGCGGCTACTATGTCAACGCCCGTTGGCTCGGCGGCATGATGACCAACTTCAAGACCATGCGTACCCGCGTGGATCGTCTCAACCAGCTCAAGGCCATGCAGGAAGACGGCACGTTCGATATGCTTCCCAAGAAGGAAGTTATGAAGCACCTCGGCGAGATCGAGAAGCTTGAGAAGTACCTCGGCGGCGTCAAGGAGATGAAGAAGCTCCCCGGCGCGCTGTTCATCGTTGATACCCGCAAGGAGCGCAACGCCATCGCGGAAGCGCACAAGCTTGGTATTCCCGTTGTCGCCATCGCGGACACCAACTGCGATCCCGATGAGATCGATTATCCCATCCCCGGCAACGACGACGCGATCCGCGCCATCAAGCTCCTTGCTTCCGTTATGGCAAACGCCATGATCGAAGGCAAGCAGGGCGAAGTCACTGAGGATGCCGCGGCAGAAAAGGCCGAGGGCGAAGCCGAGGCGGAAGCCTGATTTCAAAAACTTTACGAGGCGAGGCGGCGCCCCGCCTCGTCCTTAATAAAAATTTGGAGGATAAATCAATGGCTAACATTACTGCTGCTATCGTTAATGAACTCCGCCAGGCTACCGGCTGCGGTCTTATGGATTGCAAGAAGGCTCTTGTTGAGTGCGACGGCGATATGGAAAAGGCCGTCACTTTACTGCGTGAGAAGGGTCTTGCTTCCCAGGCAAAGAAAGCCAACCGCGTTGCCGCTGAAGGTATGGCTTATGCTGCCGTCATCGATGGCGTCGGCGTTCTCGTTGAAGTCAACTGCGAAACCGACTTCGTTGCCAACGGCGAGAAGTTTGTCACTTTCGTCAAGAGCCTTGCCGAGGTCGTTGCCAAGCAGAATCCTGCTGATGTTGACGCCCTCATGAAGGCGACCTGGGTCGACGGCAAGAGCACCGTGGAGGACGCCAAGAACGAGCTCTTCCTCGCGCTGCGCGAGAATATGAATATCCGTCGTTTCTTCCGCATCGAAGGCGGCGTTTCCGTTCCTTATGTCCACATGAAGGGCAAGATCGGCGTGCTCGTGAACCTCGAGGTCGAGGGCTGCGACGCGACTGAGATCGGCAGCAACGTCGCTATGCAGATCGCCGCGCTCAATCCCCGTTTCTGGGACAAGAGCCAGGTCAGCGATGACGTTCTCGCCGAAGAGAAGCAGATCATGATGGCTCAGATGGACAACGATCCCAAGATGGCGGGCAAGCCCGAGCAGGTCAAGGAAAAGATCGTTGTCGGCAAGCTCAACAAGTTCTATGCCGAGAACTGCCTGCTCCAGCAGGAGTTCGTCCGCGGCGACATCTTCCAGGGCAGCGTCGAAAGCTACATTGCCGACGCGGCCAAGAAGCTCGGCGGCAAGGTCACCTTCAAGACGGCCGTTCGCTTTGAAAAGGGCGAGGGCATTGAAAAGAAGCAGGAAAACTTCGCAGCTGAGATCGCTTCCATGGTCAAGAAGGCCTAATCGGTTTTTGCAAAAGCAGAAAAGACCGCAGAGTGTCTGCGGTCTTTTTGTTTGCGAAAAAATCCCGAATGCCGGTGTCCGGAAAGCGGGGATCATCAGAAACAGTGCAAACTTTTGCAGGATGTCTGCAGGAAAGATTGCAAAAAATCTTGTAAAATCGGGAAACAACTGGTATAATATACTTACTTTATTATGTGCTGATCTCATTTTGCATCTTTTCTTGGGAGAAATTGCGTGAATAGCTTTTCAGAACTTTGGAACTCTCTGGATTTTTCGGCGCTTTTGTCCGCGCTGATCCGCGTGGTCGGCGTGTTTCTCTGCCTGAGCGTGCATGAGACCTGTCATGGCTTGGCGGCGTATGCTTTGGGCGATCCGACCGCGAAACGGGAGCATCGGCTCAGCCTCAATCCGCTGCACCACATCGACTGGCTGGGCTTTGCATCGATGCTGCTGCTCGGCTTCGGCTGGGCAAAGCCCGTGCCGGTGGATATGCGCTACTTCAAAAAGCCGAAGCAGGGAATGGCGCTTACCGCGCTTGCCGGTCCGGTCTCAAACCTTCTTCTGGCGATCATGCTGCTGCTTTTGGGCAAATGCGTTTATCTCTGCGCCCCGTATACCGTGGCTTGGGACTATGTTTATTACTTTTTCATGCGGACGGCGGCTTTGAGCGTGGGGTTGGGCATTTTCAATCTGATCCCCATCCCGCCGCTGGACGGGTCAAAGGTGCTTGCTGCGATCCTTCCGGACAGCGCCTACATGAAGCTGATGCGCTATGAGCGTTACGGTATGGCGGCGCTTTTGCTGCTGGTTTTTCTCGGCATCGGCGACAATATTCTCGGGCAGATGATTTCCGCCGTTTATACGTTTTTGCTGAATCTGATTTTCTGAGGGAAGAATGGACAATCCTATCTTTAAGCTTGAGAGCGTGGTGCATGAGCGCAGTGCGGAAGCCCTGCAGGACTTTGAAGGTCCGCTTGACCTCATTTTGTTTCTGCTCTCAAAGAACAAAATTGAAATACAGGACATTCCGATCGCTCTCATTTTAGAGCAATATCTTGCCTATCTCGAGGAACGCCGCCAGCTCGATCTCGACATCGCCAGTGATTTTATCACGATGGCGGCGCACCTGATGTATATCAAGACGCGCATGCTGCTCTCGATCGAGGATGAGGAAGCGCAGTCCGAGATGGATGAGCTGATCGCATCGCTCAAGGAGCGCCAGCAGAAGGATACCTACATGCGCATCAGGACGCTGACGGAGACGCTCGGACCGATGGGCGAGTTCGGGCGCAGCATCATGACCAGGAATCCCGAGCCGATGCAGCATGGAAAGGTTTACGAGTATGACCATGAGAAGGCGGATCTCATTCTTGCGATGCAGTCCGTGCTCGACCGCGGCGAAAGGATGGCTCCGCCGCCCTCTGCCGCGTTCAGCGAGATCGTCAAGCGCGAGCCTTATCCCGTTGCCGACAAGGCGGGTGAGATCGTCAAGCGTCTTAAACATTTCGGCATGACGCGCTTTTTGCTCCTTTTCAAGGGCGCGCGCAGCCGCAGCGAGATCGTGGCGACCTTTATTGCAGTGCTTGAACTGTGCCGTGCGCGCGTGATCCGGCTGGTCGGCTCTGACACCGACTGTACGGTGGACTGTGAAAAAGATGCGCCGGAAACGATCGCGATGTAAGGCAGGAAAACGCTGCCGCATCGGAAAACGCGGAAAGGAATCATCATTTCATGTCTTTGGAATCTCTGGATATAAAAGAAATCGAGGCTGCTATGGAGGGCATCCTGTTTGCCTCCGGTGAGCCGGTCAGTATTGAGCGCATCTGCATGGCGACCGAGCTGGACCGCCCGACGGCGGAGCAGGTGCTCCGGCGCCTCGGCGACTATTATGCCTATGAGCGCCGCGGCATTCGTCTTGTGCAGATGGACGAAAGCTATCAGCTCTGCTCCTCGCCGGACTATGCCGACACGATCCGCCGTGCGTTTGAAATCCGCAAGAGTGCAAAGCTTTCCCAGCCTGCGCTGGAGGTGCTGACGATCATTGCCTATTACCAGCCGACGACGCGCGCCTATGTCGATCAGGTGCGCGGCGTGGACAGCTCCTACACGATGAGCCTGCTGCTGGAGCGCGGCATGATCGAGGAGTGCGGCAGACTGCAGGTGCCCGGTCGCCCGCATCTCTACCGGACGACCAAAAAGTTTCTGCGTGACTTCCACTTGAGTTCTCTGGAGGAGCTTCCCGAGCTGCCCGGTCTTGAAACGGAAGGGCAGCTCCGCCTGACGGAGGACGGCACGATCCTTGACCCGCATGAGGTCACTGCGGAGGAAGAAAGCGCGGACAAGTCCGAAAACTGAAATCACGGCGGAAGAAGACGGGGAGGTGATGTCTGCTTGGCTGCGCTGAAAATCATAGGAATCCTTCTGCTGATCGTTCTGTTGCTGGGTCTTTTGCGCGTCGGCGCGACGATCACCTTCGCCGAAGAAACGGTCGTGAAGCTGCGCATCGGACCGCTCCGGCTGACACTTCTGCCAAAAAAGAAGAAAAAGCCAAAAAAGGAAAAGCAGCCGAAGAAAGAGCCTGCCCCTGAGGAGAAAAAGGGAAAAAGGGCACATAAACTGCCCAGACTAACGCTTCGGGATGTTTCGGAGCTTGTTTCCGCGCTGCATGCCGCGCTGCGCCGCGTGTGCAGACGGCTTCGCATCGATCCGATGGAGGTGACAGTCGTTTTCGGCGGCGCGGACCCTGCTGACGTCGCGGAAGCCTACGGCATTGCAAACGCCGTTGTTTTCTCGGTCATGCCAAAAGCGGAGGAGATCTTTTACCTGCCGGATCCTGCCATTCACCTGAGAATGGATTACGGGGCGGAAGCGACGCGGTGCGAGGGCAAGGTCGGCATCTCAGGGCGCATCTGTGACGCGTTTGCCATTCTCTTTGCTTTGGCAGCGCCGCTGATCAAATGGTTCCTTCGCCTGAAAAAAGCACATGCAAACGACCCGAAACCGGCGGAAAAAACCGGAGAAGCGTCAACAAATCCAACGGAACAAACAACAGAAAAACTGTCTGCATAGAAAGGAAATGAACGATGGAAAACAGCACGGAAAAGAAGGCTCCGCTGAGTGAACTGATGGACACCACGATGTCCAAGATCCGCGAGATGGTGGATTCCAATTCCATCATCGGCGAACCGATCACGACGCCTGACGGTGTGACGGTGATCCCCGTTTCCCGCGTCAGCTTCGGCTTCGGCAGCGGCGGCAGCGACTATGGCAAGACCACGGAGAAGTTTGGCGGCGGCGGTGGCGCCGGTGTGAAAATCGATCCGGTCGCATTTCTGATCATAAAGGACGGCATTACCCGTATGATGCCGGTTGCTGTTCCCGCCGCAGCGACGGTTGACCGTATTTTGGAGCTGGTCCCGGAGCTGATGGATCGCGTGGAGAATATGA
This sequence comes from Oscillospiraceae bacterium, assembly GCA_016295615.1. Lineage (GTDB taxonomy): Bacteria > Bacillota > Clostridia > Oscillospirales > Oscillospiraceae > Hominicoprocola. Next base: position 40,507 of record JAEDKW010000001.1, on the reverse strand, counting down.
TTGCCAAAAAGAAAGAAGAGAAGGAAATCTTCTGATTTTGGGCATACTAAGATCATTCTTATATGAGGAAGTGGTCTTGGTATGCTGCGCACTGCGCGCCAACTGATTGCATTTTTTCTTGCAGCAAATATGCTGGCAAGTATAATACCTTGTCAGGCGAAGGCTCCGGAAACCTTTGCCGAAGCCTTCATTCTGATGGATGCGGACAGTGGGCGGGTGCTGCTTGCGCAAAATGAAACGCAGGAAAAGAGCATTGCCAGCACGACAAAGATCATGACGGCGATCGTCGCACTGGAGCACTGCCGCTTATCTGATGTTGTGACGGTGAAAAAGGCTCATCTGAAGGAAGGCTCGTCAATGTACCTCGCCGAGGGCGAGACGCTGACGGTGGAGGAGCTTTTGTACGGGCTTCTTTTGCCCTCCGGCAACGATGCGGCAGAATGCCTTGCCGATTACTGCGGCAGCGGCAAGGAAAACTTTGTCGCCTGGATGAATGAGAAGGCTTCTGCGCTTGGCATGACGCATACGTCCTTTGCCAATCCCAGCGGATTGGATGAAGCCGGACATTACTCCTGCGCGCTCGATATGGCGCGTCTTGCGGCATACGCGATGAAAAACCCGACTTTTGCGCGCATTGCCGGAACGAAAACCGTTACGGCGGGAACGCGCACGATGGGCAATCATAATAAGCTGCTGGGCAGCTTTGCCGGCTGCATCGGTTTGAAGACCGGCTATACGAGCAGCGCCGGTCGCACGCTTGTGACCTGCGCTGAGCGGGACGGACTGCGGCTCATTGCCGTCACGCTGCATGACAGCAATGACTGGAACGACCATGCAGCGCTGTACGAATACGGCTTTTCGACCTATCATCATCAAAGTCTCGTGCAGCGGGGAGAGAATTACGCGGCGGTCGCAGTGCGCGGCGGCGCAGGAACAAGCGTGAAAGCGCTCTGCGCGCAGTCCTTTGCCTACCCGCTTTCGGAGGATGAAAGCGTCTTTTCGCGTGTTGAGCTTCCCGGGAGCGTGCAGGCGCCCGTTGAAGCAGGGCAGAAGCTCGGTGAGCTGGTGCTGCGGCTCGGCAGCGAGGAGATCGGCAGGATCGACCTGGTCAGCGACAGCACCATTGCTGCGGTAAGTGCAAAAAAGGTCGGCTTTGCGGAAAAATTGTGGAATCTTTTGACAAAATGAGGTGTTCGCTGTGGCGGAACGATTGCAAAAACTGATTGCCGCAGCGGGTCTTTGTTCGCGGCGCTCAGCCGAGGAGTGGATCGCGCAGGGGCGTGTGAGCGTCAACGGACGGCAGGCGCATTTGGGCGACTGCGCGGATCTGAGCCTGGATTCGGTCCTTGTCGACGGCGTGCCGCTCGGCAGGAACGACCGAAAGCGGTATCTGATGCTCAACAAGCCCCGGGGGTATGTCTGCACGCTTTCCGACGAAAAGGGGAGACCCACCGTTGCGGAGCTTGTGAAGGACTGCGGTGTGCGCGTTTTCCCCGTGGGGCGGCTGGATCTCGATTCGGAAGGTCTCCTGCTTTTGACGAACGACGGGGAGTGGATGCAGCGTATCCTGCATCCAAAGTACGAGGTGAACAAGACCTATCATGTCACCGTCGCCGGCGAGGTCGGGGATGCGGCGAAAAAGCTTTCCCGCCTCACGCAGATCGACGGGGAAGCGATCCGCCCGGCGCAGGTGGAGATCCTGTACCGGGGCAGAGAAACGGCAGAGCTCGCTTTTACCATTCATGAAGGCAAAAACAGGCAGATCCGGCGCATGTGTGCCGCCGTCGGGCTGTGTGTGAAAAGACTGCGGCGCGTGGCGGAACACGATCTTTTACTGGGCGATCTGCCCATCGGCGCATGGCGCGACTTAACGGAGCGGGAGCTCTCTTTATTTCAATAACGGATGCAGAGGTTAAAACGATGGCTAAGAATATTTTACATACCATTGAAAAAAACATGAGCGGCTTTTCCAAGGGGCAAAAGCTGATCGCTCATTTTATTCTGGAAAATTACGATAAGGCCGCCTTTATGACGGCAAGCAAGCTTGGCAAGACCGTGCAGGTAAGCGAGTCCACGGTCGTGCGCTTTGCAACGCAGCTCGGCTATGACGGTTATCCCAGCATGCAGCGCGCGCTGCAGGAGATGATCCGCGGCAAGCTGACGTCTCTTCAGCGTATTGAGGCGTCCGACGGCGCTTTGGCCGGCTCCGATCTGCTGACGAACGTGCTTCAGCGCGACATGGAAAAGATCCGGATCGCGATCGATCAGACGGATACGCACGATTTTGAGCGCGTTGTGGACACAGTGGCTGCCGCACGCAAGATCTATATTGTGGGTTTCCGCTCCTCCTCCTTCCTCGCGGGCTATCTGAATTTCTATTTCCGCATGATTTTTGACAATGTCGTCCTTGTGACGGGCGGCGAAGCCGGGCTGTTTGACCAGCTGTTCCGCGTTGCGCCGGAAGATGTTCTCATTACGATCTCTTTCCCGCGCTATTCCGAGCTTGCCATTAAGGCGGTTCAGTTTGCCAAGGACCGCGGCGCGACCATCGTGGGTCTGACCGACAGCGAGATGTCGCCGATCTATCAGCTTTCGACCTGCTCGCTGCTCATCCGCAACGAGATGATCTCCTTTGTGGATTCTCTGGCGGCTCCGATGAGCATGCTCAACGCGCTGATCCTTGCTGCCGCACGCAAGAAGGGCGCGGATATTTCCGCAACCTTCACCGAGCTTGAACACGTTTGGGACCGCTTCGGCATCTTCGGCAAGGTGGCGGATGAATAAAACGGTTCTGGTGATCGGCGGCGGCGCCGCCGGCATGATGGCGGCGATTTGCGCGGCGCGCAAAGGAGCCGCCGTTACCCTGCTTGAGTCGAACGAACGGCTCGGCAAAAAGGTGAATATCACCGGCAAGGGCCGCTGCAACGTCACGAACGCTTCCGCCTGCGACGAGCTTCTCGCGCACGTTCCGCGAAACGCCCGGTTTTTATACAGCGCCTTTTCCCGCTGGGACGGGCACGATACCATGACATTCTTTGAGGAGCTGGGCGTTGCGCTGAAGGTCGAGCGCGGCAAGCGCGTCTTCCCGGTCTCGGACCGCTCGTTCGACATTACCGGCGCGCTTGAACGCGAACTCCGGCGGCTTCATGTGCAATGGGTACGCGACCGCGCGGTTGAGCTGATAAAAGACGCAGACCGCGTTCGGGGCGCTGTGGGGGAAAGGGGCAGCTATCGCGCAGAAGCCGTGATCATCGCGACCGGCGGCGTGTCCTATCCCGCTACCGGCTCCACCGGCGACGGATACCGTCTTGCAGAAAGCGTCGGGCACAGCATTGCTGCGCCGTGCGCATCATTGGTACCCGTCGAGATCGAAGACGACTGCTGTGCCGAGATGCAGGGTCTGAGCCTGAAAAATGTCACGCTGACCGTGAAAAATCAGAAGAACAAGGTCATTTTCTCCGAGCTCGGTGAGATGATCTTCACGCATTTCGGCGTCTCCGGTCCGCTGGTGCTGTCGGCAAGCGCGCACATGCGCGACTGGGAGAAAAATACCTACCGCATGCTGATCGATCTCAAGCCTGCGCTTGACGAACAAAAGCTTGAAGCACGCCTGCTTCGTGATTTTGAGGAGCGCGCGAATCAGAATGCCGCCACAATGCTCGGCGGGCTTGTAAACCGCAGCATGATTCCGGTCATGCTCAGGAAAACGGGGATCAGCGGAGAAACCAGGGTCCACTCCATTACAAAGGAACAGCGCCGCAGGCTCCTTCAAACGCTCAAAGCGTTCGAGCTCCCGGTGAAGGGACTTCGTCCCGTCGAGGAGGCGATCATCACCTGCGGCGGCGTGAAGGTGGGGGAGATCGACCCGCATACAATGGGTTCCAAAAAAATCAGCGGACTATACTTTGCCGGTGAGGTTCTTGATGTGGACGCCTATACAGGCGGATTCAATCTTCAGATCGCATGGTCGACCGGAAGGGCAGCCGGCGAAGCAGCGGCAGAGGAATGTCAGTAACAATAAAGCAGAACTACTTTACAGAAAAACACGGAGAAACATCATGGCGAAAGAGCATTATTCCATTGCAGTTGACGGTCCTTCCGGCGCGGGAAAAAGCACGCTTGCCAAGGCGCTTGCAAGGGAATTGAATATTATCTATGTCGATACCGGCGCGATCTACCGCACGATCGGACTGGAGGTCTTCAGACGCGGGCTTGACCCCAAAAACGAAGCCGAGGTTTCGGCGATCCTGCCGGAGCTGAGCATTCGGATGGAATATGAGGACGACGGTCTGCAGCATATGTTCTTAAACGGAGAGGATGTGACGGCGGATATCCGTCTGCCGAATATTTCGCTTTACGCATCCGATGTATCCGCTTTGCCCGCCGTGCGGGCGTTCCTGCTGGAAATGCAGCGCGAGCTTGCGCGCAGGAACTGTGTGATCATGGACGGACGCGACATCGGCACAGTCGTTTTGCCGGACGCCGAGGTCAAGATCTACCTTACGGCATCTGCCGAAGAACGCGCAAAGCGCCGTTTTCTGGAGCTTGCCGCGCGCGGCGCGGGAAAAACCTACCAAGAGGTTCTCGAGGAGCAAAGGCTGCGTGACGATAACGATATGCACCGCGCCATCGCCCCGCTCAAGCCGGCAGAGGACAGCGTGATCGTGGACACGACAGAGCTTGATTTTGAGCAAAGCAAGCAAGCCGTTCTATCAATTATTCGGGAGCGTGTCGGGGTATGAAGCCTTTGATGAGAGCCATTTTTCCGATCCTGTACTATACCGCCGGCGTCATTTTAAAGCTCCTTTACCGTGTGGAGGTTTCGGGTCTTGAAAACCTGCCGGGCGGGAAGGTTCTGCTCTGCCCGAATCACTCCAGTGATATCGACCCTGTGCTCATCGGCTGCTGTCTTCCGCTTCCAATCGTGAAAAGGATACATTTTATGGCAAAGGCGGAGCTGTTTCAAAAGCCGTTGAGCGGATGGTTTCTGCGTCAGCTTGGCGCATTTCCCGTGCGCCGTGACACAACGGACATCCAGGCGGTCAAAACGGCGATGCAGGTGCTGCGTGCGGAGGACAATCTTATGATCTTCCCCGAGGGGACGACGATCCACGACGGCATCGGCTATTACGACGGTCTGCCGGCACACGCGCATCCCGGTGCGGTCATGATCGGTGTGCGCACGGGTGCAGCGCTGATCCCGGTGTTCACCGGACAGGAGAAAAAGCTTTTCAAAAAGACGCGCATCATTTTCGGTCCGCCGTATCAGCCCGTCTTCTCCGGTCGCCGCGGCACCTCGGAAGAAATGCAGCAGTGCGCTGACGAGATGCTGCGCATGACCTATGCCCTCGGCGGGCAGGAAGTGGGAGGAAAGCCTCTATGCAGGTGATTCTCGCAAAAACAGCGGGGTTTTGCTACGGAGTGGCGCGCGCTGTCAGAATTGCGCAGGATACCGCTGAAAAAGGCGGCGGCGCGATGCTCGGCAGTATTGTCCATAACGCCCACGTCATCGAGGAGCTGGAGCGCTCCGGCATGCGTCAGATCAGCTCTGCGCAGGAAGCCGGGAGAGGGGAGCGTGTCCTCATTCGCGCGCACGGAGAAAGCAAAGAAACCCTGGACGCGCTTACAATGCGTGGCGCTGATATCGTTTATGCGACGTGTCCCAATGTGTGCCGCATTCAAAGCCTTGTCACTCAGGCAGAGCAGGAGGGACGAAAGGTCGTCATCATCGGAGAAGCCCATCACCCCGAAGTGATCGGGATCGCCGGCTGGTGTACGGCGCCGCTGATTTTTGAAGATGCGGAAAAAGTCCGCGGGTACTTTGAGACCCACCCGGATCGTGCCGGTTTGCCCATGATTTTAGTGGCGCAGACCACCTGTATTCGTACAGTTTGGGAAAGCTGCGTAAATTTTCTAAAAAAAGAGTGTACAAATTTAAAAATTCATGATACAATATGCAGCGCTACGCAGAAGCGGCAGTCGGAAGCGGCAGATATTGCCGCCAGGGTTGACGCCATGGTGATAGTCGGCGACCGAAAGAGCGCGAATACACGGCATTTAACCGAAATCTGTCGAGAGAGATGCAGTAAAGTCCTTCAGATCGAAACTGCGGACGAGCTCTCACCGGAATTCTTTTCCGGATGCCGTACAGCGGGTTTGACGGCCGGCGCCTCCACTCCTGCGAGTATCATTATGGAGGTATTAACAACAATGACGGAAGAAATCAAGACCATGGAAGGAAACGAGTCCTTCGAAGAAATGCTCGAAAAATCTTTTAAGACTTTAAATACAGGAGATAAGGTGACCTGCGTCGTTACCGCGATCGGCGCAACGGAAGTTCAGGTTGACGTGGGCTGCAAGCAGGCCGGTTATATCCCTGTTTCTGAGCTGAGCAACGACCCCGACGTCAAGCCCGAGGATGTCGTCAAGGTCGGCGATGAGATCGAAGCTTATGTCGTCCGCGTCAACGATGTGGAAGGCTATGCCACTCTTTCCAAAAAGCGCCTTGACGCTGTCAAGCTTTGGGAAGACATTGAAAGCGCCGTTGAGAACAAAACGGTTCTCGAAGGCATCGTCACCGAGGAGAACAAGGGCGGCATCGTCGTCTCCGTTAAGGGCGTTCGTGTGTTCGTTCCCGCTTCTCAGAGCGGTCTGCCCAAGGATTCCGATCTGAGCCAGCTGCTCAAGCAGAAGGTGCAGCTCCGCATCACTGAGGTCAACCGTGCCCGCCGCCGCGTTGTCGGTTCCATCAAGTCCGTCACCAACGAAGCCCGTCAGGCTGCTCAGGCTGCCGTTTGGGCGGAAATCGAAGTGGGCAAGCACTATGACGGCGTTGTCAAGTCCATGACCTCCTACGGTGTGTTCGTCGACATCGGCGGTGTTGACGGTATGGTTCATATTTCCGAGCTGAGCTGGAGCCGCATTAAGCATCCCTCTGAGATCGTTGCCATTGGCGATCATCTCGATGTCTATGTCATTTCCTTCGACGCTGAAAAGCGCAAGATCAGTCTCGGCGTCAAGGACAAGACCCAGAATCCCTGGGATGTTTTCATGGCTACCTATCACGTCGGCGATGTTGCCAACGTCCGCATCGTTAAGCTCATGACTTTCGGTGCCTTCGCTGAAGTGGTCCCCGGTGTTGACGGTCTGATCCATATCTCCCAGATCGCCGACCGCCGCATCGACAAGCCTTCTGACGTCCTCTCTGAGGGACAGATGGTCGACGCCAAGATCACCGCGATCGACGAAGAAAAGAAAAAGATCTCTCTGAGCATTCGCGCTCTGCTTGCTCCCGCTGCAGAAGAAGCCGCGGAAGAAACCGCGGAAGAAGCTCCGGCAGCTGCGGAAGAAGCCGCTCCCACCGAGGAATAAGCTGTTTTTGAAAAGGACAGGCCTTGTGCCTGTCCTTTTTCCTGCCTTTTGGGAAAATCCTCTTTGCAAGTCGGGCTTTCTGTGATATACTGACAGAACTGTATGCCGCACTTTGTCGCGGCACGGTCGAAATGCGCATTTCATTTCATTTTACATAGGGGGAACAGTATCCATGGATTTTGCAGCTCTTTATCAGAAAAAACTGACTTCCGCATCCGAAGCCGTCAAGGTCGTCAAATCCGGCGACTGGGTCGATTACGGCTGGTGCACGAACCATCCGTACACGCTCGATAAGGCGCTTGCCGGGCGTAAAAATGAGCTGAAAGACGTCAAGGTTCGCGGCGGCGTGACCATGTGGATGCCGGCGATCTGTGCGGATGAGGACGCCGGCGAGCACTTTACCTGGCATTCCTGGCACTGCAGCGGCATTGACCGCAAGATCATCGGCAAAGGCATGGGCTATTTTTCTCCCATGCGTTACTCCGAGCTTCCGCGCTTTTATCGCGACGGCAATGTCAGCGTTGATGTCGCCATGATCCAGGTCACTCCCATGGACAAGCACGGCAATTTCAGCTACGCGCTTGCAGCTTCCCACCTTGCCGATATGCTGGAGCGCGCGAAGACGGTCATCGTTGAAGTCAACGAGAATATGCCCTGGATCGGCGGTCTTACCGGCTGCGAGATCAATATCGAAGACGTTGATATGGTCGTTGAGGGGGAGAATCCTCCCGTTGCGCAGCTTGGCGGCGGCGGTGAGCCGACCGAGGTCGACCGTGCCGTTGCCAATCTTGTGGTTCCTCAGATCCCCAACGGCGCATGCCTCCAGCTCGGTATCGGCGGTATGCCCAACACCATCGGCTCCATGATCGCGCAGTCTGAGCTGAAGGATCTTTCCGTTCACACCGAAATGTATGTTGACGGTTTCGTTGACATGGCCATGGCGGGCAAGATCACCGGCAGGTATAAGAACATTGACAAGGGCCGCCAGGTCTTCGCCTTTGCCGCCGGCTCCAAAAAGCTCTATGATTATATGGACCGCAACCCTGCCGTCATGGGCGCTCCGGTCGATTATACCAATGATGTTCACATCATTTCCCAGATCGACAACTTCATTTCCATCAACAACGCCATCGACTGCGACCTCTTCGGTCAGGTCAATGCCGAGTCCGCCGGTACCAAACACATCTCCGGCACGGGCGGTCAGCTCGATTTCCTGCTGGGCGCGTATCTTTCCAAGGGCGGAAAGAGCTTTATCTGCATGTCTTCCACCGTCACCGGCAAAGACGGCAGCGTAAAGAGCCGTATCGTTCCCACGCTTACCCCCGGCTCCATCTGCACCGACCCGCGCTCCTGCACGCACTATATTGTTACCGAATACGGCATGGTCAACCTGAAGGGACTTTCGACCTGGGAGCGTGCCGAGGCGCTGATCTCCATTGCGCATCCCGATTTCCGCGAACAGCTGATTTCCGATGCGGAAAAAATGCATATTTGGCGCCGCAGCAACAAGTAAACCGCTTATCAGAAAAAAGGACATTTCCGAGAGGAAATGTCCTTTTTTTGTTATAATCAGCGGAAATCAGCAATTTTTTCTGACTTTTTGAGAAGTTGATTTTCAGAAAAAATACTTGAAAAAAAGGGGAAAATACGCTATACTTGAATTGGCTATTATTGCCTTTGTGTGTGTATTTTAGATGATTGCATTGTGTCCATGCATTCTATCAGAAGGGAGGTGGGCATAAATTGTTTCAAATCGGGGATAAAATCGTTCATCCGATGCACGGCGCCGGTATGATCGAAGATATTGTGGAAGAAAAAGTCAGCGGCAATCTGATCCAGTTCTATGTATTTAAAATGCCCATTTCCGGTTTGACGCTGAAGATCCCGACTGCGAATGCGCAGATGATCGGGGTCCGTCCGATTTCCGATGCTGAGGCGATCGAGGCTGTGATCAAAAAGATCCCTTGCCTCGGAATTGATATGACTGCCAACTGGAACCACCGCTACCGTGAAAATATGGAGCGGCTGAAAAGCGGTGATTTGTTTGAGGTTGCCGGTGTGATCAAGGCGTTGATGCATCGGGACAGCGAGCGCGGTCTTTCCAACGGGGAACGCAAAATGCTTCATAATGCAAAGCAGATCCTGATCTCTGAGATCGTTTTAGCTGAGGATGTTGCGTATTCCGACGCGGAAGCACGCATCAATACCGCCATGCTGACAAAGGAGACCTCGTCATGAGCATTCTGAACAAGTTTCTGAAAAAGTCAGAACGCAGTCGTCCGTACTGCGCCGCTTTGATCGCTGCCGCCGGTCGTTCTTCCCGCATGGGCTGCGAGAATAAGCTGCTGCTGCCGCTTGACGAAAAGCCGGTCATCGTCCATACTCTGCTTGCGATCGACCGCGCGGAACGGATCGACGAGATCGTCATTGCAGCGCGTGAAAGCGACCTTCTGACATATGCCGAGCTTTGCAAGGTGTACGGGATCACCAAGCCCGTGAAGGTCATCATCGGCGGAAGCACACGGGAGGAATCCGTGCTGCGCGCTGCGCTCGAGGCGAATCCGGACGCCGAGCTGCTTGCCGTGCAGGACGGCGCCCGTCCCCTTGTCACGCCGGAGCTGATCGACCGGACGGTTCGCGCCGCGGAGGACTGCTTTGCCGCAGCACCCGCCATTCCTGTCCGCGACACGATCAAGGTGGCAAAAGACGGCGTCGTACGGGAAACGCCGGACCGCGCCACGCTTTTTGCCGTGCAGACCCCACAGGTGTTTGACGCGGGACTTTTGAAGGCGGCGCTGCAGTCCGCGCTATCTGCCGGAGTGCAGTTGACAGACGATTGTTCTGCTGTAGAGCGGATTGGCAAGGAAGTTTACTTGACAGAAGGAAGCGAAGAAAATATCAAGATCACCACTCCGATAGACATTTTCATCGCCGAAACGATTTTGGAGCATCGGGGATCGTGAGCGCTTTTACTCAAAACATGTGCAACGCTGCATCTCACATGGTGAGCAACGGCGTTATCGCCGATCCTTTTTTTCAGCCGGGAGGGAGACGCCATGACGAATTTAAGAATCGGACACGGGTATGACGTGCATCGCCTCTCAGACGGCCGGCGGCTGATCCTCGGCGGTGTAACGATTCCCTATGAAAAGGGCCTTTTGGGTCACTCCGATGCCGACGTGCTGGTGCATGCGGTGATGGACGCTCTGCTTGGCGCAGCGGCGCTGGGGGATATCGGGCAGCTGTTTCCGGACACTGCCGGGGAGCTGAGCGGCATCTCCAGTATGACGCTTTTGTTCCGCGTCGGGAAAGCGCTCAAAAGCGAGGGCTATGCTGTGGTGAACCTGGACGCAACTCTCCTGGCGCAGGCGCCGAAGATCGCGCCGTACCGTGAGCAGATGCGGAGCAATATCGCGCAGACGCTTGGGATCAGCATCGCTCAGGTCAGCGTGAAAGCGACGACGGAGGAGGGACTTGGCTTTACAGGCGAAAAGCTTGGCATGGCGGCGCATGCAGTCGCTCTGCTGGAGAAAATCAGATAAATCAAAAGACGAAGAGCGCTCCAAACGGGCGCTCTTTTTCTGCGCTTTTCGACGGCGGAACCGATAACAAGACCGGCTCATATCATAATGCAGAGGAGGATTCTACCATGAGCTTCTATTTGTTTCTTGCCAGATCCATCACGCATGCGCAGGAGATGGCAAAAGTACTCGAGCAGTCCGGCATCTATACAAAGGTCCGCCGCGCCGGCAGCGATATGACAGAGCGCGGCTGCGGATATAGTCTGGAAATTTCGCAAACGCGGTTTTTGCAGGCGCTCGATGCGCTTAAAGAGAGCGGAAAGCGACCTGTTAAGGTATTCTTCGTTTCAGGCGGCAAGCGGCAAGAGGTCGCCGTGTAGCTGACTGCACGGCACAGAATGGGGGATAATCATGATCTATTTCGACTCCGCCGCGACCACGTTTCAAAAACCGCCCACCGTGCGAAAAGCGGTGCTTCATGCAATGCAGACAATGAGCTCCCCCGGCAGGGGGAGCTATCCGCATGCGGAAGCCGCGGAAGAAATGCTGTTTCACTGCCGCTCACTGGCGTCTGAGCTGTTCGGACTTTCTTCACCCGAGCAGGTCGCATTTACGATGAACGCAACGCATGCGCTGAATATTGCGATCAAAACGCTCGTGGAGCCCGGCGGCAGAGTGGCTGTTTCCGGCTATGAGCACAACGCGGTAACGCGGCCCCTGCATGCGCTTGACGCGGAGGTTGTCGTAGCCGATGCCCCCCTGTTTGATCAGGAGGAAATCGTCAGGGGCTTTGCGCGCGCCATTGAAAGCGGTGCGAAGACCGTTATCTGCACGCATGTATCCAATGTTTTCGGCTATATTCTGCCGATCGAAGCGATCGCCGCACTGTGCCGCGAGGCGAATGTGCCGCTGGTCGTTGACGCGTCCCAGTCCGCCGGCATCCTTCCTCTCGATATGCGGCAGCTCGACGCGGCATTTATTGCCATGCCCGGTCACAAGGGGCTGTACGGTCCCCAGGGGACAGGGCTGCTGCTGTGCAGCCATGAGGTCGAACCGCTGATCGAAGGCGGAACGGGGAGCGAGTCTTTGATGCAGGCGATGCCCGACTTTCTGCCGGACCGGCTCGAAGCAGGCACGCACAACGTATCCGGCATCGCAGGGCTGGACGCGGGACTGGAGTTTATCAAAAGCACCGGGATAGACCGGATCCGGCGCCACGAGCAGATCCTGCTGAAAAAAACAGTACGGCATCTGGAAAAAATACCCGATATCACGTTTTGGCGGGCAAAAGATCCCGCCCTTCAGACAGGCGTCCTTTCTTTCTGCGTGAAGGGAAAAAGCTCCTTTGACGTCAGTGAGGCGCTTGCCCGGCACGGTATTGCGGTACGCGCGGGACTCCATTGCGCGCCGTTCGCACACCGCACGGTGGGAACGCTGCCGGACGGGACGGTGCGCCTGAGCTTTTCTGCGTACAGCCGCGCCGAAGAGGTCGACGCGTTTGCACGGACTCTCCGCCGGATCGCCCGCTGACGGCAAAATTTTCCGAGAATTCTCGGAAAATTCACATCCGTCCCATTGCTTTTTTTTGATAGTTAGATTAGAATTAGTATTAACTATTGCTTAAGGGGAATGGGCCATGGAAATTGTGATGACAATACTGGAGGGCACATTGCGATATGTACTGACGCTCAAGCTGACGGACTATCTCGACATTGCGCTGATGGCATATGGTCTGTACTGGCTTTTGAAGCTCGTGGGGGATACGAAGGTAGAGCGTCTTGGCAAGGGTGTCATCATCTTTTTGTTCTCGCTTTGGCTTTCGCACATCTTCCATCTCAACGGGATCTATTTCATCCTCAGTCACGTCGTCTCACTCGGCGTATTGGCTCTGGTCGTTCTGTTTCAGCCGGAGATCCGACGCCTGCTTGAGCAGATCGGCTCGAGCAGACTGCGCTCGTTCAATCCCTTTGCCAAAGCTCAGCAGGTCACGGCGATCGAAAGCGCGATCGCTCAGACCGTGCTCGCCTGTACGGAAATGTCGAAATCACGCACCGGCGTTCTGATCGTATTTGAGCGCGACATGCTGCTTGATCATATCGCCCGCACCGGCACGATCGTGGATGCACAGGTCTCGAGCGAGCTGCTGAAAAACATTTTCTTCGTGAAAGCCGCAATGCACGATGGCGCCGTCATCATACGCGAAGGGCGTCTACTCGCTGGAGGCTGCATGCTCCCGCTTTCCAAAAATGTCAATCTCAGCCGCGACCTCGGCATGCGACACCGTGCAGGCATCGGCATGAGCGAGAATTCCGACGCCGTCGTGGTGATCGTCTCTGAAGAGACGGGCGCGATCTCGGTAGCGATCGGCGGTCTTCTCAAACGGCATTTGATGCCGGAAACGCTTGAAAAGCTTCTGATGAAGGAACTGATCCCACAGCAGGAGGAAGAAGCGGAAAGCAAGTTCCGTCTGCATCTGCCGAGCTTCCATAAGGAAAGAAAGGAGCGTGACGAAGATGGGACAAAATAAGGACCGCAGAATTTTTTATATCGTTGTCTCGATCCTGATCTCCGCTTTTGTCTGGTTCTATGTTAACAATTCGGTAGTCGTCACGATCTCCGTCGATGAGATCCCTGTGGAATTCCTCAACGAAGATACGACCCTTGCCGACCGCGGTCTGATGCTCCTCAATTCGGAAAACACTACGGTCGACCTGAAGCTTCAGGTCCCGCGCAATATCATGTTCCGGTTCGATACGAACAAGATCCGGATCGTGGCAGACCTTTCCTCCATTTCGACTCCGGGCAAGCAGTCGCTTGGTTATACGATCCTCTATCCAAGCAACATCGCCGCCCGTGATGTCACGGTCGATTCGCCGTCTGTGCGCACGGTCTCCGTGGAGATCGGCGAGCTGAGCCGCAAGGAAGTTGAAGTCCGCTGCAAGGTCGTCGGCAGCGTGGCGGAGAACTATATTGCCGGCACGCTCCAAATACTGCCGGATATGCTGGAAGTTCGAGGACAGCAGGTCGACATCATGCAGGTCAATTACGCGCAGGTAACGCTCAACATTTCCCATGCGACTTCAACGATCGTGGAGCTGCTCGACTATGAGCTCTACGATTTCAACGATCAGGTGATCAACAACCCCAATATTCATCCTGTCAGCGATCAGATCCAGGTCACCATGCCGGTGATGACGGTCAAGGAGGTTCCGCTGGTCGTTCACTTTGTGGAATCTCCCGGCGTGCGCCTTGCAAGCTTTGATTACAAGATCGATCCGTCGACCGTCACTCTTTCCGGCGACGCGGCCGCGGTCAATGCAATCAATGAAATCGTACTTGATACGCTTGAGCTTTCGACGCTCTCTGAAAGCGAACGCTTCACCTATGATGTCGTGCTTCCCGACGGCATCAACAATCTCAGCGGCATCACGAGCGCCTCTTTTGAGATATCCTCGCAAAGCTTCCAGACGCTCGAAATTGAGGCAACTCTTTTCAGCTACGAAAATTTCGACGCGAGCCGGTCTGTTTCCATCGTTACTTCCACCTTGCCCGTCACGCTGCGCGGCACCCCGGAGGAGATCGCGAAGGTTACCGCTCAGGATGTTCATGTGGTTGCCGACCTGACCGATATTGCCGATGCCAGCGGAAGCTATACGGTCCCCGCGCGCATTCAGGTCGACAAATACGATATCGGCGCGGTCGGGACCTATGAGGTGACCGTTCATATCGGCGGCGAAAACGGATAACAGAAGGAGACGCAATGACACAAATCGCTACTGTAGAAAGAGTGTTCCAAAACGGCACGGCGGAAATATCCGTTCCGCGCAAATCCGCCTGCGGACACGACTGTGAGGAGTGCGCAGGCTGCGGCGTGACAGGAACAGCGGTCTATGCCACGGCGCAGAATCCCATCCATGCCCAAGCCGGTCAGAAGGTCGTGGTGGAGAGCAGCTCCAAAAAGCTTCTCCACATCATGCTGATCGTCTATATCCTGCCGTTTGCGCTGTTTCTGTTGGGTTATTTCTGCACGGGTGGGATCCACAGCGAGGCTCTGCGCTATCTGATCGCCATTGCCGCATTCTGCATCGGCGTACTGCCCGCCGTTTCCTATGACCGCCACGTGAAACGGACAGGCGGGATGCAGTTTACCATCGTGCGGCTGTTCTGAGGGGAAAAGCGGCATGTTTGGTTATATCCGCCCTTCTTTGGACAGGCTCAGCGAGGAGGAGATCGAACGATTCCGATCCGTCTACTGCGGTCTGTGCCACACGCTCGCAAGGCGATACGGGTTTTCCGCCCGCTTTCTCCTCAACTATGATTTCACCTTTCTGGCGATCCTTCTTTCGCAGCCGGACGCGCCGGACTGTGAGCGCTGCCGCTGCATGGTGCATCCCTGCAAGGCGCGCTGCGCGATGCGCTCCGGGCAGGCGCTCGACCTGGCGGCGGACCGCAGCGTCATTCTTTTCTGGTGGCAGCTCCGGGACCATATTGCCGACCACGGCTTCTGGAAAGGTCTGAAGTACCGTCTGGCGGGACTGCTGTACCGGCGCGCCTATCAAAAGGCAAGAAAGCTGGCGCCGGAGTTTGACGAGGCTGTGCAGCGCCATCTGCACGATCTGAGCGAACGGGAAAAAGCGTGCTGCGCCTCGCTCGACGAGGCGGCGGAGCCGTTTGCCGCGCTGATGGCGGACATTGCGCAGTGTGTGGAGTCTCCGGTTCGCCGGCGCATTCTCCATCAGATCTTCTACCATCTCGGCCGCTGGATCTACCTGATCGACGCGGCGGACGATTTCACCGAGGATGCGCGGGAGGGAAGGTACAATCCTTTGCGCTATCGTTACCATTTGTCGGCTGACAGGCTGGACGGGCAGACCAAGACTCTGCTTGCTCAAACGCTTGACCAGTCGATCAAGCAGATGGCAAGTGCTTATGCTCTTTGGGATTACGGCGTTTGGACGCCGATATTGGACAGCATTTTTTACGAAAGCTTTTACGGCATCGGAAAAGCCGTACTGGACGGAAGCTACCACAAGCCGGTTCGCACCGATCAGCTACAAAAAAACAAGAGATTAGAGGATACCGTATGACAGACCCCTATAAAGTCCTGAATATTCCTTCGACCGCTTCTGATGACGAGGTCAAAAAGGCCTATCGTGAGCTTGCCCGCAAATATCATCCGGACAATTATCACGACAATCCGCTCGCGGATCTCGCGCAGGAGAAGATGAAGGAGATCAACGAAGCCTATGAGCTGATTCAAAAGCAGCGTAAATCGTCTTCCGGCTCCGCCGGCGGCGGCGCCTACGGGAGCTACGGAAGCTACGGAAGCTATGGAAGCTATGCCCAGTCCTCCTCCGGTAATTCGACGCTGCAGCAGGTCCGCCTTGCCATCAACCGCGGCAATATTACGGCTGCCGAGCGGATGCTCAGTACGATAGCGGAGCATGATGCGGAGTGGAACTTCCTGATGGGTATCGTCGCTTCCCGCCGCGGGTGGATGGACGAGGCAAAACGCTATTTCGAAACTGCCGTTTCCATGGAGCCCAACAATCCGGAGTACCGCACCGCGCTTGATTCCATGAACCGCACGGGCTATCGTCCGAGCGGCTTCGGCAGCTTCGGCACGGCGAATTTCGATTCCACTACCTGCCTCCGCTTTTGCACGACGCTGGTATGCGTGAACGCACTTTGCGGCGGCGGATATTACTGCCTGCCCTGCTATATTTAAAAATGACGGAGGAGAAGTATCGTGGTCAAAAGTATGACCGGCTACGGAAGAGCCAAAGAAACCAAATCAAATCGCGGCATAACGGTAGAGCTTCGCAGCGTCAACAACCGCTATCTTGACTGCACGGTCAAGCTGCCGCGTGCCTATATCTTTGCCGAGGACGCCGTCAAGGCGCGTGTACAGAAGGCGATTTCACGCGGCAAGGTCGACGTCTTTGTGACGATCGATTCCACCGGCGCCGATGAGGCGGTCGTCACCGTGAACGAAGGTCTCGCCAAAGCTTACCATCAGGCGCTGCGCCGGATCAGTGGTTTGTTCGGTCCGGAAGAAGAGATCAGCGCCGCGACGATCGCCAAATTTCCCGACGTCCTGACCGTCACAAAGGCGGAGGAGGATCTGGAGAGCATTGCCGCCGACATCTGCGCGGTACTTGAGCAAGCGCTTAAAAATTACAACGCCATGCGCGCGGTCGAGGGCGAGAAGCTTGCGCTGGACATCGGCGCACGCCTTGACACCATTGAACTGCTCACCGGCAAGGTGGAACAGCGTTCCCCCGAAACGGTGAAGGAATATCGCGAAAAGCTCACCGCCCGCATGCAGGAGGTGCTGCAGTCGACGACGATCGATGAAGCGCGTATTCTGACCGAAGCGGCGATTTATGCCGACAAGGTCGCCGTTGACGAGGAGACGGTTCGGCTCCGCTCCCACGTTTCCCAGCTGCGGGACATGCTCGCATCCAACGAGCCGATGGGCCGCAAGATGGACTTTCTCATTCAGGAGGTCAACCGCGAAAGCAACACGATCGGCTCCAAGTGCAACGACATTGCCATCGCGCGTGACGTCGTAGCGCTCAAGGCGGAGGTCGAGAAGATCCGCGAGCAGGTTCAAAATATTGAATAAGAGGGGACAGGGATGAAGCTTATCAACATCGGTTTCGGCAATATGGTGTCCGCGGAGCGCATGCTTGCCGTCGTTTCCCCGGACAGCGCGCCGATCAAGCGGCTTATTCAGGAATCCCGCGAGCGCGGTATGCTCATCGATGCAACCTATGGTCGCAGGACCGCCTCGGTCTTCATTATGGACAGCGACCATGTCGTGCTTTCCGCAATTCCCGCGGAAAAGCTGGCAGCCCGCATGGGAATTGAAATTCTCGGCATGGAGGAAGATGCGTAATCCTGTGATAACGCGCGGAATTTTTGATTAAAATTATTCTGTGGCAGCTGTCGCTTTCACAGCGGCTGCCGCATGGAGGCTACTATGACAAAGGGAAAAACTTTTATTATCTCCGGTCCGTCCGGAGTGGGCAAGAGCACGGTGCTCAGAGAGCTTTTCAGGGATCGTGAAGACCTGTACTTTTCCATCTCCGCCACCACGCGCCAGCCGCGCGAGGGCGAGGTCGACGGCGTTCATTATCATTTCATCGATGTGGACCGTTTCCGGCAGATGATCCAGGAGGACGCGTTTTTGGAGTATGCGGAATATGTCGGAAACTTTTACGGCACGCCGAAACGCTTCGTGGATGAAGCGATGGAGCAGGGCAAAGACGTCATTCTCGATATCGAGCTGCAAGGCGCCATTCAGGTCACGAGCAAGCGTCCCGAGGTCGTCCGCATTTTCATTGCGCCGCCGTCCTGGGAAGCTTTGGAAAAGCGACTGGTCGGTCGCGGAACGGACAGCGCCGACAAGATCCAAAAACGCCTGGTCCGCGCAAAGGTTGAGCTGCAAAACGCCAACACTTACGACTATTTCGTAATCAACGACACGGTCGAACAGGCTGTGCGTGAGATCAATGCCATCATGCTCGCGGAGCACTGCAAGCCCTCCGACCGCATGGACATTCTGAACTGATAAAAATTTAGCCGTCAAGGCGGCAGAAGGAAGTAATCATTATGATGCTCTATCCCGCAATGTCTACACTCAACAAGTACGTTGAAAACCGCTATCTGCTCGTTAACGTGGTCGCGCGCCGCGCCCGCCAGATCGCCGAAAAGGCCGATGTGGAGGGGACTCCCCTGAGCGAAAAGCCCGTTACCAGCGCCATCAATGAAGTTGCCGAGGGCAAACTCAGCACCGCCAATATCGACACGACCATCGTGAAATAAAAATACGCCGCTGCAAAACGAGAAGGGAGGAGACTGCATGGCAGAATATAATCTCGCGCGCATCGCAGTCTCCGGCGTACCGTATGCGGCAGATAAGCTCTATACCTATCTCATTCCCGAGGCGCTGCGTGAAACGCTTCGCCCCGGGATGCGTGTTACTGTCCCCTTTGGTCGCGGCAACCGCCGCAGCGAGGGCTTTGTGATGGACGCGCTTTCCGGCGAAGTGCTGCCGGGCTATAAGCCCATTGACAGCGCGCTTGATGAAGCGCCGCTGATGCAGGAGGAGTTTTTGAAGCTTATCAAGTGGATGAAAGCGCGCTACTTCTGCACCTATTATGATGCGATCAAAGCCGTCCTGCCGGGCGGCATTTGGCTGCGCTACCGCGAGGTCTACCGCCTGTGCGACGGCATCGACGCGGCGCAGGCGCTTGAAGCGTTTGAGGAGGGAAGTCCCGAGCAGAAGATCCTCTGCGCGTTTCTTTCTTCGGACAAGGCGGAAGCCGGCACGCTGCGTCGGCTCTGCGGCGAGGCGTCCGAAAAGGCGCTCAAGGCGCTTGTCGGGCAGGGGATCCTCAAAAAAGAAGTGACCGTTTCCCAGCAGGTGAGCGACCGGTCCGTGCGTATGGTCAGCCTCGCGATCAGCGCGGAGGAGGCGCTTGCTGCGGCAGAAATGAAAAAGAACTCCGCGCCCGTGCGATATGCGGTGATCGAGCTGCTCTGCACGGAGGGAACACTGAGTTCATCTGAACTGTGCTATTACACCGGCGCAAGCATGAAGACGCTGCGCGCGCTTGAAAAAGCGGGCTTCCTCGTCTTTTCCGAGCAGGAAGTCCTGCGCGTGGCGAACTACGAAACCGCGGCAGACGCCGCGCCGATCAAGCTGAACGACGAGCAGCAGACCGCGTTTTACGGTTTGAAGCAGCTCATGGAAAGCGGCGAGGGAAAAGCCGCTCTTTTGCACGGCGTAACGGCGAGCGGCAAAACGCAGGTCTATCTGCATCTGATCCAGCAGGCGCTCGAGAACGGGAAAAACGCGATGATCCTCGTCCCGGAGATCGCGCTCACGCCGCAGATGCTTCGGAAATTCACCGCTTACTTCGGCAATGATGTTGCCCTGCTGCACAGCGCTCTTCGCCTGACAGAGCGGTACGATCAGTGGAAGCGTATTTTGCGCGGCGAAGTGAAGGTCGTGCTCGGCACGAGAAGCGCCGTGTTTGCGCCGATTTCAAACCTCGGACTCATCATCATCGACGAGGAGCAGGAGCCGACCTATCGCTCGGAAAACCCGCCACGCTACCAAACGCATGACATCGCCCAGTTCCGCTGCGCGCAGCAAAACGCCCTGCTGCTGCTCGGCTCGGCTACGCCGACGGTTGAGACCGCGTATTACGGAAAAGAAGGTCGCTATCAAGTATTTTCACTTAACAGGCGTTATCATGCCGAAAGCCTTCCCCCCACGCGCATTGCCGATATGCGGCAGGAGCTGAAGGAAGGAAACGGCAGTATCATCAGCTCCGTTTTGCAGGCGGAGCTGGAGAAAAACATTGCGTGCGGGGAACAGAGCATCCTGTTTCTGAACCGGCGCGGCAGCTCGCGGATGCTGCTGTGCGGTGAATGCGGCGCTGTTCCGGAATGTCCGCGCTGCAGTGTGCCGATGACATATCACAGCGCCAACCGGCGGCTGATGTGCCATTACTGCAACCACTCCGAGCCTGCCTTTGACCGCTGCCCGAACTGCGGCGGCATCATGAAGCATATCGGCTGCGGCACGCAAAAGGTGGAGGAGGAATTAAAGGCGCTGTTCCCGCACACCAGAGTCCTGCGTATGGACACCGACACCGTCGGCGCAGCGCACGGGCACGAAGCGCTTTTGAAGCAATTTGAAGAGGAAAACATTCCCATTCTTCTCGGAACCCAAATGGTCGCCAAGGGACTGGATTTTGAAAACGTGACACTGGTCGGCGTACTGGATGCGGATCTGTCGCTCTATATCGATAACTTCCATGCCGCCGAGCGCACCTTTGACCTTTTGTCGCAGGTCGTCGGCCGCGCAGGACGCGGCAGCAAACAGGGCCGCGCGGTGATCCAAACCTATACGCCGGAAAACACCGTCATCAAAGCCGCCGCCGCGCAGGACTACGAGGCGTTTTATCAAAGTGAACTCCGCATGCGAAGGCTTCGCCGCTATCCGCCGTTTGCCGACCTGTTCGCGCTGACCGTCAGCGGTACGGACGAAAGCCGTGTCCAGTCCGCCGCTGCGGCGCTCAAAAGCGGGCTTGACGCCGCGGTGACGCGAGCGGAGCTCAAGCCGCTCGCGATCGAGGTGCTCGGTCCTGCCGGCGCGCCGGTGATCAAGGTCAACAACCGCTACCGCTATCGCGTGTATCTTGCGGGCAAAAACTGCGGCGCGCTTCGCCGGCTCATCTCTGAGTTCCTGCTTGCATTCCATCAGCACAAGGAAAACCGCGGTCTCGACATTTTTGCCGACTGCAATGCTTTACAATAGGCTCGCTGCAGTATACAGAAAACAAACGCAGCACAACAAAGGAAAGAAATGAGGAAAACATTATGGCTATTCGCACCATCCGGGAAAAGGGTGATCCCTGTCTTGAAAAGGTCTGCCGTCCGGTGACGGAATTCAACGCACGGCTTCACCAGCTTCTTGACGATATGGCGGACACGCTCGCAGAGGCGGGCGGCGTCGGTCTTGCTGCGCCGCAGGTCGGGATCCTGCGCCGTGTGTGCATTGTCGAGGACGAGCAGGGTGAGATCATCGAGCTGATCAATCCCGAGATCATCAAGACCGAGGGGGAGCAGACCGGTCTGGAGGGCTGCCTGAGCGTGCCGGGAAAGTACGGGATCGTAACGCGTCCCATGCTCGTGCGCGTGCGCGCGCAGGATCGCTTCGGCACGACCTTTGAGGTGGAGGATGAGGAGCTGACCGCCCGCTGCTTCTGCCACGAGATCGAGCATTTGGACGGTCATCTTTATACGGAACACTGCAAAGTCCTCACAGACGAGGAATTGGAGCAGTATATTCGGGAGAATGAAAAGGAGCTGGACGAATGAGGATCGTCTTTATGGGTACGCCTGAATTTGCCCGCACAATTCTCGAGCGGCTGATCGCGGACGGGCATGCGCTTTGCGGCGTTTTTACGCAGCCGGACAAGCCCCGAAACCGCGGCAGGGTCACACCGTCGCCCGTAAAGGAATGCGCGATCGAACATGGGATCCCCGTTTTTCAGCCCGTCAAAATGCGTGACGGCACGGCACTTGCCGATCTTCAGGCATTGCAGCCGGAGCTGGTCGTCGTTGCCGCCTACGGGCGCATTCTTCCGAAGGAGATGCTTGACGTCCCGCCGCTGGGCTGCATCAACGTGCATGCCTCGCTTCTTCCGAAGTATCGCGGCGCAGCGCCGATCAACTGGGCGATCCTCAACGGCGAACAGGAGACCGGCGTCACCATCATGCACATGGCGGAAACGTGCGACACCGGAGACATGATCCTCAGGAAGAAAATGCCTGTTCCGCCGGAGATGAACGCGGAGGAATTATTCCTTGAGCTGGCAAAGCTCGGCTCCGATGCCATTTCCGAGGCGATCGAACAGATCAAAAACGGCACGGCAAGCCGCACGCCGCAGGATCACGAAAATGCGACCTACGCGCCCATGCTCTCACGCGACCTGTCCCCAATCGACTGGAGCAGGACAAGCACGCAGATCCTCGATCAGATCCGCGGTCTGATCCCATGGCCCTGCGCCGCGATGCAGCTTGGGGACAAAACCGTCAAAGTCTACCGCGCCGAAACGGGCGGTACCACGAATGAGACTGCCGGCAGAATGAAGGTCGTCAAGCGCGGCATCGAGGTTGCCTGCGGCAACGGGGAGAGCGTCGTCATTACCGAGCTGCAGCCGGATGGCGGCAAGCGCATGGCGGCAAGCGCATATCTCAACGGCAGGCGCATCGCTGCCGGAACTTATCTGAACTAAGGAGCCGGTATGAAAGCGAATGCACGCGAATGCGCCCTGCAGGTTCTTATCGCCTGCCGCAAAAACAATGCCTGGGCGGATGCGGCGCTCAAATCGGCGCTTAAAACCAACACGCTTTCCGCACCCGACGCGGCGCTGTGCAGCCGCATCGTTTACGGCGTCATGCAGAATAAGCTGCTGCTTGACTTTTATATCGGCGCCTATTGCTCACAAAAGCCCGACCATCTGCAGCCGCCGCTGCTGGACATCCTGCGCATCGGCGCCTATCAGATCCTGTTTCTGGATAAGGTACCGGACCGCGCCGCAGTCAATGAGGCGGTGACGCTGGCAAAGAGCGCCGGGCGCGCGCAGGCGTCGGGGCTTGTGAATGCGGTCCTGCGCAAAATTTCACAGAATCAGGCGAATTTGCCGCAGCTGCCGGCGGAAGCCGCAGCGCAGCTTTCGATCCGATACAGCCATCCTGCGTGGCTGGTGGAGCGGCTGCTCGACCTGCTTGGCGCGGAACAAACGGAGGCGTTTCTTCGTCTGAACAACGAGACCGCACCCATGACCGTTCAGGTCAACCCGCTCAAAACCACAGCGGAGGCGCTGGCGCGTGAGATCGCGGATGCCGGCGTCAGCGTAAGGCGGCACGCGTGGGTGCCGGACTGTCTGGAGCTTTCCGGCACCGGCGATCTTACGACGCTTCCCGCTTTTTACAGGGGATACTTCACGGTACAGGACGCGGCGGCAAAGCTCGCCGTCTGCGCCGCCGGCTGCCGGCGCGGAGACCGCGTTCTTGACGTTTGCGCCGCTCCCGGCGGAAAGTCGTTCGCTGCGGCGTTTTCGATGGAAAACGAGGGGACGATCCTCTCGTGCGACCTGCATGAAAATAAGCTGAAGCGGATCCGGGAAGGCGCGCAGCGGCTCGGTATCACCTGCATTGAAACAGCTGCAGCGGACGGGCGTGTGTTTCACGGGGAGTGGAACGAGACGTTTGACGTCGTGCTCTGCGACGTGCCCTGCTCCGGTCTGGGCATCATTCGCAAAAAGCCCGACGTGCGCTACAAGGATGCGTCCGAGCTTGCCCGTCTGCCCGAAATTCAGGCGTCGATTCTCGCGAACAGCGCCCGCTATGTAAGACCCGGCGGCACGCTGGTCTATTCCACCTGCACGATCCTGCCCGAGGAAAACGAGCAGGTAACAGATGTTTTTTTGGCATCGCACCCCGACTTTTGTTACGAAGCATTCACCTTCCCCGCACCGGTCGGGGAGGTTTCCGGTCACCTGACGATGTGGCCGCAGCTACATGCAACCGACGGCTTTTATATCTGCCGCATGAGAAGGAGAGAGCATGACTGATATCAAATCTATGACGCAGGGAGAAATTACCGCAGCGCTCAGGGAAATGGGCGAGAGCGCGTTTCGCGGCAAACAGATTTTCTCCTGGCTTCATAAAGGCGCGAGATCGTTCGACGAAATGAGCGATCTTTCGAAAGATCTGCGTGCAAGGCTCGCTGCGGAGTATTACATCACTTCTCCCGAGATCGCATGCAAGCAGGTTTCCAAGCTCGACGGCACAACGAAATACCTTTGGCGGCTGTCTGACGGGAACTGTATTGAAACGGTACTTATGTCCTATCACCACGGAAATACGGTCTGCATTTCCTCACAGGTAGGCTGCCGCATGGGCTGTAAGTTCTGCGCATCAACGATCGCAGGCAAGGTGCGCGATCTGCGCGCCTCGGAGATGCTCGACCAGGTGCTCTTTACCCGGCTTGACTCCGGCAGGGAGATCTCCAATATCGTCCTCATGGGCATTGGTGAGCCGCTTGATAACCGCGAGACGGTCCTGCGTTTTTTGCAGCTTGTCAACCATCCGGACGGGCTGAATATCGGCATGCGCCACATCTCGCTTTCCACCTGCGGCATCGTGCCTGGCATCGACGCCCTGGCGCAGGAGGATCTGCAGCTGACGCTTTCGGTCTCCCTGCACGCGCCGGACAGCGAGACACGCAGCCGCATCATGCCCGTCAATCGTTCTTACGACGTAGAGGAGCTGTTTGCCGCCTGCCATCGCTACTTCCAAAAGACCGGACGGCGCATCTCGTTTGAATATGCGATGATCGACGGCGTAAACGACAATGACTGGCAGGCGGATCTGCTTGCCAAAAAGATACGGGGTATGCCGGGTCATGTGAATCTGATTCCGCTCAACGATGTGACGGAAAGCGAATTCAAGCCCAGCCGGCGCGTCGCCGCATTCCAAAAGCGGCTGGAGTCGCATGGCATCACCGCAACCGTCCGCCGCAGTCTCGGCGGGGATATTGATGCGTCCTGCGGTCAGCTCAGGCGCAAAGAATCGGAGAAACAAGGGGGTGTAACCGCATGAGGGCTTCCGGCTTGACGGATATCGGCCTGCATCGCCAGGAAAATCAGGATACCTTCACGGTCGCGGAAACTCCTGCGCACCTCCTTGCCGTCGTTTGTGACGGTATGGGCGGTCAGCGCGGCGGAAAAACCGCAAGTTCGCTTGCCGTGGATACCTATATGGAGCAGCTCAGGACCATGCTGAAGGAGGATATGGCGCCGCAGCAGCTGCGCGAGCTTTCGTCCTTCTGCGTTGCGCAGGCAAATACCGCCGTGCATCGGCGCGCCCTGGAGGATCCGGACTGTCAGGGCATGGGAACAACGCTTGTGTCCGCCATCGTCTATCAGGGCGGCGCCGTGATCAGCAACATCGGCGACAGCCGCGCCTACCTCATCCGCGCCGGGGAGATCCGCCGCATTACGCACGACCATTCCGTCGTGGAGCATCTGGTGGAAAGCGGCGATATTACCGCGGAGGAGGCGCGCACACACCCGAACCGCAACCTGATCACCCGCGCGCTCGGACCCGAGAGCAGCATGCCCTGCGACACCTATGAAATGACGCTGGAGGACGGCGATCTGCTGCTGCTCTGCACGGACGGTCTGGTCGTGGCGGCGACAGATGAGGAGATCTGCCGCGCCGTTTGCAGCGCAGATGACCTGAACGAGGGGCTGGAGCGCCTCATTGCGCTCGCCCGGCAGCACGGCGCGCCTGACAACGTCACTGCCGTTCTGCTGAAAAACCGGTAAGGAAGGGGGATCGGTATGGATAAAATGATTGGTAAAATGCTGGACAATCGCTATGAGCTGCTCGAAGTGATCGGCAGCGGCGGCATGGCGGTCGTGTACAAGGCAAAGTGCCACCGGCTGAATCGTCTTGTTGCCGTCAAGGTGCTCAAAAGCGACCTTGCGGAAGATGCCGATTTCCGCCGCCGTTTCCGTGACGAATCGCAGGCAGTTGCTATGCTGTCCCATCCGAATATTGTCTCGGTCTACGACGTGTCCCGCGGCGAAACGGAATACATCGTCATGGAGCTCATCGACGGGATCACGCTCAAGCAATACATGGAAAAGCGCGGTCAGCTCAACTGGCGTGAAGCGCTCCATTTTATTACTCAGATCATGAAGGGGCTCAGCCACGCGCATTCCCGCGGCATCATCCACCGTGACATTAAGCCGCAGAACATTATGGTACTGCGGGACGGAAGCGTTAAGGTGGCTGACTTCGGCATCGCCTGTCTTTCCAACTCGGCGCAAACGCTCACGCAGGAAGCGCTGGGCTCCGTCCACTATATTTCGCCTGAGCAGGCAAAGGGCGACCGCATCGATGCGCGCTCTGACATTTACAGCGCCGGCGTCGTCCTCTATGAGCTTCTGACCAACCGGCTGCCCTTTGAGGGCGACAGCGCCGTTTCCGTCGCGATCCAGCACCTGAGTTCCGTACCGCTTTCTCCGCGTGAGATCAACCCGGAGGTGCCGGAGGCGCTGGAGCTCATCTGCATGAAGGCAATGGCGTCGGACATGGAAAAACGCTATCATTCGGCAGATGAAATGCTCGCTGACCTCGAAGAGTTCCGCAAGAATCCCGAAGTCGACCTCGATTTTACGATTGAAGACCTTCGCCGCGAAGTGAACACGGAACCGACTCAGTATATTCCTGCCGTAAAGGCCGTCAACTCTTATTCTGCTGAGGAAGAGGACGAAGAAGACGCCGTGAGCGGCAGCAAGACGCGTAAAATGCTTGCGCTCGTCGGAGGCATCCTTGCCGCCGCCGCCATTATCTTTGCACTGTTTCACTTTATTTTTGGCAGCTTTTCAAATCCTGTCCAAACGGAATTTGCTGTTCCTAACCTTTTGGGCAAAACCATGGAGGAAGTGCTTGCAGATCCCAAGATCAGCAGTGTTTTTACCATTGAACAGATCGGTCAGCGCGCAAGCAGCGAGTATCCCGCCGGGCAGATCATTGAGCAGACGCCGGAAAAGGGCAAGATCGTTAAAGGCGACCGCGTGATCTCTGTTTTTGTCAGCACCGGTATCAAAACCGAGCCTATGCCGAACCTTGTGGGGCAGGAGTATCGCTCCGCTACGATCCAGCTGAAAAACCTTGACCTTGATTTGAAATTTGAAAATACGGAGGACTATTCCGATTCCGTCACTTCCGGCTGTATTATTAAAACCGTGCCGGCTTCCGGCGAAACCATTCAGGCCGGTGACACGATCACACTGGTCATCAGCAAGGGCGTAGAGCAGAAGCCGGTCACCGTTCCGACCTGCACCGGGTTCGATATTGACACCGTGCGGCAGAATCTCGTGCAGCTCGGTCTTGTCTGCGGTGAGGTCACCTATGACAGCAGCTCTTCCGTCGAAGCGGGTATTGTAATTGATCAAAGCGTGGAAGCAAATCAGACGGTTCCTGCCGGCACAACGATCGACCTTGTTGTCAGCGGGGGACACACTTCGTCTGACCGGTCGAAAGAACCGGTGGCGCCGTGAGGGGAAGAATTCATAAGGCGCTCAGCGGCTTCTATTACGTCCATTGCGATGACCGCATGATCCGCTGTAAGGCGCGCGGAAAATTCCGCAGAGACGGGCTGTCCCCTTTGGTCGGCGATTTTGTTGAGATCATTGACCTCGGAAACGGGGAGGGACGCGTGGAAGAGATCCTGCCGCGCAGGAACTTCTTTGACCGTCCGTCTGTCGCCAACATTGATCAGCTCGTGATCATCTGCTCCCATGCGATACCGAAGACGGACCCGTATCTCGTGGACCGAATGACCGCAGTTGCGGCGCTCAAAAACTGCGACGTGCTCATTTGCATCAATAAGTGTGATCTCGATCCCGCGCAGGAGCTGAGCGCATACTATACCGCCGCGGGATTCTCCCCGCTTTGCGTCAGTGCCGAAACAGGTGAGGGTCTGGATGCGCTTCGCGCGGCAATCGCCGGAAAGCTTTCCGCCTTTACAGGAAACTCCGGCGTTGGAAAGTCCAGTATTTTGAATGCGCTCGATCCCGGCATACAGATTCAGGTGGGCGAGGTGAGTATGGCGCTCGGCCGCGGCCGCCATACGACGCGCCATGTGGAGCTTTACCGCATCGCCGGCGGTGCGGAGGTCATTGATACACCGGGTTTCTCTTCCTTTGAAACGGACGAGATGAATCTTGAGCTGAAGCACCGTCTTCCCGAGACGTTTCCCGAATTTGCGCCGTACCTCGATGACTGCCGCTTTGCCGGCTGCAGCCACACCAGGGAAAAGGGCTGTGCCGTGCTGGAAGCTGTACGCTCAGGAAAGATCGTCAGGGGACGGCATGAGAGCTATGTGAGACTCTATCAGGAGCTCAAAGACCTCAGGGAATGGCAAAACTGAAACGAAAGAGAGTGAATCGATATCGATCCGCTCTCTTTCTTATGTGACCGGTCATGCCGTCGGTGTATATACTGTGATAGCAAAAACATAAGCGGGGAGAGGAGGAAGGGAACATGTATCGCAATCCCTGGCATTGTGTAGGACTTTGCGCACTCGCGCTCGGTCTTGCGATCTTTATCGTTGCTGTCTTTCCTGTCGGTGCGCTGATGTTTTTGGTGGCATTTTTGCTGATCTTCTGCGGAATCGGCTGTATGAAAAGATTTTAGGGGGGAGTCTATGAAAATCGTCATTTGGAAGTCACCGAAGTTTCTCCGCGGCGTTTTGCGCCGGATGTTCGGCATCAAAGAATAAACTGCTTGGCATATTCAACTTTCCTGCGGCATAAAGTGAAGCAACACCGTGCCAAAGGAGAGGACTACCATGGAACTGGAACTGCAACAGGAGCACTTTGCCTGTTATCAGGCATTACCGCAGCTATGCGATACACACGAGGAGACGATGGAAACGATCGTACCGGACTACTGTCCGGATATTGCACGCATCGTGGATGCAAGCGGTTGTCTTTTCCTGCGAAGCCGCGAGATCACAGAGGGGAAGATCGGCGTTTCCGGCACCGTAAAAATGACGCTTCTTTACATGGCGGAGGATACGCAGGGGATACGCTCGCTCGACTATTCCATACCGGTTGACTATGCACTTGAGGGACGCTTCGGAAAAGGTGTCGGCGAAGTGTGCATGGAGGGACATATCAGCGCACCGGATGTACGCATGCTGAACCCGAGAAAAATCTTCACGAGGGTCACCATTGACCTGTGCCTCACGCTGTATGAGCCGACAACACTGACCACCTGCGGCGGCATTGCGGAAAAGGAAGCTTACAAAATCGAGACGCTCTGTGAAAACCACGATATCTCGCTGATTCAGGGAATTCGGGAAAAGGACTTTGTTTTTTCCGAGGAGATCGTGCTCTCGAGCGTCAAGGAACCCGTGCGCGAGCTGCTGCGCTCACAGTGCAGACTGCGCGTAACGGAGTGCAAAAGCGTGGGCAACAAGCTCATTTTAAAGGGCGTTGCGTGTCTGGACGTTCTGTACCTGACGGACAGCGGCGTGATTTCGCAGATGAGCAGCGAGCTTCCGTTTTCCCAGATCATAGAAGGGAAGGAAGATGCCGGAGCTGCGATCTATTGCGATGCCCTGCTGCGCCTGACCGGCTGCGAAATGCGGATCGGCAGCGACAATGCGCCGGATGACACGCACACGATATCGCTCAAGCTGTTTATCAGCGCTTTTGTTGTTCTGCGTCAGACGAAAAGCATCTGCTGCATTGCCGACCTTTACAGCACCGCCTACGACTTAAACGCAAAGAGCGAGCAGATCGCGTTATCCGAAACTCCCGAGCTGTTCCTGCGCCAGCAAATGCTGCGTGAGCAGCTTGAAACCGGCGTTGCCGTACAGACCATCCTTTGCACCGACGTTACCTTCGGCAATGTCAGTGTCTCGCGAAACGGCGACGGCTGCACGCTGCGCGCGACTGCCAACATCAAGGTGCTGTATCTTGATGAAAACGGGAGTCCGCTGCTGTGTGAGCGCCGTGCGGAGGTCTCGCTCGACACGGATATCCCCGCAGCCGGACGGATCAGCGTCCGCAGCGTCTGCGCAAACGACATAATGACAAGCGTGACTGCCGGCGGGATCGAGGTTCGCTGTCCGGTCGAGTTCACGGTTGCGGCGGCTACCGCACCGTGCTATCCGTGTCTGATGTCTCTGAGTGCGGAAAAGCAGGAAAACACATCGCTCAACATGCCGTCGCTGGTGCTGCGCGCCCTGTCATCGGGCGAGACCCTGTGGAATCTTGCCAAGCAGTACCGCACAACGGTCGAAGACATTCTCAAGGCAAATGAAATGGCGGAAGAAGCCGCGGCGAAGGTCGGTCAGCTGCTGCTGATCCCGCGCAAGCGCTGAGCAGGGAGGTCAGACGATGAATACCAACACTCAAATCTATCAGGATATTTCCGTCCGTACCTCCGGAGACATCTATATCGGCGTTGTCGGTCCCGTGCGTGCCGGGAAATCGACCTTTATCAAGCGCTTCATGGAAACGCAGGTCATTCCGAACATCGACAATGTTTACCGCAGAGAACGCGCCAAAGACGAGCTGCCGCAAAGCGGCAGCGGACGCATGGTGATGACGGCGGAGCCGAAGTTCGTTCCGGAGGAGGCGGTCGACATTGCGCTCGGCGAGGGCGGAAGCTGTTCCGTGCGGCTCATCGACTGCGTGGGATACATGGTTCCCGGCGCGACCGGCACGATGGAGGGCGAGAATCCCCGTATGGTGACGACGCCGTGGCTTGACCATGAGGTCACGATGAGCGAAGCGGCGGAGCTCGGCACCTCGCGCGTGATCCGTGAGCACTCCACCATCGGCATCGTGATCACCACCGACGGCAGCATCACCGACATTCCGCGCGAAGCATATGTCGAGGCGGAGGGACGCGTCATCCGGGAGCTGCAGGAGATCGGCAAGCCGTTTTTGGTGCTGCTCAATGCCGAGGATCCGGACTCTGCGCGCGTCAAGGCGATCGCAAACGATATTTCCGACCGCTACGGCGTAACCTGCCTGCCGGTCAACTGTCTGCTGCTCGACGATGCCGCCGTTGCGGATATTCTGCAGGCGATCCTCTATGAGTTCCCGGTTTCCGAGCTTGACTTGTTCCTCCCGCCGTGGGTAG
Source organism: Oscillospiraceae bacterium (assembly GCA_016295615.1). GTDB lineage: Bacteria > Bacillota > Clostridia > Oscillospirales > Oscillospiraceae > Hominicoprocola. The sequence goes on along the minus strand of JAEDKW010000001.1, from coordinate 9,353 downwards.
AAGCGCTTGACAACGAGCATCCCATCAAATGCGGGCTGTATCAGGCGATTCGCGAAGGTTCGAGCGGACTTCACTGCATTCGCGAGATCGCGCCCGCGATTGCCGCGATGGGCGCATACGAGAGTATCAGCGCGGCAAAAACGCTCTCGATCGATCTCGGAACGGGTATCGCTCAGGCGGAATTGCAGCTTCCGCGGTCGCTGTTCTATCAAACGCTTTCACAGCAGTCCGGCTTCGATGTCAAGGACGACGGAGATTTGATGTCGCTGCTGACGCAGCTCTCCTCGGTCAAGGCGGAGTACGACAAGGTCGCCCAGGCCGTACAGGATGCGCGTGACACCGGCTACGGCATCGTGGTCCCGAGCGTTGACGAGCTGAATCTCGAAGAACCGGAAATCATGAAGCAGGGCGGACGCTACGGCGTCAAGCTCAAGGCGAGCGCACCGAGCATCCATATGATTCGCGCCGATATCGAGACGACCGTCTCGCCCATTGTCGGCAACGAAAAGCAGTCCGAAGACATGGTCAACTACTTACTGCAGGAGTTCGAGGGCGATACCGGGAAAATCTGGCAGTCCAACATTTTCGGACGCAGCTTCCACGAGATCGTCAACGAGGATCTGCAGGCAAAGCTCAAGCACATGCCGGACGATGCCCGCACCAAGCTTCGCCAGACGCTCGAGCGTATTATCAACGAGGGAAGCGGCGGACTCATCTGTATTATTCTGTAAAACAAAAACAAAAAAGGACGCCGTAAGGCGTCCTTTTTTGTAAAGTGATATTCCTTTTCAGGTCACTTTGCCAGGACCTTTTTAAGCCTGGCGAAGCGGGGGAGGGAATCCTCCTTAGGAAGCTTCGGCTCGCCCTGAATGAGCGGCAGGGCATAGTCGATAAAATCATGCGTCACACCGTTGTGCGCCTCGTTGATCCAGTCAAGCGGTACCTTCTTTTCGAAGTTTGCAACATCGGTGAGGTTCAGAAGCTTGGTTTTGCAGGCATAATGCCCGTTGATCTCGCCGCGCTCAAACGCGACCATCTTGTCGGTCATGCCGGCGACGGCATTCTCGACCGCGGCTTTCCCCGCCATAAACGATTCCTCAATATCGGTCTCGGAGGCGAGATGCGCACCGCAGCGCTGCAAAAGGCTCAGCTCAATGCCGCGAACCTTAACGCCGAGCTTTTCCTTCACGACGTTCGCAAGCAGCGCCGCGAGACCGCCGAGCTGGGCGTGACCGAAGCCGTCCGTCGCACTCGTCTTAGCCTCGGAAACAAAGCTGCCGTCGGCATAATGGATGCCCTCAGACACGGCGACCATGCAGTTGCCGCGCTCCTTGTAGACACGCGCGACGTCGGAGAGAAACTGCTCCATATCAAAGTCTGTTTCGGGCAGATAAATGAGGTCGGGACCTGCGCCGTACTCTGCGGCAAGCGCCGCCGCGGCCGTCAGCCAGCCGGCGTGGCGTCCCATGATCTCGATGATGCAGATCATGCCGGTATCATAGACGCGCGCGTCCTGATAGACCTCCATGCAGCTCGTTGCAATATACTTGGCGGCGGAGGCATAGCCGGGGCAGTGGTCGGTGCCGAACAGGTCGTTGTCGATCGTCTTGGGCACGCCCATGACCCTGCACTCGTATCCGGACTTCTGCATGAACTTGGAAATCTTGTTGCAGGTGTCCATCGAGTCGTTCCCGCCGTTATAGAAGAAATAACGAACGTCATGCTTTTTGAAAACCTCAAGAATGCGCTTGTAGTCCGTGTCATCCTCATCGGGATCCTTCATCTTATAGCGGCAGGAGCCGAGCGCGGAGGAGGGGGTATACTTGAGAAGCTCCAGCTCCCCGGCATCCTCCTTGCTCATGTCGAACAGGCGGTCGTTCAAAACGCCCTTGATCCCGTGCTCCGCGCCGTAAACGTTCGTGATCACGTCGCTGTCAAGCGCGGTACGGATCACCCCGTAGGCACTCGCGTTGATAACAGAAGTGGGACCGCCGGACTGCCCGATGATACATGCGCCTTTTAATTCTTTCATTGCAGTTACTCCTTACTCTGTAAAGCCTTATGCCTTGCCGCTGCAGCCGAGCACATCGATCATCTTGTGCGCGACCATGTCCTTGATCGCCTGGCGACCGGGCTTGAGGTATGCTCTGGGGTCGAAGTCGGCAGGGTGCTCGGCGAGATACTCGCGGATGTTGGCGGTCATCGCAAGGCGCAGATCGGAGTCGATGTTGATCTTGCAGACCGACAGCGAAGCCGCCTTGCGCAGCTGTTCTTCCGGAATACCGACCGCATCGGGCATCTTGCCGCCAAAACGGTTGATCTTGGCGACAAACTCCTGCGGCACGGAGGAAGAACCGTGCAGCACGATGGGGAAGCCAGGCAGGCGCCTGGAGACCTCCTCGAGCACGTCAAAGCGCAGGGGAGGGGGAACGAGGATGCCCTGTTCGTTGCGCGTGCACTGCTCGGGGGTGAACTTATATGCGCCGTGAGAGGTGCCGATGGCGATGGCGAGGGAATCGCAGCCGGTTCTGGTTACGAATTCCTCGACCTCTTCGGGACGGGTATAGGAGGAGTCTTCGGCGGATACCTTGACTTCATCCTCAACGCCGGCGAGCGTGCCGAGCTCCGCTTCAACGACCACGCCGTGGTCGTGCGCATAGGTGACGACCTGCCTGGTCAGGGCGATATTCTCTTCAAACGGCTTGGAGGAGGCGTCGATCATGACGGAGGTAAAGCCGCCGTCAATGCAGCTTTTGCACAGCTCAAAGCTGTCGCCGTGGTCGAGGTGAACGCAGATGGGGAGGTCAAAACCGGCGTTCTGCTCCGCATCTTCGACTGCCGCTTCGATCAGCTTCATGAGATAGATATGATTGGCGTACTTGCGCGCGCCCTTGGAGACCTGCAGGATGAGCGGTGCGCGCTGCTCGATGGCGGCGTCGCAGATGCCCTGGATGATCTCCATGTTGTTGACATTGAACGCGCCGATGGCATACCCGCCGTCATAGGCTTTTTGAAACATTTCCTTTGAAGTTACGATTGCCATAATGAAAGCACTCCTTTGCAAAATAATAACTTGTATGGAACGAATGGAATAATTGGACTATATTTGCTATTTTAGCACAGATTTCAAAAATAGCAAGCAAAAATACGGAAAAGAGAGGCAAAACTTTTTGCGGTTTCAGCCTCTCTTTCTCGCTTTTTTACACTTTTTTGACCGCTTCTGCGATCTGGTCGGCAGTCAAACCGTACTCACGGAGAACGTCGGCCGCCTTGCCGGACTGTCCGAACCGGTCATTCACGCCGATCTTGCGGAACCTGCAGTTCACCTTGCCCATAAGAACATCGGCAACAGCGTCGCCGAGTCCGCCGATCACGCTGTGCTCCTCAATGGTAACGACCTTGCCGCATTTTTCAGCGTACCTGGTCACACACTCCGCGTCGATGGGCTTAATCGTATGGACGTTAATGACGGCGGCGTCCATACCGTCGGCTTCCAAAAGTCTGGCAGCTTCAAGCGCTTCATTGACCATAAGGCCGGTGGCGAACAGAGCGACATCCTTGCCCTCGCGCAGGACGTTTGCCTTGCCGATCGTGAAGGGCTTGATCATATCGCCCTCAAACACAGGGGTTGCAAGGCGGGCAAGACGCAGATAGACAGGTCCGTCCAGCTCGGCGATCGCGTTGACGGCGGCCTTGGCTTCGTTTGCGTCAGCCGGGCAGATGACCGTCATGCCGGGGATCACGCGCATGAGGGCAATATCCTCGATGCACTGATGGCTGCCGCCGTCCTCACCGACGCTGACGCCGGCATGGGTGGCGCAGATCTTGACGTTGAAATGCGGATAGGCAATGGAATTGCGGATCTGCTCATAGGCGCGGCCGGCGGCAAACATGGCAAAGGTAGAGCAGAAGGGGATAAGACCCATCGTGGAAAGACCGGCGCCGATGTCCATCATGTTGCCCTCGGCAATGCCGCAGTTGTAGAACTTCTCCGGATGTGCCTTTGCCAGCTTGCAGGTCTGTGTGGCGTTGGCAAGGTCGGCGTCGAGGACAACGACCTTATCATTTTTCTCAACAAGCTCGATCAAGGCTTCGCCATAAGCCTGACGCGTCGCTTTCTTTTCACTCATGACTCAACCCTCCAATTCCTCAAGCGCCTGCGCACGCTGCTCCTCGTTGGGAGCCTTGCCGTGCCAGCCGACCTGATTTTCCATAAACGAAACGCCCTTGCCCTTAACGGTATGTGCAAGGATCGCCTTCGGCTTTCCCACAACGGTGGCAGAGAGTGCCGCCTCGATCGCGTCAAGATCATGACCGTCGGCAAGCTCAAAGACCTCAAACCCGAACGCGCGCAGCTTGGCAGGCAGATCGCCGAGGGACATCACCTCGTCATTCGTGCCGTCGATCTGCAGACCGTTGTTATCGATCATGACGGTCAGGTTGTCCAGCTGATAATGAGCAGCGGCCATATAGGCTTCCCAGATCTGTCCCTCCTGGCTCTCGCCGTCGCCGGCGAGGACGAAGACCTTCGTGTCCTTGCCGAGATGCTTGGCGCCCAGCGCCATACCGACCGCGATGGATACGCCCTGACCGAGAGAGCCGGTGGAAGCGTCCACACCGGGGACCTTCTTCGCGTCCGGATGACCCTGCAGAATGCCGTGAAGCTGGCGGAAGTTCGCATACTCGTCACGGGAGAAAAAGCCCTTTGCCGCAAGCACTGCATAGTAGCAGGGTGCGGCGTGACCCTTGGAGAGCACAAAGCGGTCGCGATCCTCCCACTTGGGATTGCCCGGATCCACACGCATATGATTAAAAAACACGCTGGTCATCAGCTCCACGCAGGAGAGGGAGCCGCCGGGGTGTCCGCTGCCGGCATTTGCCGTCATATTGATGATATCGCGGCGCACCTGCAGACAAACCTTGGAAAGTTCTGTCGTAGTCATACAATGCCTCCTACCATAATTGGTTATTAACACGCTAAGTCTATACGAAATGTTGTGTAAAGTCAATGTCCTGCCGCTTATCAAAGCATCTATTTTTTCAATCTCTGTCAATTTTTTTCAGGAGCTATTGACAAATCACATCTTTCCGCTATAATTTGAATATATGAACAACTGTTCAATCGTTCAAATGAGGAGAGTTTTGATGGAAGCTTTTGATATGTCCTGCACGGAAAGCAACGTCATTCACGAGGACGTTCTCCGCCGCGTTCGGGAGAAGATGCCCAATGAGGACCCCATTTACGAGGTCTCGGAGCTTTTTAAGGTCTTTGGCGACTCCACGCGCGCACGCATGATCTGTGCGCTGAATATTGAGGAAATGTGCGTGTGCGACCTTGCGGCGCTGCTGAACATGACGCAGTCTGCCATTTCGCACCAGCTGCGGATCCTGAAATCGTCCCGTCTCGTCAAAAGCCGCAAGCAGGGCAAGATCGTCTATTATTCGCTTGATGATTCGCATATTGGCGACATTTTCGCCAAGGCGTTTGAGCACGTTATGGAAGAAATGGAGGGCTGATCGTTCTATGCCGCATTCTCATGAACACGAACACCATCATGACCGGAGCTGCGCCTGCTGCGCGCACGAGCACGGACACGGCGGGGAGGAGAAAAGCGGTTCCGCCCGTCTTGTATGGCTTGCTGCCGCGGCGATCCTGTTTCTCCTCGGCTTGCTGAGCCGGGGCGCAGTGAGTGTCTCGCTTTTTCTTGCCGCCTATCTTGCCGCCGGCTTCGGCATACTGAAGGAAGCCGTGGAAAACCTTGTGCACGGCGAACTGTTTGACGAAACGTTTCTCATGGCGCTCGCCAGCATCGGAGCGATCTGCATCGGCGAATACGGGGAGGCTGCGGCGGTCATGATCCTCTTTCAGCTCGGCGAATTTCTGCAGGATAAAGCGGTCGATTCCTCGCGCGACGCCATTCGTGCGCTGATGGATATCCGCCCGGACACCGCGAACCTCTTTGAAAACGGCAACGTCCGGGAAGTCCATGCCGCCGAGGTGCGCGTCGGCGACCTGATCGAAGTCCATGCCGGTGAGCGCATTCCGCTGGACGGGAGGGTGGAAAGCGGCAGTTCTTCGCTCAATACCGCCGCACTGACCGGCGAATCCCTGCCGCAGGAGGTCGGTATCGGCGATACGGTAAAGTCCGGCTGCGTGAATCTGAGCGGTACGCTGCTGCTGCGCGTGACGACGCCGTTCGGCGAAGACAGCGCCAGCAAGATCCTTGCGCTCGTTGAACATGCAGAGGAAAACAAAGCGGAAAGCGAAAAATTTATCACCCGCTTCGCACGCGTCTATACGCCGGTGGTCGTTATTCTCGCCGCGCTGCTTGCGGTGCTTCCGCCGCTGCTGGGGCTTGGTACATTCTCTGTATTTCTTAACCGCGCGCTGAACTTCCTTGTCATTTCCTGTCCCTGCGCGCTTGTCATCTCCATTCCGCTCACCTTTTTCTCCGGGATCGGCTGCGCCTCGCACAACGGCATTCTGGTCAAGGGCAGCAACCATCTGGAAGCCCTGGCAAGAGCGGAGATTGCCGCTTTTGACAAAACCGGTACCCTGACCCGCGGCGAGTTCTCCGTCAGCGAGATCCTTGCTTCAGACGGCTTCAGCCGTGAAGCGGTTTTAGAGCTCGCCGCCTATGGCGAAGCGCACTCCGATCACCCTTTGGCTCGTTCCGTTTGCAAGACCTTTTCCGGTGAGATCGACAGAAACCGCCTTTCCGATGTGCAGGAGCTTTCCGGTCACGGCGTCAGAGCAACGCTTGACGGAAAAGAACTGATCGTCGGAAGGGAGAGCTATCTGCGCGAACTCGGAGTTCCATGCGCCGCCCCCGCAGCCCATGCCGCCACTTCGGTCTGCGTCGCCTATGACAGGCAGTTCTGCGGCACGATCCTGCTGGCGGATATGCCGAAAGAGGATGCAAAGCAGGCGCTTTCGGCGCTGCATGAGCTGGGCGTAAAGCGCACCGTTATGCTCACCGGAGACCACCCAGCCGCGGCGGAAGCCGTCGGCAAGGAGGTGGGCATCCGCGAGGTGTTTTCCTCACTGCTTCCCGAGGATAAGCTGGCAAAAGTCAGGGAACTCAAGCGCAGCCTATCACCGCAAGGTATTTTACTTTACACCGGTGACGGGATCAACGATACGCCGGTGTTGGCGGAGGCTGATATTGGCATTGCCATGGGCGGTCTCGGCACGGATGCCGCCATGGAGGCTGCCGACATTGTCATCATGGGCGATGAGCCCTCCAAGATCGCCAAAGCCATTCAAATCTCACGCAAAACGCAGCACATTGCCAAAGAAAACATTGTATTTTCCATCGCTGTAAAGGTAATTATCCTGCTGCTGTCAAGTCTCGGCATGGTACAGCTCTGGGCGGCTGTTTTCGCTGACGTCGGCGTCTGCATGCTTGCAATTCTGAATTCTCTGCGCGCCATGCGCTGATCTTTCCGCACCCCTCGGGCATATCATGTTTGAGGGGTGCATTTTTATGTCTTACCGGCTTTTGCCCTACGACCGCGATGCAGCCGTTGCGTACGCGCACCGTTGGGCATACGGAAGAAATCCGAATTACTACGATTATGAAAATATCGGCGGTGACTGCACGAATTTCGCTTCACAGTGCATCTATGCCGGCTGCGGTGTTATGAACTACACGCCGACATTCGGCTGGTATTATTTTGACGCCAACCGGAAGGCACCTGCATGGACGGGCGTTACGTATCTCTATCACTTCCTCACGCGCACGGAGCGTTCCGTCGGTCCGATCGCAGAGGAGCAGGGGATCGATGCGCTGGAGCCCGGTGACATCGTGCAGCTGTCCTTTGACGGCGTCTCCTTTCAGCATTCTCCGGTCGTTGTGGCAGTGGGGAAGAGGGGAGATCCCGAAGAGATTCTGCTTGCCGCACACTCCGAGGATGCCGACAACCGTCCCTTGAGCACATATTCCTATGTGACCGCGCGCTATTTGCACATTTTAGGCGCATATCGACTGTAAAATACAGCAAAAAGGGAGAGCTTCCTGCGAAGCTCTCCTGAATATTTTGTTCAATCATCCCCGGTTTCCGGCAGCGGTTTTTTCTTCTGCCTGACGCGCGAGAGGGGATTGGCCCGTGCCGCAACGCGCAGCGCCTCATTGTCGATATGCGTGTAGATCTCCGTCGTGTTGAGATGCTCGTGACCGAGAACCTCCTGGACAGCCTTGACATCAACGCCGTTTTGCAGCATCAGCGTCGCCGCCGTGTGGCGAAGCTTATGTGTGGAGTACTGTGACGCGTCCAGTCCGGCAGCGCCCAGGTGCTTTTTGACCAATGCGTGAACGGTCGAGCGGCTGATCCGCTCGTTGCGTGTCGATAAAAACAGTGCGTCTTTGTCACGACCCGTGATCGGTCGGCGGACATTCAAATATGCCTTCAGCGCGTTTTTGCAGGCGTCGTTGAGATATACGATGCGAACCTTGTTGCCTTTGCCCAAAACGCGCAGCGCATCGTCCTGAATATCCTGGATATTCAGCCCGCACAGCTCGGAGATACGCAGACCGCAGTTGAGAAAAATCGTCAGAATACAGTAGTCGCGCTCGCGGTTCTGACCGTCAACCGCATCCAAAAGCTGCATGCTTTCGTCCAGCGTGAGATATCTCGGCAGCGACTTTTTGAGCTTCGGCATATCCAGATCCTTGACCGGATTCACGTCCAACAGGTGCGCTTTGTTGCATAAATAGCCGTAAAACGAGCGAATCGTAGACAATTTACGCGCTCTGGAGGCTGCATTAAGCCCATAGCCGGAACTATCGCTGTTCTGATGCAGCACACGATCGCGGCTCAGATAGGACATGTACCCGTAGACATCCGTAATCGTTACTTTTTTAACAAAATCGAGGTCCACATCCATGATGGAGATCTCATTGAGCTCCAGGTCGCGCAGCGACGGATCCCGCGCCTGCTTGAGGTAGCGGAAAAAGTTGCGAAGATCCAAAAAATACTCGTCAACCGTGCGCCTGGAGTGCGATTTGATCGTTTCATGATAAGAAAGAAAATCGCGCAGGATCGCAGGCGATTCTGTGTTGTAATCCGGCATTGGCATCGGCTCCAATCGAAAAAAGGTTTTGTGCGTGCTGCACTTTATGGGAAACGTAAAAGACCGAAAGAGATTACGCAGGAGACACGCAGAACGGCTTGTCGTCTTGTGTTTTTGCGCTGAATGATTTCGCTGTGACCTCGCGGTGTATAGCGGTGCATTTTTACCGGATGCATTGCGAAAAGGATCTGCACCGCCGGCAAAGGGCAAAACGCCGTAATTTCTCCCTTCTCCGGAAAACCGCTCCCCTATATTGAACAAAATTTTTATTTTGTTCAAT
>JAEDKW010000019.1 GCA_016295615.1 Oscillospiraceae bacterium | reverse complement strand
TTTCGTTGTCCGTTTTTCACCATGTGGTGCCGGTGACCGGACTCGAACCGGTACAGTATCGCTACCGGGGGATTTTAAGTCCCCTGTGTCTACCAATTCCACCACACCGGCGAATATCGGCGACATCTAATATACCACAAGGCGAGCGAGGTGTCAACACTTCGTGAGGAAAAACTTTTCCCGCCCATTCGGCAAAATGTGCCGGAGCGGATAAGGAAAGCATATCGGAAAGCGTCTTTGCATAAGTTTGTCCCATGGGGTGATGAACGATGCAAAAGCCAAAACGCCGGCGTATTGTGCGCAGCGTTGTTTTCGCGGCAATGACCGCAGCAACGCTGTGGCTGGTGAGTATGACTGCACCGGCGCAAAGCGCATCCGAAACGCTGCGCACGCTGAAAGAAGGGGCGGTGCCAGTTTTTCTGCTGCGGTTGGAGCGCGGAGACCTGTTCACCGACGATGCGATCTCGGCGCCCACCGCGCTGGCGCTGTATATGCAGCCGCTGCTGCTGGAGGAACGCGAGGAAATCGTGGCGGCGTGGTCGAGCGAGCTGCAGCAGCCGCCGAAGGCGGGGCAGGACGGGGAAGATGACGAGGGGACGGTTCTCTCGGAGCCGAAGGAGACGAGCGAGATCACGGTGACGGAAAACGGCGTGCCGTCGCGCACGCTCAAACCGTCGGATCCCACGGGATATACGGTGTTCGGAAACGTTTACATCAACAATGCGTCAGATGCCGTGCTGAGCGCATCGCAGCTCTCCGGCGGCTTTGCAGCGAAGCTTGCGCAGGAAGGACCGCAGGTGCTCATTATCCACACGCACGGAACGGAGGCGTACACGATGCCGGTCGGGGAGGAGTATGTACCGTCCGACAATCGCCGCACGCTGGAGAGCGACAAGAACATGCTGCGGATCGGCGACGAGATGGCGGATGTGCTCGCGGCAAAGGGGATCGGTGTCATCCACGACCGGAACCTTTACGACTATCCGAACTATTCCGGCGCGTACAACCGCTCGCTCGCTTCGATTGAAAGCTATCTTGCGCAGTATCCGTCGATCTCGTTTGTGCTCGACGTTCACCGCGACGCGGTGGAGGACGCCAGCGGGAACGAGTATAAGCTTTTGTGCGCGGAGGAGCCAAACGCGGCACAGCTCGAATTTGTGATCGGTTCCAACGGCGGCGGACTCAGCCACGACAAGTGGCAGGAAAACGTCAAGCTTGCCTGTGCGGTGCAGGAGAATCTGCTTGCAAAATATCCGACGCTGATGCGCCCGATCGTTGTGCGCAACTCGCGCTACAACCAGCACATGACGACAGGGTCGCTCTTGATCGAGGTCGGCACGGCGGGCAACTCCCTGGAGGAGGCGATCATCGCCGCGCGGATCTTTGCGCAGGGCTTTGCGGAAACGATACAAAAATAAGCGCATGGCGGTCAAACGGACCGCCATGCGACTTTTTATGCTGTTTTACACAAGGAGCTCTCCGAATGCCGGAGGAAAGCCCTGCTCAATAAGAGCGGACGGCGTGACGCAATAGGAGGTTTGCTGCTGCGCGAGGAGGTCGCCTGCGCGGGCGTGCAGGAAAACGCCGCAGCAGGCGGCGTCGCGTGCCGAGGCGCCCTGACACAGAAGCGAGGCGATCAGTCCGGTAAGCACGTCGCCGCTGCCGCCCCTGGACAGCGCGGAGCCGCCGCAGGTGTTGACAAACACCTGACCGTCCGGCAGCGCGACAACGGTGCGGTGCCCCTTGAGAACGAGCACGCAGCCGTACTCGGCGGCGAAGCTGCGGGCGAGCGCGCAGCGGTCGCCGCGGACAATACGCTCCAGCGGCAGCCCGCTCAGACGGGAAAATTCCGCTTCATGCGGCGTGAGAACGGTCACACGGCCGCGGCGGGATTTCAGAAGACCGGGATTTCCGGCGAGGGCATTGATGCCGTCCGCGTCCAGCACGACGCTCTGCGCGGCAAAATCCAGCAGAAGCGAGACCAGCTTTTCCGCCCCGCGGCTGCGCCCCAGACCGGGACCGAGCGCGAGCACATCGCAGCCGGACAGCTTATCCGCCACGGCGCCGTAGCTCGCCTCACAAAGCATGCCGCCCTCATCGGGGAGCGGAAACGGCATGGAGGACGTGCACTTGACCGCCTCGATCTGCCAGATACACTTCGGCACGCCCAGATAGACCAGTCCGCAGCCGGAGTGCACGGCGGCTTCGGCGGCAAGGTACGGCGCGCCGGTATAGCCGACTGCCCCGCCGACGATCAGGAGCTTGCCGAAGGTCCCCTTGTGACCGTCCTCTTTGCGCTTGGGAAGCATGGATGACGCCAGTTTTGCGTCGATACAGGTTACTTCTGACATGGCGTGCCCTCCGAAATCAGTTTGAGTTTCTCTTCGCGCGCAAGCTTTTTGATCTCCGCCTCGCGGCGCAGCGCGGCGGATCGATCTGCCGTTTCCTCGCGGTACAGGATGGCGACAGGCTTGTGCGAGCGCGTGTATTTTGCGCCCCTGCCGGATACATGCTCCGCAAAGCGGCGTTCAATATCCGTGGCAATACCGGTATAAAGAGAACCGTCGCTGCAGCGCAGCATATAGACGTACCACGAAATCTGCCTCGCCTCCTTGTAAGGATCAATAGGACAGGATGCCGAGCCCGGTGAGAAGCTTGTACATCGTATCCGCCGCCTGCTCGCGCAGAATGGGCTCCTTCGGCTGAAGTTCTTCCGGCGCGGCAAAAAGCATGCCTGTTCCGCTGCCGGTCTCGCGGGGAGAGAAGTTTGCCAGAAGATCCGTGCCGCGGATCGCCCAGGAGGAGAAGCCCTGATAGCACGCCAGCGGCTCCAGCGTGCCGAGCGGACGCTCGTCAAGGTAGATGCAGGCATCGAGATTGAGAAACTCTGCCAAACGACCCATAACGGTGAAAAATTCCTCCTGCGTCATGGTATCGAGGGGAGCGAAGCGGTCGTTCCCGACGCCGCTGACAAGACCGAGAGTTGCCATGGCGTTGACGCTTCCCGCGTACCAGCTGCCGGAGGGGACGTCGGCAAAGCAGCCGTCCGCGCCGGAGGCAATGCCGAGCGCCTGCGCAAGCAGGCAGCAGACCTCGGCGCGGGTCATCGTGTCGCCCGGGCGGAACATGCCGCTGCCGTCACCGAAGACCAGACGATAGACGCCGAGGGTGTTGATCGCATCGGCATAGACGCTTTGCGCGGCGTCGGCAAAGCCGCGCTCAACGACGGTGCAGCCGCACAGGGCGGGAAGCTCCCCGACCGCCGCCGCGCGTTCCGAGCCGTCATTTCCGTAAAACACGGCGGCATCCGGCGCGAGCGCCGCCAGCAGCGTGCTGAGCGCGTCCGCATGCTCTGCGCGCGCCTGCGGTAAGTTGACATAAAAATCAAAACCGTTCAGAACGAGACGCAGATATGCGCTGCCGTCCGCGGGCTTCTGCGCACACAGGAGCGCGGCGACCTCGGGGGCGGTGAAGCTGTCCGCGAAAAGCGTCGGGATGACGCCGATACGGTCGCTTGTGTTGCCGTCGGCAAGGTAAAAGCGGTAGGCGGTCACCTTCAGCGCGTCGCCGTCAAAGAGGGGGGAGGTGTCCGCGTCATAAACGATCTGGGCAACGCCCTTGCCGTAGGTGCGGGAGCCGACGACGATGCCGGCTTTGCAGCCTTTGATGCCGCCGGCGAAAATCTCGGAGGCGCTGGCAGTATGCCCGTCGGTCAGGACGATCACGGGCTTGTCCGTCCGGTCGGCGCCGCGGTAGGCGCTGTGCAGGACGGAGCCGCCGCGGTTTTTCAAATAGAGCAGATTGCCGCTGCCGGCAAAGGCGCCGAGCGCATCGACGGCGGACTCGGAAAAGCCGCCGGTGTTGCCGCGAAGATCCGCCACCCACAGCCGGACCTGACGGTCATACTTTATGATGCCGTCGCTGAAATAGGCGCCTGTCTGTGAGCCGAAGGTGTCGCAGTCGATGAAGCCCACCCCGTCTTTTGCCGTGACGGTCGTGTTGTGCAGCTCGAGCGTGCGGCGCGTGAGCGCATAATCCCGGACGGAGCCGTCGGCATGCCGGACGGAGAGGCGGACGACGGTCCCGTCCTCTCCGAGAAGCTGCGCGCGGTGCGACGCATCCGCGTTCGCGCAGGAAACGCCTTCGATTGCGATGATCAGGTCGCCGGCGACCAGTCCGGCTGCTTCCGCGCCGCCGCCGGGGAGGATCGAATCAAGCAGAATGCCGTCTTCGGTGTAGAGGATCGCAGCGCCGATGCCCGTGACGGTGGTATCGCCCTCGACGGAAGACAGGAAGGTCTGATACTCCTGCTCCGTCATGTAATAGGTGTACGGGTCGCCGATGACGGCGAAGAGCTCCTCCAGCGTTTCGGCGTCATACGCTCTTGCCGGGATGTCGTTGACATATGTTTGCTCCAGAAGATCCAGCGCGTTTTCCACGCTCAGCGCGGATGCCGGCGTAATGAGCAGCGCACAGATACACAGAAGGGCGCAGAGTCTGCGCAGCAGAGCTTTCATGGACAGGTCTCCTTTGCGGTGAAGGTTTGATTACTGCCATTATAATGCAGAACGCGGAATTTGCAAAGGAAAATCCTTGTGCGCCGACGCCTTGCCAACGGCAGGAAAATAGTCTATACTGAATGGATCATGAGATATTTTATGCTTTGGAGGAACCCGTATGGACGAACAGAACGCCGTGGGGACGCTTTATATCGTGGCAACGCCGATCGGCAACTCACGCGATATCACCGAGCGCGCCCGTGAGATCCTGACGACGGCGGATATCATCGCGGCGGAGGATACGCGCCGCTCCGTCGTGCTGCTCAACAAGCTTGGCATTCGCGGCAACGCGCTTTCCGCAAACCATAAATTCAACGAGTACGGCAAGGCGCGCTACTTTGTCGAGCAGCTGCAGCAGGGGAAAAATGTCGCCGTCATCACGGACGCGGGCACGCCCTGTATTTCCGATCCCGGCAACGAGCTGATCCGCGCGGCGGTCGGCTCGGGGATCCGCGTGGTCGGCATTCCCGGCTGCTGCGCGGCGGTCACGGCGCTGTCCATCTCCGGCTTCGACCTCTCGACCTTTCTGTTTTACGGCTTCTTCCCGCGTGAGACGGCGGACCGCCGCAGGGTGCTTTCCATGATGCGAAAGGGCGACACGCGCACCTATGCGTTTTATGAATCGCCCAAGCGCATCATGTCTGCGGTGGAGTTCTTTATCGAGGAAAACGCCGGCATCAGACTGTGCCTGTGCAACGACATGACGAAGCTTCATGAGATGACGTTCCGCGGCAGTCCTGCCGAGGTCAGGGAGCAGCTGCTCCGCAAGGGCAACTATGAAAAGGGCGAATATGCCTTCATTGCCGAGGTCTGCGAGGAGTACATGCTCCGGGAGGTCGAGCACATTTCCTCGCCCGAGGCGCTGCTGGTGGACTGCATGGTGCGCCATGACTGCACCGCCAGGGACGCGATCAGGCTGCTGCTTGGGGACGAGAACAACACGTATTCCAAAAACGAGCTTTACGCCGCGCACCTTGCGCTCAAGGAGCGCTTCGGCTGAGGAAAGGGACAAACCATGAGCTTTTTATCCGATCTGTCCGAGCGGCTCGATACGCTGACCCGGCTTGTGCTTTCCGCACCGGTCACACCCGCCGCCGGCACGAAGGCGACGATTCGTCCGCTGACGCTCAAAGGCAAGGCGTTTTTCCAAATCGAGTATCAGCACGGCGCGCAGGTGAGTCACCGCAACATCCCCAGGGGACAGCTGTGCGAAGTGTATGAAAACGACCTGGCGGGACAGTACCGCCAGATCGTGTTGTGTACCCAAACGGAAACAAGACAATATGTCCGCAAAAATGACGGGACATACAAGTGCACCGCCAAAGGACAGACCGTCCGCAAGGCGGCGCCCACGGCGCACAACCGCAAAAAAGAATATATTCTCGCGGAGGGGGAATGCATCCCCGCGCTGGTCGACCTTGGCGTATTCACCGCGGATTTCAGGATCGTGCGCAGCAAGTACGACAAGTACAAGCAGATCAACCGCTTTATCGAGCTGGTGGACGATGCGTTTCAATCGTCGCAGCGTGAGGAGATCACGATCCTTGACTTCGGCTGCGGCAAGTCGTATCTGACGTTTCTGCTCTACTATTACTTCACCGTCAAGCGCGGCGTGAAGGCGAAGATCATCGGCTACGACCTGAAGGAAGACGTGGTCGGGCGCTGCAACGACATTGCGGCGCGGTACGGCTATGAAAATCTGCGCTTTGTTGTCGCCGACGTCACGCGCGACGCGCTCTACGGCGAGCATATCGACATGATCGTCACGCTCCACGCCTGCGACACCGCGACGGACTATGCGCTGCACTATGCGATGGAAAGGGGCGTAAAGTATATTTTCTCCGTGCCCTGCTGCCAGCATGAAGTGAACGCGCAGATTCAAAAGGGCGGCGATTTTGATCTGCTGCTTGCCCACGGACTGCTGCAGGAGCGCTTCTCCGCGCTGCTGACGGACGCCATCCGTGCCGCGGTGCTGGAGGACGCGGGGTACCGCGTGGATGTGATCGAATTCATCGACTTTGAGCATTCGCCGAAAAACCTGATGCTCCGCTGCGTCAGAAATAAGCGCGGCGGGGAGAAGAAGCTGGCTGCGGCGCAGTCGCTTGCCGAAAAATATCAGTTCCGCCAGACGCTTCTTACGCTGGCGGAAGAAGAAAGAAAACAGGAGAAGGAATGAAAAAAGCAAGGGGCTGGTGAACGGCGTTCACCAGCCCCGAAACGGTTTCTTACAGTCTTGTGATCACGGGAAGGACCATGGGAGACCGCTTGGTGACCTTAAAAAGATAGCTGCTCACGGCGCTCTTGATCGCGCCTCTGAGCTCGCCCGTGTCGCGGCTGCGCTTGGAACGCATGCCGGAGGCGGTGGACATGGTGAGGTTTTTAAGGTCCTGGATCAGCGCCTCGGAATCCTTGACATAGATGAAGCCGCGCGTGATGATCTCAGGCTCTGCCAGCATATCGCCGTTTTCGGCGCTCACCGGAAGAACGACGACGACCATGCCGTCCTCGGCAAGGTGCTTGCGGTCGCGCAGGACGACCGCTCCGACATCGCCCACGCCGTAGCCGTCGACGAACACCTCGCCGGCGGGTGCGGCGGCGGGCATGAGCTTCATCGAGCGCGCTCCGATCTCCACGGCGTCGCCGTTTTCGCAGATGATGATATTTTTGCGCTGCATTCCCATGGACATCGCCAAGTCCTTGTGAAGCTGCAGCATGCGCTGTTCGCCGTGGAGCGGGATAAAGTACTTCGGACGCGTGAGCGCGTGAATGATCTTGAGCTCCTCCTGACAGGCGTGACCGGAGACGTGAAGCATATCGGCGCGGTCATAGATGACCTCGACGCCCTTTCGGAACAGCTCGTTGATGACACGGGAAACGGTGTTTTCGTTGCCGGGGATCGCGGAAGCGGAAATGATGACGCGGTCTCCCGGACCGACCTCGATCTGCTTGTGCTGGGAAAACGCCATGCGATAGAGCGCGGACATCTCCTCGCCCTGCGAGCCGGTCGTGACGATGACCTGCTTGTCAAGCGGCATGGCCTTGACCTTGTTGATGTCCATGACCGTGTTTTTGGGAAGCTTCATGTAGCCGAGGTCGGTCGCCACCTTGGTGACATTTTCCATGCTGCGGCCGGTGACGGCGACCTTGCGTCCGCATTCTGCCGCAGCGTCGATGATCTGCTGGATGCGGTGGACGTTGGAGGCGAAGGTCGTGACGATGATGCGCTGCTTGCAGCCCTGAAACAGGCGGCTGAAGGACCTGCCCACCGTGCGCTCCGACATCGTATAGCCCGGACGCTCGACATTCGTCGAGTCGGCGAGCAGCGCGAGGACGCCCTGCTTGCCAAGCTCGCCGAAGCGGGCGAGGTCAATGACCTCACCGTCGATCGGCGTGGAGTCGATCTTGAAGTCGCCGGTGTGGACGGCCACGCCGAGACTGGTGTGGATCGCAAAGGCCACCGAGTCCGCGATGGAGTGGTTGACGTGGATGAATTCCACGCTGAATTTGCCGGCCTTGACCGTCATGCCCGATTCGACCGTGACGATCTTGGTGGACTTGAGCAGCCCGTGCTCCTCGAGCTTGAGACGGATCAGTCCCGCCGTCAGGCGCGTGCAGTAGATGGGCATATTGACCTGCTTGAGGACGTAGGGGATCGCGCCGATGTGGTCCTCGTGACCGTGGGTGATGAAAAGACCGCGGATGCGGTTTTTGTGTTTGACGAGATAGCTGACATCGGGGATCACGCAGTCGATGCCGTACATATCGTCGCCGGGGAAGGCCATGCCGCAGTCAACGACGATGATCTCGCCGCCGTACTCGTACACGGTCATGTTCTTGCCGATCTCGTTCAGACCGCCAAGAGGAATGATTTTTAACTGTTCTGCCATTGAAAAAAACTCCTTATCAATTACCGGAGACAGCAAGCAAGAAGAGACGTCCGTGCCTGTGTTTCGCCCTGTTCCGCGAAACAGCTGCACCTGCGGCGCCTTGCTCGTCTGTCGTATGGATTTGTAATGTATCATGCCGCGCAGCAGCGCTGAGCGGATAAAAACGACATTTGCAAATATAGTATAACACGGTTTCCAAAAAATGTATACCATAAAAATACAAGGTCACAAAAATTTAACTATTGTGTTGGGAAAAAGATTCGTGCTATAATATATTAACTATTCCCATCGCGCAATAGTATCTTCCGAAAAAAGGGGGAGAAACCATGGCAAACAAAAAAAACACCAGGGTGACTGAGCCGAATATGCGCTTTTACTTTATCTGTCTTGCGCTTTTCGCGGCGGTCACGCTGAAGGTGAGCATACCGCTGGCGCTGATCGAGCTTGCCGCAACGGCGCTTCTTTACTGGAGCTTCCACCGCACGGCACAAAAGCGCCGCGAGAGCATCCGGAAGTATATCGACGATGTGACCGACGATATGGCCAACGCCGACAAGGCGTCGATGCTTTCCGCGCCGTTTGCCATGATGGTGTTCTGCCCCGATACGCAGGAGATCCTCTGGAGCAACGACAGCTTCCTCCAGCTTACCGGTGTGCGGGAGGATATTTTCGATAACCATATCGGCGACGTCCTGCCGACCTTCCCGACGCACTGGCTGCTGGAAGGAAAATCCGAGTGCCCGGAGACGGTGATGCTCGGGCAGCGGCATTTTCGCGTGTTCGGCAACCTGAGCCATCCCGCCAGCTCGCGCCGCGGCGGACGAAGCCTGCTGGCGACGACCTACTGGATGGACACGACCGAACAGGACACGCTGCGGCTGGAGAACGAAAGGCACCGCCCGCTCGTTGCCGTCATCATGATCGACAACTATGAAGAGCTGATGAAGGCCGGCACGGAGGCGTCCCGCAGCGCGGTGCTTGCCGCGATCGACGAAAAGCTCAGCGCCTGGGTCGAGGGAACGCACGGCATGCTGCGCAAGTTCGACCGCAACCGCTATGTGCTGGTCATGACGGAGCAGAACTATCAAAAGCTTCTGGAGGGAAAATTCTCCGTGCTTGACAGCGTGCGCGAGGTCGTGACGGAGGACGGCGTGGCAGCCACGCTCTCCATCGGCATCGGCAAGGACGCCGAGGATTATGAAACACTTTATCAGTACGCGATGCTTTCCATTGAAATGGCGCTCTCCCGCGGCGGCGATCAGGTCGTGGTGAAAAACCGGCTTGATTTTGAGTTTTACGGCGGCAAGACCAAGGCGAACGAAAAGCGCACGAAGGTCAAGTCGCGCGTCATGGCCAATGCGCTCGGAGAGCTGATCTCCGACGCGAGCCAGGTCTTTGTCATGGGTCACAAGCACGCCGACATGGACACGGTCGGCGCCGCAGCGGGCATTTGCTGCATTGCGCGCAAGCGCGGCAAGAAGGCAAAGATCGTCATCGATCTGGAGGACAATGTCTCCAAGGCGGTGCTTGAAAAGCTGAGCAAGCTGCCGGAATACAAGGACACCTTTATCAGCGGCAGCGAGGCGTTTATCTCCGCGCAGGCGGGCGCCCTGCTGGTCGTTGTCGATACCAACCGTCCCGATTTCGTGGAATCCGAGCAGCTGCTCGATGCGTGCAACCGCGTGGCGGTCATCGACCACCACAGAAGAGCGGCGAGCTATATCGAAAGCGCGGCGCTCAACTTCCACGAGCCGTATGCCTCCTCCGCGTCGGAGCTGGTGACGGAGCTTCTTTCGTACCTGGTGGAAGCGAGCGAGCTCAACCGCACCGAAGCGGAGGCGCTGCTCGCCGGCATCATGCTCGATACCAAGAACTTTACCATGCGGACCGGCGGACGGACCTTTGAGGCGGCGGCGTTCCTGCGGCGCGCCGGAGCCGACACGGCGGACGTACAGCGCCTGTTCCAGTCGGATCTTGCCGGCATGATCGAGCGCTACGAGATCATTCGCAACGCCGAAATGGTACATGACGATATCGCTGTGGCGGCGGTCGAGAAGGAGATCGACCGCGTGGCGGCGGCCAAGGCGGCGGATGAGCTGCTGACGCTTGCAGGGGTCCGCGCGTCGTTCGTCCTGTTTCAGCACGGCAGCGGCGTCAATGTTTCCGCGCGCAGTCTCGGCGAGATCAACGTGCAGCTTATTATGGAGAAGCTCGGCGGCGGCGGCAACTCGACGACTGCCGGCGGTCAGGTGCCGGACGGCACGGTGGACGCCGTGCGCGAGCAGCTCATCGACGCCATCAACGAATATTTGGAAGAATAACAAAGAACAAAATATCCGGGGAGGAACAGAAATATGAAAGTCATTTTACAGCAGGACATCAAGGGTCAGGGCAAGAAAGGACAGATGATCGACGCGGCGGAGGGCTATGCCCGCAATTACCTGCTGCCGCGCAAGCTTGCGATCCCTGCAACGGCTGATGCGATCAATACGATGAATCTCAGGGAAAAGGCGCGCCGCGCGGAGGAGGCTGCCAACCGCGAAGCGGCTGTGCAGCTTGGCGGAAAGCTCAAGGACGTCACCGTGAAAATTCCCGCCAGGGGCGGCAAGGAGGGCAAGCTCTTCGGCGCGATCACCAACAAGGAGATCGCCGAGGCTCTGCTTGCCCAGTTCCGGCTGGACGTTGCCAAGCAGAAGATCGTGCTCGATGAGCCGATCAAGGCGTTCGGCACCTATGAGGTCAGGGCGAAGCTTGGCTACGAGGTCACCGCAAAGTTCAGCGTCAGCGTGACCGAGGAATAACCGAGCGCGCAATATCACTTGCGAAGGAAGGTCGTAAATCATGGAGGAACTGCTCTACCGTCAGATGCCGCATTCTCTTGAAGCGGAGCAATCGGTGCTCGGCTCGATGCTTATCGACGCCAACTGCATTAAGGACGTGATGGAGAAGCTGCGTCCGGACGACTTTTATCTGCGGCAGAACCGCGAGATCTTTGAGACGATCTACAGCATGTTCATTTACTCCAAGCCGATCGACGGGGTGACTGTCGCGGGCGAGATGGAGAAAAACGGCACATACGACGAGAATACCACGAGAAACTATCTCGTTCAGCTCATGGAGGTAACGCCGACCTCCGCAAACGTGATGGAGTATGCCGACATCGTGCGCGACAAGGCGCTCATGCGCTCGGTTTACACGGCTGCCGGCGAGATCACCGCCATGGTGCAGGACGGCAGCGGCGGAGCCGCGAGCATCCTGGACGCGGCGGAGCAGAAGATCTATGCCGTGCGCCGCGGCAGAAGCGCGCAGAGCATGGAGCCGATCGGCGTCGTGCTGCAGGGCGTGCTCGACCATTTGAGCGAGCTGAGCGCCAACGGCGGCAAAACGATGCCGGGGCTTTCCACGGGCTTCAGCGTCGTGGACGACAAAACGAGCGGTCTTGGGAAGTCCGACCTCGTGCTGCTTGCCGCCCGTCCCGGCATGGGCAAAACGAGCATGGCGCTCAACATCGCGCTCAATGTGGCAAAATCGAGCGGCAAGGCAGTGGCGATCTTCTCGCTGGAAATGTCCAAGGAGCAGCTCGTCACGCGCGTTTTATCCAATCAGGCGACGGTCGAAAACCGGCGGCTTCTCACGGGCAATCTGCGCGAAGCGGACTGGATCAGCATCGCCAATGCGGCGACGGTTTTGAGCGGTCTTGATATCCGCATCGACGACAATCCGCTGCTGACGGTCGCGGATATGAATGCAAAATGCCGCCGCATTGAGAACCTCGGTCTGATCGTGATCGACTATTTGCAGCTGATGACCTCTGCCGGCGGCGAGACGCGATACAGCGGCGAAAACCGCCAGCAGGCGGTGAGCGATATGTCCCGTATGCTCAAGATCATGGCAAAGGAGCTCAACGTTCCCGTGCTGTGCCTTTCCCAGCTCTCCCGCGCCAACGAAAAACGCGAGGATAAGCGCCCGATGCTCTCCGACCTTCGTGAGTCCGGCGCCATTGAGCAGGATGCGGATATCGTCATGTTCCTCTACCGCGACGATTATTATAATGAGGATTCGGAAAAGCACAACATCGCCGAGTGCATCATTGCCAAGAACCGCCACGGTGAAACGGGCAAGGTGGAGCTTGCGTGGTCGCCGCAGTACACGACCTTCTCCACGCTCGACCGCCGCTACGAAGAATAAATGAAGCAGAAGATCAAAGCGTTTGCAAAACAGTACGGCATGCTGCCCGACGGCGCGCTCGTGCTGGTCGCCGTTTCCGGCGGCATGGACTCGATGTGCCTGCTGCACTGCCTGCATACGCAGGGGGTGCGCGTCGCGGCGGCGCATTTCAACCATCAGCTCCGCGCCGCGGAAGCCGACGGGGACGAAGCCTTTGTGCGCCGCTGGTGCGAAAGCCGCGGCATCGCCTTTTACGCGGGGCGCTGCGACGTTGCCGCGCTCGCCGCGGAAAACGGCTGGACGGTGGAGGAAGCGGGACGCAGGGCGCGCTATGAGTTTCTGGAGCGCACGGCGGAGCAGATCGGCGCGGATCGCATTGCGACGGCGCATCACGCGCAGGATAACGCCGAAACGATCCTTTTCCACCTTGTGCGCGGTACGGGACCGGACGGTCTCGGCGCGATCGCGCCGGTGCGCGGAAAGCTGATCCGCCCGATGCTCACCGTGACAAGAGAGCAGATCGGGCGATATGCCGGCGAAAACGACGTACCGTACCGGACGGACAGCACGAATGCCGACACCGCATATACGAGGAATTATCTGCGCTGCGAGGTGCTGCCGCTTTTGGAGCAGGTCAACGCCGCGGCGAGCCTGCACATGAGCAATACCGCGCTGCGGCAGAGGGAAGAAAGCGCGTATCTTGACGAGCTGGCGGCGGGGCTGCTGCGGGAGAAAAAACAGACGCCGGACGCGGTCGCTCTGCCGTGTCAGGCGGTGCGGGATGCACCGGCTGTGCTGCGCGCGCGAATGCTGCGTCTTCTGCTCGACAGTCTGCCGGCGGGAAAGAAGGACTTTACCGCAGCGCATATCGACAGTCTCGCTGCGCTGTGCATGGGAAGCGGGGATGCGCAGCTCGACCTGCCGCACGGCGTGCGTGCGCGGCGGCGCAGCGGACAGCTGGTGCTGACGATCCGGGGCGGCAAAGCGCCCGGACCGGTGCCGCTGCCGATCGACGAACGGACCGCCTGGGGGGAATATACGATCACCGCCCGAAATGCGGGAAAAAACCGCGTTTCTGCCGGCAGCACCTTCTGCCTGCGCTGTGACGCCGGGAAAGACGTGCTGAGCGTGGGTGCATGGAACGCCCGCGCATGGCTGACGCTGCCGGGAAAAACGCCGCGCAGTCTCAAGCGTCTTTTTGCCGACGCGGGCGTGGCGGCGTCGGAGCGGGACGGAAGCCCCGTCGTTTTCATCAACGGCGCGGTGGCTGCCGTCTATGGGATCGGAGCCGATGAGGCGTTTTTGCCCGATGCGGACGAAGACGCAGTGGTGATAGAAATCCAAAGAAATCATAAATAAAAAAAGCGAGGGAAACACTATGGCAAAGAGCAACATGGATCAGGACATTTTAAGGGTGCTTTATTCCGAAGAACAGCTGAAACGGCGCATTGCGGAAATGGGCGATGAGCTTTACGAGGCGTTTAAAGACAGAAATCCGCTGTTTCTCGGCGTCCTGAAGGGCAGCTTCATCTTTATGGCAGACATTGTCCGCGCCTGCCAGATCAAGAGCGACGTTGAATTTATCGCCGTGTCCTCCTATCAGAATGCGACGTCTTCTTCCGGCGTCGTGCAGATCACGCACGACCTTCAGCAGGACATTACCGGGCGCGAGGTCGTCGTCATTGAGGACATTCTCGACAGCGGCAACACGCTCTATTTCCTCAAGAATTACTTTATCACCAAGGGCGCGAAAAGCGTGACGATCGTGACGCTGCTGGATAAGCCCGCCCGCCGCACCAAGCCCATCAAGGCGGATTATGCCGGGTTTGAGGTGCCCGACGAATTTGTCGTCGGCTACGGTCTTGACTATGCCCAGAAATACCGCAATATGCCGTATATCGGCGTGCTGAAGCCGGAAGTCTATTCCAAGCAGTGATTTCACAGAGTTTCGGAAAGGGGGCGGATGTCCGCTCCTCTTTCTTCTCCAAAAGGAGTGATCTGATTGACACAGCAAGCAAAACGCCCCAGCCTTGTTCCGTACCTGATGATCCTGCTGCTGCTCGTCGGCGTGTTCGGGTACCTGAACAAAGAACCGGAGCCGGAGCCGTCCTATGCCGAGATCAAGGCGCTGTTTGAGCAGGAAAAGGTGAAGTCTTTTACGATCTCCGATACCACGCTCAAGATGGAGCTGCGCGAGGAGGTGGACGGAAAGACCACCGTCACCAAGGATCTTTATGACTTCGGTCTGTTCTATGACGATCTCAATGAGCTCGTGGAGAAGCAGAAGGCGGAAGGAA
The DNA here is from genome assembly GCA_016295615.1 of Oscillospiraceae bacterium. Lineage (GTDB taxonomy): Bacteria > Bacillota > Clostridia > Oscillospirales > Oscillospiraceae > Hominicoprocola. The sequence goes on along the minus strand of JAEDKW010000019.1, from coordinate 280 downwards.
TCCTGGAGGATTACGATTACGGTGCGGACCACTCGCCGAACTATCTTACCACGTTCCTGCCCTATGTCATTGCGATCCTCGGCATGTTTGCGATCTGGTACTTCATTTCCGTTCGCTCCGTGGGCGGAGGCGGCGACAGAATGGCAAAGTTCGGTATGGCGAACTTTAAAAGCGGCAGGGACAGCAGCCGCCCGACCACCTTTTCCGACGTCGCCGGCGCGCAGGAGGAAAAGGAGGAGCTTGCGGAGATCGTCGACTTCCTCAAAAATCCCGGGAAATT
>JAEDKW010000116.1 GCA_016295615.1 Oscillospiraceae bacterium | reverse complement strand
GCTCCCGCCGTCCTTGGCGGGAGCTTTTCTCGGCAGCCTTTGCGGCGCGGCGGAATGCTGCGGCGCGCCGCGGAATTTGAGAAATGTTTGTTTTCCGCGTCAGCAATCGCTTGACCGCGGGACGGGAGAATGGTATCATATAACCGTTATATCATTGAATTCGGAGGCGATGAGATTGGCCACCATCAAACGCAGATCCACCGTACCCTATTATGCGGCGGCCGGGACGTGGGTGCTGTATGCGGCGGTATTTCCGCTGTATAAAGCCGGACACTTCCTGCTGCTCGCGATCGTATCGGCAGTTGTTTTCCTTGTGATGAACGCCATCTGCGGCACGCAGACGGTCGAGGTGCCGGACCGACCGAAGGAGGAAAAGCCCACCGGCAACGCGGAGCTTGATAAGATGATCAGGGACGGAAGCCTTGCCATCGCCGAGATGAAGCGTCTGGACGACGCCATCGAGGACGAGTCGATCTCCGCCGATATCGTCCGTCTTGAGGAGGTCTCGCGGAAAATCTTCGACCGCGTGAAGGAAGATCCGGCAAAGCTTCCGCAGATCCGAAAATTTATGGACTATTACCTGCCCACGACACTCAAGCTCCTCAACGCCTATGACCGCGCAGCCGCCGCCGGCATCTCCGGCGAGAATGTGGACGCCACGCGCACGAAGGTGGAGGGCATGATGAGAACGATCGTCGCCGCTTTTGAAAAGCAGCTCGATTCGCTTTTCGGCACGGAGACCATGGACATCTCCGCCGACATCACGGTGCTTGAAACCATGCTGCAGCGCGAGGGTCTGGTGGACAGCGGCGATGCGCTCCATGCGCAGGATACCGGCTCCGCCGCGCAGGCGATGGGCGATATCAAGCTGGAACTCTGAGAAAGAGAGAAGGAGAGAGCATGGCAAGAAGAAAAGATCCGCCCCAATGGTATGTCAAATTTCAGAACTGGCTCATTTTGAAGCTGGACGGCGTCAGGCTCGACCCGATCTTTTGCGCAGCGTTTTTCATCCTTGCGATCGGCAGCCTGATCAGAGCGGTCGTTTTCGATAAGAGCAATATGTACTATTCCGCAGCCATCTGCGCACTCGCGGGCGTGATGGTCCTGCGGCGTATCCAGCGCATCAAAAAACGCGAAGCAGCGGAAAAAAATAACACAACGGAGGAAAACAAGCATGACTGACAATATGATGCCCGAACTGACACTCGACGCGGCGGCGGAGCCCGCCGTCCCTGAGCTGACGCTTGACGGCGCTGCCGCACCGGCACAGAGCGAAACGGAAAAGAAGGCGGCGGAGCCCGTCAAGATCGACGAGAGCATGCTCACGGACGCGGAGAAGAAGGCGGTCGAGGAATTTTCCAGGAAGATCGACATCAACGACACCAATCTGATTCTGAACTACGGCGCGGCGGCGCAGAAGAGCGTTGCCTCGTTCTCGGAAAATGCGCTCTCCTCCGTGCGGAACAAGGATCTCGGCGAGATCGGCGAAACGCTTTCGAGCCTTGTCGTTGAGGTCAAGGGCTTCGGCAAGGAGGAGAAGAAGGGGCTGTTCGGCGCCTTCCAGAAGCAGAAGAACAAGCTGGACATCATGCGCGCACAGTACGGCAAGGCGGAGGCAAGCGTCAACCGCATCGTCGCGGAGCTGGAAAAGCATCAGGTCACGCTGATGAAGGACATTGCGATGTTTGACCAGATGTATGAGCTCAACCTCAAGTACTACAAGGAACTGACCATGTACATCATCGCCGGCAAGAAGCGTCTGGAGGAGGTTCGCGCAGGCGAGCTGGAGGAGCTTCGCAAAAAGGCGGAGGAGACCGGCAGTGCGGAGGATGCGCAGAAGTATAACGACATGGTCCAGCAGTGCAACCGTTTTGAAAAGAAGCTGCACGATCTGGAGCTGACGCGCATGGTGTCGCTGCAGATGGGCCCGCAGACGAGACTTTTGCAGAACAACGATACCCTCATGGTCGAAAAGATCCAGTCCTCGCTCGTCAACACCATCCCGCTGTGGAAGAGCCAGATGGTGCTCGCGCTCGGCATGGAGCACGGACGTCAGGCGACCGCTGCGCAGAGCGCCGTGACCGAAACGACGAACGAGCTGCTGAAAAAGAACGCCGATATGCTCAAGATGGGCACCATCGCAACGGCGAAGGAGGCGGAGCGCAGCGTGATCGATATCGAAACGCTGCAGCACACCAACGAACAGCTGATCTCCACACTCGACGAAGTGCTCAATATCCAGCGTGAGGGTGCGGAAAAGCGCAAGGTCGCGGAGGCCGAGCTCGGAAGGATCGAGGGCGAGCTGAAGCAGAAGCTGATGGAGCTGCGCAGTTAAAAAGCTCCCCGGAAGGAGATACGCATGAAGTTCTTTGAAAAAAAGGGAGTCGCCGTCACGGTGTTGGTGCTTGCCATTGTGCTTTCAAGCATTTGGGGCATCAGCAAGAAGCCGGCGGTTACCGTACCGGAGGGCGGCAGACCGCTGGACGAGTCGCTTTCCGCCGAGTCGTTTGCGCCGTACATGATCGACAAGGCGGGCATTCTCTCGAACAGCACGGAGAAAGCCGTCAACCTTTACAACGCCAACTGGGACGACATGGTCGGTGCGATCATCGCAGTCGTGACGGATAAAAATATGGACGATCTTGAGGACATTGCCTATGCCTGGGCGGAGGAGCTCCGGCTCGGCGAGGACGATGCCATCCTTGTCATCGACGCCGGGACGAAGACCTATCGCCTGGTTGCAAGCGGCGGGTTTTACGACTTTTTCAGCAGTCTTTCGCCCGGCTTTGTCGACAGCTATCTCTATGGCGGCGTGCAGGACAAGGACTACGACGCTGCCGTCACCGCCTTTTTCGGCGGCGTACATGCGGAGCTGAGCGAATATACGCAGGACAGCGGCGATGACGTCGGAACGACTGCCGTTTTGTTCCTGATGCTGCTGCTTGCGGTGTTCGTCGTCTGGGTCATTCTTGACAGAATGCGCTACAACCGCTACCGCCGGCGTTATTTGGCGCCCGGCATGGGAGCTCCCACGGTGATTTACCGTCCGATCTTTTGGGGACGCCGCCCGCGCGCGCCGCGTCCTCCGAGACCGCACGCACCGCCTCCTCCGCGAAACAATA
>JAEDKW010000115.1 GCA_016295615.1 Oscillospiraceae bacterium | reverse complement strand
TTTTTTACAGGTGCGCTTCGATCCAGCTCCAAAGATCCGCATAGACCGTCTCGCGGCAGGCTTCGTTGAGGATCTCGTGCCGCAGCCCCTCATAGAGCTTGAGGGAAACGTCCCTGACGCCGGCTTTGCGGAAGCTCTCATACGCCGCCTTGACGCCTTTGCCCATGCCGCCGACGCCGTCCTGGTCGCCGGAGATGAAGAGGACGGGCGTGTTTGGGTTCATCGTGTCGACGTTGGACTGCTTTTCGATAAAGCCGATCCCGCCGAGCATATCCAAGAGCAGCCCGACCGTTATGTTGCCGCCGCAAAGCGGATCGGCGATGTAACGGTCAACATTTTCCGCGTCGGCACTCAGCCAGTCATAGTCGGTGCGGTTGGGGGCAAAGGGCTTGTTGTAGGCGCCGAAGACCAGGCGATCGACCGTCGGGGAGAACCGGTCATAGCCGATCCGTCTGCCGATCATTTTGGCAAGCAGCCTGCCGCTCTTCACCAGCGCCGCCGGCTGCTGACCGGTGCCCATGATGATCGCGCCGGCAAGCGTGCCGGGATAACGGATGAGATAGGTGCGCGTAAGGAAGGAGCCCATGGAGTGACCGAGCAGAAAACAGGGCAGCTCCGGATACTTTCTGCCGGTCATGTCGCGCAGGGCATACATGTCGTCCACGACATGCCGCCAGCCGTCGTGCCTGCCGAAGTAAAGCGGCACAGCGCCTTCGGCAACGGAGAGTCCGTGACCGAGGTGGTCGTTGGCGACGACGATAAAGCCGTGCGCATTCATAAACCGGGCGAACGGCTCATAGCGCAGCGCGTACTCCGCCACGCCGTGCGCGATCTGCAGCACGCCGACGGGTCGCTGCGCGATGCCCCACTCGACCGCATGGATCTGCGTCATGCCGTCGGAGGAGGGAAAATAAAATTCTTTTCGGTTTTCCATAGCATAACAAGCTCCTTTATGATATAGTAGCGGTGTCAGAATTATAGCACAGTCACCGCCTGTGGAACAAGGGGGAGTTTCCGTGAAAGACTATATTCTCGCGCTCGACCAGGGCACGACCAGCTCGCGAGCCATCCTCTTCGGCGCGGACGGCTCGATCGCCGGCAAGGCGCAGCAGAATTTCAAACAGTACTATCCGCAGCCCGGCTGGGTGGAACACGACCCGCTTGAGATATGGGAAAGCGAGCGCAGCGTCTGCGCGCAGGCGCTGAAAGAGTCAGGCGCAGCCGGCTGCGTGAAGGGCGTCGGGATCACCAACCAGCGCGAAACGACGATCCTCTGGGACCGGGCAAGCGGCAGACCCGTCTACAACGCGATCGTCTGGCAGTGCCGCCGCACGGCGGGGATCGCGGACGCGCTCAAGGAAAAACGCGGCGTATCCGAAATGATCGCCGAGAAGACCGGACTTTTGCCCGACGCGTATTTCTCCGGAACGAAGCTCAAGTGGCTGCTTGACAACGTGCCGAACGCGCGCTACCGCGCCGAACGGGGGGAGCTGTTGTTCGGCACAGTCGAAACGTGGCTCATCTGGAAGCTCACCGGCGGAAAGGTCCATGTGACGGATTACTCCAACGCCTCGCGCACGATGCTGTTCAACATTCACACACTCACATGGGACGAAGAATTATGTAAACTTATGGATATTCCGATGTGCCTGCTGCCCAAACCGGTCTCCAATTCGGAGGTCTACGGCACGGTGGCAGAGGGCATCGAAGGACTTGAGGCGCTTGCCGGCGTACCGATCTGCGGCGCGGCGGGCGATCAGCAGGCGGCGCTGTTCGGACAGGGCTGCTTTGAGCGCGGCGAAGCGAAAAATACATACGGCACCGGCTGCTTCACGCTGATGAATATCGGGGCAAAGCCCGTGCGTTCGCGCGCGGGACTGGTGACGACGGTCGGCTGGAGCATCGGCGGAAAGACGACCTACGCGCTGGAGGGCAGCGTGTTCAACGCCGGCAGCGCGATCCAGTGGCTGCGCGATGAGCTGCACATGCTCGGCTCCGCGCATGAGTGCGACCTTCTGGCGGAGAGTGTGGAGGACACCGGCGGGGTGTACCTGGTGCCGGCGTTTACCGGTCTCGGCGCGCCGTATTGGGACATGTACGCCCGCGGCTGCATCGTGGGGATCACGCGCGGCACGACGAGAGCGCACATCGCCCGCGCGGTGCTGGAGGCGATCGCCTATCAGGTGACGGACCTGATGACGGCAATGCGCCAGGACGCGGGCTGCGAGATCCGTGTGCTGCGCGTTGACGGCGGTGCGAGTGTCAGCGATCTGATGATGCAGCTCCAGTCCGATCTTCTGCGCATACCGGTCGACCGACCGGAAATGGTGGAGACGACGGCGTTCGGCGCGGCGGCGCTTGCCGGACTTTCTGCGGGCGTATGGAAGGACGCGGCGGAGCTGCGCGCACTTCGCGTCAGCGAGCGCATTTTTGAGCCGCTGCGCGAGCAGTATGCGTGCGAGGAGCAGTACCGCGGCTGGAAGCGCGCGGTGAGCTGCGCACAGGGCTGGATCGAAGCGTAACAAAAAATTCATCATTCGTTCCCAAAATTTTCATTGAATCTTTCACGCAGGAGAGGTATACTGAATTTACCCTATCAGAAACGACCGAAAGGAGAAAATACAATGGCATTTTTTGAGGATTTGACGAAGAAGGTACAGGACGTTGCCTTCACCGCGGCGGAAAAGGCACAGGAAGTGGCTGCCATTGCCAGCGAAAAGGCGAGCAATGTGGCTGACCGCGCCAAGACGGAGTATGCGATCGCCGCAGAAAAGCGCAGTCTTGACAAGAACTACCGTGCCGTCGGCGAGTGGTATCTGTCCACGATCGAGGAAGCGCCCGAAGCGGTTGCCGATATCGTATCCGCGATCCGCGCCTCTCAGGCGAAGATCGCCGAGCTGGAGGCGAGCCGCCCTGTGAAGGAGGAAGCGCCGGCCGCCGAAGCGGAGGAGCCTGCCGAGGTCAAGACCTGCCCGAACTGCGGCGCGGCGGTCACCAGCAAGTTCTGCCCCGAGTGCGGCACCGAAGTCTGATTTGAAATCATTTGAAGTCGAAAACGGCAAAAAAGACGCGCGGCTGCGCGTCTTTTTTCCGTTTGCCCGCGTGAAAAGTGCGAACAGAGCCCCGGAAAGCG
>JAEDKW010000114.1 GCA_016295615.1 Oscillospiraceae bacterium | reverse complement strand
CGCCTATTATAGCTGAGCTGCGGCTTAGTTTCAAGCTCTTTTTTGGACAACCAACATTTTTGGAAAAACAGAACTTTCTCAGCAAAGCCTGTTACCGGCGCGCGGAAATGTGAACGCTCTGCAGACGCAGCAGAGCGTTCGCCTATTGCTGAGACTTTTTCTCCATGATCGCCTTATCCACGCAGAAATAGGTAAACTCACCCGTGGCAAGCAGACAGCCGTTTTCACCGATAATATCTACGGTGACAAGACAGGTAGCCCTGCCGCGATGACGCACGCGGGCGTCTGCACGAACGACGCCGTGCGTCTGATTGCGCAGAAAGTGCATGCTGCTCGTCTGCGTGACATAGCAGCGCCCGTCCGTATGCGCGGCATAGCCGGTGGCGTTATCCGCCATGGTATAGATCGCACTGCCGTGTACGACCCCGTAGGGATTCTTGCTTTCGGGGCGGATCTCAAGGCGGAAGATGGCATGATCCGGCTCGACGCGCTCCGGTTCGATGTGGTTGTAGGCAGGGAAGGCGTTTTTCTGCGTGCGCTCCTCAGCCTGCTGCAGGATCTGTTTTTCGTCCATATATCTCTCTCCTTATTGCTGCGCGATATAGCGTGCGACATAAACGCCGCTGGCGCTGGCATGAGACAGCGAGTGCGTCACGCCGCTGCCGTCGCCGATGACAAAGAGCCCCTTATGAGCCGTTTCCAGATTATGGTCGATGGCGACCTCCATATTGTAGAACTTGACCTCCACACCATAGAGGAGCGTATCGTCGTTTGCGGTGCCCGGCGCGATCTTGTCAAGCGCGTAGACCATCTCGATGATGCCGTCCAGAATGCGCTTGGGGATGACAAGACTCAAATCGCCCGGCGTAGCCTTGAGCGTCGGCGTGATAAATGCCTTTTCCAGGCGGCGCGCGGTAGAGCGCTGACCGCGGATGAGATCGCCGAAGCGCTGCACGATGACCCCGCCGCCGAGCATGTTCGAAAGCCGCGCGATGCTCTCGCCGTAACCGTTGGAATCCTTAAACGGCTCGGTAAAATGCTTGGAGACAAGAAGAGCAAAGTTGGTGTTTTCCGTCTGGCGGGCAGGATCCTCATAGCTGTGACCGTTGACGGTGACGATGCCGTTGGTATTTTCGGATACGACCGCGCCGCGCGGATTCATGCAGAACGTGCGCACGAGATCCTGATACTTTTCGGTTTTGTAAACGATTTTGCTCTCATACACCTCGTCGGTGATGTGCTCAAAGACCTCCGCGGGCAGCTCGACGCGCACGCCGATGTCCACACGGTTGGAAAGCGTCGGGATCTCGAGGTCGCGGCACACGCCCTCCATCCACTTGCTGCCGCTGCGCCCGACGGAGATGATGCAGTATTTGCCGGAGAAAGCGCCTTCTTTTGTGTCGACCGCGTAGCCGCCGTCCACGACGCGCACCTTTTCAACCGGCGTGCGGAAAAAGAAATCCACGCGCTCCTTGAGCTCGTCATAAAGATTGCTCAGCACGGTGTAGTTGATGTCCGTACCGAGGTGACGGACGGAAGCATCGAGCAAGTGCAGACCGTTTTGCAGGCATCGGGTTTTGAACACACTGTCTGCGGTGGAATAGAGTCTGGTGCCCTCGCCGCCGTAGCGAAGATTGATCCCGTCGACATAGCGCATCAGCTCAAGCGCCGTGTCCTTGCCGATGAATTCATGCAGCGTGCCGCCGAACGCGTTGGTGATGTTGTACTTGCCGTCGGAAAAAGCGCCGGCGCCGCCGAAGCCGTTCATGATGGAGCAGGTGGGGCAGTTGATGCAGCGGGTGATCTTCTTGCCGTCGATGGGACATTTGCGCTGGGAGAGGGGATTGCCGCACTCAAAAACGGCGATCTTCAGCCCGGGACGCATATGGGAAAGCTCGTAGGCAGAAAAAATGCCGCCGGGACCGGCGCCGATGATGATAACGTCATACTGCTGCATGGTGATCCTCCTGACAAACGCAAATGATGTTTGCATGCTGCTTTGCTGCATAGTTGCTTTTTGTTCACTGAGAGTACTCTAACATAAAAAAATACGGCACGCAAGAGGGGAGAGGCACGGAACATTTGCAATGAAAGTGCGCGTGTGTTATGATAAGTGCACAAGAAAAGCGTGAATCTCTCATTCCCGAAAGGACACAATATGTCGATCGATCTTCCGGATCCCGCTCTGTGGGAACGCGGACCGAGGCTCGTTGCCATTGGCGGCGGCACGGGACTTTCCACGATGCTCAGAGGTCTTAAAAAATACACCAAAAATCTTACCGCCATCGTCACCGTTGCCGATGACGGCGGCGGCAGCGGCGTGCTGCGCCGTGACATGGGCATTTTGCCGCCGGGGGATGTGCGGCAGTGCATGCAGTCGCTTGCCAACACCGAACCGGTGATGGAAAAGCTGCTGGACTACCGCTTTCCGGAGGGGCGGCTCAAGGGGCAGTCCTTCGGGAATCTGCTGCTTGCCGCACTCAACGGTGTGACCGGCAGCTTTGAGGACGCGGTCAGCACGATGGGACAGGTGCTCGCCATTACCGGTCGGGTCATCCCCGTGACGAATGCCGATGTGCGGCTCGAAGCTGTTTTTGAAAACGGAAAGAGCGTCACGGGCGAATCGTGCATCTTCAGCGCGAAGAAGCAGCAGAACTGCCGCATCCACCACGTTGCCCTGATCCCGGAGCGCCCCGCAGCGCTGCCCGAGGCGCTTGAGGCGATCGGCGCTGCCGATCTCATTTTGCTTGGTCCCGGCAGCCTTTATACCAGCGTCATTCCCAACCTGCTCGTTTCCGGCGTCGCGGAGGCGATCGGCGATGCCCGTGCGCAGGTGTTCTATGTCTGCAACGTCATGACGCAGGACGGCGAAACGGAGGGCTATACCGCGGCGGATCATGTTGAGGCGCTGCTGCGCCACGGCGTGCCGGGTATGATCGATCTCTGCCTTGCAAACAATGCGCCGCTGGCGGCGGATCTGACCGAACGCTATGCTGCCGAGGGCGCGGCTCTGCTGAAGATCGACCGGGAGCGCATTGCCGGACTCGGCGTGGATCTTGCGGAGTATCCGCTTATGTCCTATCGGGGCAATTTCGCGCGCCACGATCCCGATCTTTTGGCGCAGGCCGTCATGGAGCTGTACCGCGAGCGCACGGTGCG
>JAEDKW010000018.1 GCA_016295615.1 Oscillospiraceae bacterium | reverse complement strand
TCGACATGGACTTTGTATCGCTCGCCCCGCCGCGCAGCGGCAGGGCTCTCTCACGCCGTCATGTCTCCTCTTCGCCGCACGAACGCTTGCGCCTTCGTGCGCCGAGTTTGGACGAAAGCTGCACCGCAAACAGGAACGCTCCTGTGCGAAAGCAAACGAATGAATTACATCTTCTCCGGCGCCGGGTACGCAACGCCCAGCGTGTCAACGCGGATAGACTTGATGGTCTGCGGCTTCTTGGGCATGTCGTTGAACATGCTGCGGTTGACACGGGAGATATCGACGGCAGCCTGCGCATTGTCCGTGATCCTGCCGAAAGCGGCATACTGCCCGTCAAGGTGCGGCGCATCCGCAACCATGACAAAGAACTGGCTGCCGGCGCTGTCGGGAGCCATGGTACGCGCCATGGAGAGCACGCCGAGCGTATGCTTGAGATCGTTCTTGAAGCCGTTGGCAGAAAACTCGCCCTTGATCTCGTAGCCGGGACCGCCCGTACCGTTTCCGTCGGGGTCGCCGCCCTGGATCATGAAGCCGGGGATCACGCGGTGGAAAACGAGACCGTCATAAAAGCCGGAGTTGGAAAGCGCGATGAAGTTATTGACGGTATTCGGTGCAATTTCGGGGTAGAGCTCGCCTTTCATCACCTTGCCGTCTTCCATTTCAATGGTCACGATGGGATTTGCCATAATTCAGTCTCCTTATCTCCGCGTCTTCATCACGCGGTCCATTTCACGCTTGGCATCGCGCTGCGCGCTCGCTTCACGCTTATCGTAATTCTTTTTGCCCCTGCACACGCCAAGCTCCACCTTGACCCGCGCGTCCTTGAGGTAAACGGACAGCGGGATCAGCGCGTAGCCGTCCTGCTTGACGAGCGCATATAGCTTGCCAAGCTCCTTTTTGTGCAGCAGCAGGCGCTTCGGGCGGTCGGGATCATGGTTAAAAATGTTGCCCTTGTCATAGGGTGAGATATGCATGCTGTGGACATACGCCTCGCCGTTTTTGACAATGACATAGCTGTCCTTCAGGTTGAGCGTGCCCGCACGCACGGATTTGACCTCGGTCCCCCTGAGTTCGATCCCGGCTTCATACTTTTCCTCAACAAAGTAGTCGTGGAACGCCTTGCGGTTGTGCGCCATGACCTTGATTCCCTTTTTCTCCGCCACGGTGCATCAGCTCCTCTCAAGCGGTCTACGGGTACTTATGATAGCACAAAACTTCCTGGTGCACAAGGGCTGTCACAAAAAAGTAACATTTCTACCGCCGCCTTTTTGGTGTGGTTCTTTTTGCCCTTGTCAAGGTTTCCCTTTTGTGCTACAATAAAAAAAGCAGAAAAATAAAGGTGGAATGGATATGGAAAATACGTTCAAAAGCTCCGTCTTCGGCGGTTTTAACCGCGACGACGTGATCCGCTATATCGAAAAAACGGCGCTTGAAACCAAGCAGCGGATGGATGAGCTGGAAAAAGAGATCGACGGGCTTTGCCGCGAGAATGCCAACCTCCGCAGAGACGCCGGCTCTGCCGCCGATGCTCGCGACCGCCTTTCCGATTCCTACTACAATCTGATCGAGGAGCAGAAAGCGGTAAAGAAAGAACTTGAGCAGGCACAGCAGGAAACGCTTTCCCTTCAGGACCAGCTTTCTTCACTTGAGGAAGAAAAGTCGTCGCTCCTCGCCCGAATCGCTCAGCTGCAGCAGCAGGTCGATGAGTACAACACCGTCAAAGCCCACATCTCCGACATCGAGTTTTCCGCCCGCCAGCGTGCGGACGAACTTGAGGCAAACACCCGCTGCCGGCTTGCTGAAACGATCGACGCCTGCCGCAAGCAGTGCGACCTTGTTCTTTCCACTCTCGGCACGACCTGCGCCAACGTCTCCGGCGAGCTGCGCAAGCTGGACGCTTCCGTCACACAGCTCCCCGCCGCATTCAACACCTTGCGCACCGACCTTGAGGAGCTGGAAAACCTGAAATAACCGCCGCAAAAAGGCGGTCGGGAATTTTAAGATTCCTGACCGCCTTTTTTATGTAAGGCAGCACCGCATCGCTGCGCGGCGCTGCCTTTCGTATTGGGTCACTTTTTGCACTCCTCTGTCACAGTCGCTTTGAGCGCCTGCAGCGCATCGCTCGCAAGATCGCGGGGATAAGAGAGCGCGCTCAGGTCAAATTCCTTCACCGTGCTGTCGGCATGCATCACGACGATCCTTTGCGCCAGCAGCAGCGCCTCCTCCAGCTGGTGCGTCACAAGGACGATGGTACGGCGCATCTCGTTTTGAATGTTCAGCAGTTCCGTTTGCAGCTCGGCGCGGGTAATAAAATCCAGCGCGGCGAACGGCTCGTCCATCAGCAGCAGCTCCGCCTGGCTTGCCAGCACGCGCGCAAGACCGAGGCGCTGCCGCATACCGGTGGAAAGCTCAACGGGCGTAAGGTCTGCAAAGTCATTCAACTTTACAAGCTTAACCAGCTTCTCCGCCACCTCACGGCGCTGCTCCTGCGTGAAGCCGGCGCCCACGGCAAGCTCCACGTTGCGCAAAACCGACGTCCATGTGATCACATAAGGCTCGGGACTGAGCAGCGCCGTATGCCACCCCTCCGGCAGCGTAAGCCTGCCGCTGTCCATCGTCTCTTTGCCGGAAAGCAGCTTCAAAAGCGTCGATTTACCGCAGCCGCTGCGCCCCACGATCACGGTGAGCAGCCCCGCGGGAATCGTAAGGCTCAAATCCTTGAGCACCGTGCGCGTCGTTGCGGGACGCTCGGCATGGTCAAGTATCACGTCGGTGCTGAGGGTCGTGTAGCTTTTGTAAATATGCTCCAGTCTGATTCCGTCCATATTCTTCCTCTATTCTCGCGGTCCGGGCAAAAAGCGGTCCTCTGCCGCTTCTGCCGTCATTGAGCCGCCGGAAAGCTCCGTGAGATTTTTTGAAAATACGCTGACATGTTCTTTTGGCAGCAGGAGCTCAAGCGTCACTGCCGCTGCGAAATCCGTTCGTTCAATGCTGCCGCTCTGCGCGCTCACAAGCAGCCTGATGCGCTCGAGCATCGGATAAGGACACGTAAGGCGCAGCACGGTAAACGGCCGCATGCGCGCCTTCCCTGCCGCGTCGAGCGCATCCTTCGCCGCCCTGGCATAGGCGCGCGTCAGCCCGGGCGCGCCGAGCAGCACGCCGCCGAAGTAGCGCGTGACGATGCAAACGACGTTTTCAACGCCCTCGCGCTGAAAGACGCTGAGCATCGGCTGCCCGGCCGTTCCCTGCGGCTCGCCGTCGTCACCGTAGCGCACGGCGCCGTCATGAAGCACATAGCACCAGCAATTATGGCGCGCGTCGTGATATTTCTTTTTTATCTCGTCGATGCGCGCGCGGGCCTCCTCCTCGGTGGTCACACGATAGAGGTGCGAAATAAAGCGCGAGCGCTTTTCCTCAAACTCGCTCCCGGCGTTTTCAAACGGGACAAGGAAGCTCTGCTCCATTTATTCCTCCCACTCCTCTTTCTCCTCGGCGCAGCCCTCGATATAGTCCCTGACCTGCCCGATGACACGCGGCACGCAGACGGCGACGACGTCGATCGTTTCGCTGTAGGCCACGCTCTCGACCTTCGCCTCGCGGTAGAGCATATCGAGGACGCCGCCTTTGTCATAGGGCAGATGCAGCGTCACACGGCGCGTTCCCTTGTCGAGCACGGCGTCGATCATCGCCAGCAGATCCTTGAGACCCTCTCCCGTTTTTGCGCTGATGCTCACGCAGTTCTCCCCGCCCGGGCGGATGTCGCCGAAGTAGAGGTCGGATTTGTTGTAAACGCGCAGGCACGGGATCTGCTGTGCGCCCAGCTCGTAAATAAGCTCGTCCACGATCTGCGCCTGCTCAAGCCATTGCGGATTGGAAACATCGATGACATGGAGCAGCATGTCCGCATATTCCAGCTCCTCAAGCGTTGCCTTGAAGGCTTCGATGAGCTGGTGCGGAAGCTTGCGGATAAAGCCGACCGTATCGGAGATCACGATATCAAGCGTGTCGCTCACCGTGAGCAGGCGCGTGGTCGTGTCCAGCGTGTCGAACAGACGGTCGTTCGCAGGGATGCCTGCGCCGGTCAGCGCATTGAGAAGCGTCGACTTGCCCGCGTTCGTATAGCCGACGATGGCGACGACGGGGATCTCATTTTTCTGCCGGCGATCCCGCTGCGTCGCGCGCACGCGGCGCACCTCCTCAAGGTCAGCTTTAAGCTTATCGATCTTGCGGTGGATGTGGCGGCGGTCGGTCTCAAGCTGCGTTTCACCCGGACCTTTCGAGCCGATCGGTCCCTTGCCCGAGGTGCCCGCCTGACGCTCCAGATGCGTCCACATACCGACAAGGCGCGGCAGCAGGTACTGATACTGCGCCAGCTCCACCTGAAGACGGCCCTCCTTCGTCTTTGCCCGCTGGGCGAAGATATCGAGGATCAATCCGCTGCGGTCAAGCACCTGCACGCCGAGCTCCTCCGTCAGCACACGCATCTGCGAAGGCGACAGGTCATTGTCAAAAATGACCATGCTCGCTTCCTGAGCCTGCACGAGCTCCCTGATTTCCGCGACCTTGCCCTCGCCGATAAAGGTGCGCGGATTCGGAGCGGGCAGCGTTTGCAGCGCAACGCCGACACTCACGCCGCCGGCAGTCTCGACCAGAGCCTCCAGCTCTTCAAGGCTTTCCTCATCCGCATTTTCCCTTTTGTCAAGACGCGGCGAGCTCAAACCGACCAGAATCGCCCGGTCGCGCGGGGCTTCCGTTTGCTTGTGTTCTTCCATATATCCTCCGTGCGCCGTTACGGCTGCATGTTATCCTGATTTGCCTGAAAGACATCCGCCACCTCGCTGATGGTGATGTACGCGGTGGGGTCGATCTCGTGAACAAGCTCCTTGAGCTTTGTCACCTGGAATCGGTTGACGACAAAATAAACGATGGTCTTGGCGCTGCCCGAGTATCCGCCGCGCGCTTCCACGCGCGTCATGCCGGTTTCAAACGTATTGGAAAGCTCCGTGCAGATAGCGTCCGGCTTTGCCGTGACGATCATCGCGCACTTGGCACGGTCAAAGCCTTCAACGATGTAGTCCACCATTTTGAGCGCCGCCATATAGGCGACAATGGAGTACAGCGGCAGGATCCAGCTGTGCAGCACCAGACCGCAGACCACATACAGCACCACGTTGTACGCCATCACGAAGGAGCCGACCGTGATGCCGATGCGCTTGGCAAAAATGACCGCCATGACCTCGATGCCGTCCATCGCACCGCCGAAGCGGATCGCAAGACCGCTGCCCGCTCCCGAGATCAGTCCGCCGAAAAGCGCGCAAAGCAGCAGATCCGTGCCGGCAAGGGGGGACGACAGGCTCACGTCGATGGCGGACACATCGGTGATGAGGAAAGCAAAGAGCGAATAGACCGCAACGGTATAAATCGCATAGACCGTAAATCTCGCGCCCTGCCGTTTATAGCCGAAGAGAAACAGCGGAACGTTCAGGAGCAGCAGGAATATCGACAGCGTCCAATTCTCCGGCGTGATCTGTCCAAGCAGCATGGACGTCCCGGAAATGCCGCTGTCGTACAGATGGACCGGCGCAAGAAACACCGTCACGCCGAAGGCATTGATCATGCCGGCAAGCGTGAGCATCACAAAGTTTTTCAGCTTTACTGTTTTCAGCTGTTCCATGGTCCCGTTCACGGATCTGCTCCTCTCAAAAACAATATATCATATATTATACTATATCCTTTCAAAAAAGAAAAGAAAAACCCGCATCTTACGATGCGGGTTTCAAGATGTGTCTTACTTGTCCAGACCGAACTTCTTGTTGAACTTCGCAACGCGTCCGCCGGTATCGACCAGCTTCTGCTTGCCAGTGAAGAAGGGGTGACACTTAGAGCACACTTCTACCTTGATGTTTTCCTTGGTAGAACCTGTCTCAATCACATTACCGCAGGCGCAAGTAATAGTAGTCTGCTGATAATTGGGATGGATTCCTTCCTTCATTGCTCGTGTTCACCTCTTTCTGATCCGAAATTTGCTTTTTCACAAAAGCTTTGTTATGGTAACACACTTTTTTGCAAATTGCAAGAGCTATTTTCACCTTTTTACAATTTTACAAACTCATTTGTGGCAAAGAAGTACAAAACCTTTTCCCGCACAGGCTTGCCCATGATTTTTTCCAGTGCAAGCGCGTATGCCTCCAGCTGCGCGCGGTAATGCTCCGCACGCTGCGCCGTCTCCGCGCGGGTGATGCGGTCCGTCTTGAAGTCGAGCACGACCAGACCGTCCTTCTCCTCGAAGAAGCAGTCCACCACGCCCTGAAGCAGCAGCGCATCGTCCGATGCGTCCGGAACATAATCCGAGACCGGACGCAGGAGCGAGAACCGGTACTCGCGTGCAACGCGTCCGCTTCTGCGGATCCGGTCGGCAAGCCCGCTGTTAAGAAACGCCGTGATCGCCTTCGCGTCCACCGCGTCCGCCTGCTCTTTGGTGAGAAGGCGGCGCGTGAGCATATCCGCGATCTGCGCTTTGACCTCCGCCTCCGTTTGGGCGGCAAAGTCAAGATATTGCAGGCACAAATGGATCGCCGTACCGCGGTCGGCGCCCGTGAGCGTCTCTTCCCCGGCAAGGAACTTCGGCTTTGACAGACTGCGCAGGCGCGGCGGCAGCATGACGTTTTCGCTGATCTCCGCGTCGAGGAGCCTGCCCTTGAGCTGAGTCGCCGTCAGCTTTGCCGGCAGCGCCGTCTCTTTTTCATACGGATAGCGGTATTCCAGCGCCGCGCGGTCAAACGGCAGCTCGGCGGCAGCCGTTTCCTCCGTCTCGCCCTGCGCACGGTGCTTTCCTGCCGCGGCGCAGGAGAGTCCGTCATGCACGCATACCTTCCAGGGCATATCACTGCCGGCAATGACGGTCTCGCCCTCTTCAGACGCGAGATCTCGAAGCGCGCCCGCCTCGCTGCGGCACAAAAGCGGCAGCATGACCCAGTCTCCGAGGCATTTTCCCTCGTCCACCGCTTCGGGCAGCGCAGGACACGACGCTGTCACCAAAAGATCGGACACGCGCCCGGCGGCATTCGCCTGCGTGTGGACCATGACGAGCTTTTCCTTCGCGCGTGTCATCGCAACATAGAGGATGCGCAGCTCCTCCGCCTTCGCTTCCCGCCTGAGCACGCGCTCGATCGCCTGGCGCGCAAGCGTGGGATACTGGATACGCCGCTGCATATCGACGCACACGGGACCGATCCCCAGCCGGGGATGGACCAGAACGGAGGCGCTGAAGTCCATGTTGTTGAACCGCTTGGCAAGGTCGGCGAGAATGACAACGGGAAATTCGAGTCCCTTGGACTTGTGGATGCTCATGATGCGCACGCCGCCGGCGCTGTGCGCCGCCTGCGGCGAAGGCGCCTTTCCGTCGCGGAGCAGCTCGCGAAGATACGACACAAAGGAAAACAGTCCCGTATGCCCCGCCGCCTCAAATTCCTCCGCCAGCTCCAAAAAAGCCAGAAGGTTTTCCCTGCGCTCCTTCCCGTTCGGCATCGCACCGAAAACGCCGGGCACGTTGCAGCGGTGATAGATCTCGAAGAGAAGCTCGTGCACGCTTTTGTGCCGGGCGCTCTCACGCAGCAGCCGAAGCGTATCGAGAAAGCTGCGGCTCTCCCCGCTCCCGTCCGCGGCAAGGGCATCGTAAAAGTCGCCCTTTGGTGTTTTTGAGCGCAGCAGCGCCAGACGGTCCGGCGTGAAGCCGAACAGCGGGGAGCGCAAAACGGAGATCAGCGGCACGTCCTGACGCGGATTGTCGATGATCTGAAGAAGCGAAATAACGACCGCGATCTCCATCGACTCGTAAAAGTCACTGTCCGCTTCACAGCTGCAGCGCAGCCCCTGCGCTTCAAGCGCCCTGCGGTACTCAAAAAGCCGCGTGCGCGGCGAGCGCATCAAAATCACGATGTCCTCTTCCCGCACCGGGCGCGGCAGCTTCGTCGCTTCATCCTGTACAGGGAATTTACTTGACAGCATTTGCCGGATATAGGCGGAGACAAAGCTTGCTTCCGCGTGTGCGGCGCTCACGCGCTCCGTTCCCGTCTGAGTCGGCAGGTCGAGCAGATGGAACTCCGTTTGATAGCAGTCTCCCTCGGCGAACGACGCGCCGGGACGCAGCTGCTCCGCTTCGCCGTAGTCCAGCTCGCCCATTTCCTCGGACATGACGTTTGCAAAGACAAAATTTGCCGCTTCCAAAACCTCTGCGCGCGAGCGGAAATTGCGGGAAAGCAGCAGCTTGCCGCTCTCCCCCTCCGCAGCCTTTTCCGCTTCGGGAAAGGCGTTGTAGTGCGCGAGGAAAATGCGGGGATCGGCAAGGCGGAAGCGATAAATGCTCTGCTTGACATCGCCGACGGTAAAGAGGTTTTTGCCGTTTTGCGAGATCGCGTCAAAGATGCGGTTCTGCACCTCATTGGTGTCCTGATATTCGTCCACCATGATCTCGCGGTAGCGCTGCGAAACGGTGCGCGCAAGCTCGGTAGGCCGGCCGTTTTCATCCGTCAGCAGGCGGATCGCCTCATGCTCCTGGTCGGAGAAGTCGGCCGCGTTGCGGCGGCGTTTCTCGCTTTGATAGGCGCGGGCAAAGTCCGCCGTCAGATCCAGAAGCGCCAGCATCGCCGGCGCCATTGTGCGAAGATCGTCGATCGCTTCGGCGCTCGTCGCGTCAAAATAGCCCAGCACGTTCCTCAGCGACGCCTTGCAGCTTTCCCAAAGGTTCTTCATGCGCTGCTTCATCGCGCCGCCGTCCGCGTCCTTGACGGCGGCAAGGCGCGGAAACACGATGCCCACGCCGCGCGCCCTGTCCCACGAAATCTCCGCGGCGGCGGCAAGCGCGTCAAGCTGTCCGCTCACCTCCAAAAACAGCGGCGCATACTTTCGATTCAGCGCATCGTTGCATTGCATCTGCTGCGCCGCGTTTTGCAAAAGCCGCGACCAGTGCCGCGCCTTGCGCCCCACCTCGTCAAGCAGGACTCTGCCGTAGGGCGTGTCCTCCACATGCTGCGGCAGCTTTTCCCATCTCTCACGCTGTCCGGCAAGCCACTTTTCCGCATACGGCTGCGCCTGAAGCTTCGTATAAAGCTCCAGCACCAGCTCGGAAAGCCCGCTGTCGTCGCGCCCCGCGCCGAGGGTATCGGCAAGCAGCGTTCCGCCGTCGCCGTCTGTGAGAGAATCGTAAAATCTGTCGAGCACACGGCTGAGCGTGCGCCGGCGCAGCAGCTCGGCATCCGACTCGTCAAGCACGCGAAAGTCCGGACGCAGGGTGTGCCCGTGCTCATCCTCGCTGAGCAGATGGCAGTTTTCACGCAGAAGGCTCGTGCAGAAGGCGTCCACCGTCTTAATGTCCGCACGGTACACGCGCAGCATCTGGCGCTGCAGACGCGCGTTCGTCGGATCGTTTTCCAGCCGTTCGGAGAGCGCCCTGGCAATTTTGCCGCGCAGCTCCGACGCGGCGGCGCGGGTATAGGTGATAATCAGAAAGTCATCGAGGTCGGCGCCGTCCCTTTCGACATAGGAGAACAAGCGCTCAACAAGCACCTTCGTCTTGCCGGAGCCGGCTGCCGCGGAGACCAGCAGGCTTCTGCCGCGGTTTTCCACCGCCGCGCGCTGCTGCTGTGTTAAGCCTTCACTCATGCTCAGGCGCCTCCTTCCCCTCTGCCGTATCGGTCACATGCTGCCAGAATTCCTCGCTCCCTGTGGCGCGGATATACTCCACACGGTCTCTGCCCACGCCGTTTTCAAAGTGGCAGGCAGAGGCAAACTCACAGTAAGTACAGGCCGAGTCCTGTGGGCTTCTTGCGTAAGGATCGGCGTCAATATTGCCGGCAAATACCTCGCGCGAGATCTCCCGCAGCAGATGCTCAACATACTTTCCGAGCTTGCCGAGCTGCTCGGAGTCGGCAAGACTTCCCGTGATCTGCGCGTTGCCGTCCTTCCCGCGTTTGACCGCGATGGGCAAATAGCGCGGGCTTTCCAGCGCGCTGTGCTCCATTGCCCGGAGCACCAGAGGATCCTTCAGAACCATACCGCTGCGCCGCAGCTCCTTTTGGAACTGCGCAGCCACCTGCTCCGGCTCGGTGCTGCGGGCGCATTTGAGGATCGGCTCGCGCGCGGGCGTGTAAAGTACGCCTGCCGGCACGATCTCATGTCCGAAAACCGCTTCGCCCTCATTTTTGAGCGCAAACAGATACAGCAGCATCTGGATCCCCATGCCGTAGCGCAGCTGCGCAAGGTCGAAGCTCTTTTTGCCCGTCTTGTAGTCCACCACGCGCAGATACAGCTTTCCCTCGTGCAGCCAGCCGTCCACGCGGTCCACCTTTCCGACCACGTGCGTTCGGCTGCCGCCGTCGGTGATCGTGATGGCAGGCAGCTGCCCGTTCGGTCCGAAGGCAAGCTCAAACGCAAGCGGAACAAAATCAGAGTGCATCAGCTCCTCCGCCACCTCGTCCATCATGCGCTCGGCGGAGACGCACAGCCGGCGGAACAAATAGCGGAAGCGCGCCGTTTTCTCCGGAAGGTCCGGGAGGTTATCGTGAATGTATTCGTCGATCGCGCGGCGCACAAGCGTGTGGAGCGCAGCCTTGTCAAGCGTTTTCAGTCCGCCCGCTTCCTTTGCCCACGTGAGCGTATGCTCCATCACATCATGGATAAAGGTGCCGATCTGCGGCGCGTCAAAGCCCGCCGCCGTGCGTTCTTTGGCGCGCAGTCCGTATTGCATGAAGTAGGCGAAGTGGCACGCTTTCGCCTTGTCCATGCGCGAAGCCGACAATGTGATATCAGAGCCGTAGAGCGCCCTGACCGCGCCCGCGGACAGCTTTCCGCGCGTATAGCGGGACGCCTCCTCCATCCTCTCAAGCGCCGGTGCAAATTCCTCTTTTTCCGCAAAGTACTGCCACAATTCGCCGCCGATATGCTCGCCGGCGTATTCCAGAGCCGACACCTGTGACGACAGGCGGTACTCCCTGCCGGCGCTTTCCTTTTCAACCTTTACCCGCGGGCAGAGCTTCTGCAGCCGTCCCACGACAAAGGACGGGCGCAGCTCCGACCCCCTGGCATCGGAGACCGGATAGGAAACGAACAGCTTTTCCGTCGGCTGGGCAAGCGCGGCGTAGAGATTCTGCATTTCCAGATGAAACTGCGAAAGTCCGTGCGGCGCGAGAAAAATCTCCTGCTGCTCAAGCAGAAGTCGGTCCTCCTCCTGCAGCACGCCGCCTTTTCCCGCTACGCTTGGCAGTACGCCGTCGTTTGCGCCGAGCAGGAACAGCGCGCGGACCGTGTGGCGGTCGTTGCGCGTCATCTCGCTGACATTGACCGCATCGAGCGTGACGGGGATCGTACCCACACTGTACTGTGTGAGAATGAGCCGGAACAGACGCGAAAACTCCTCTGCGTCCAACACGCAGTCGTTCAGAATTTCAACGAACTGATCCATCACATCGCAAAGGATCGTCCAAAGCTGCGCCGTCTCCTCGGCGCGCTGACCGTCGCCGCTTGCAAAAAGCGCCTGCGTTTGCTGCCGGAGCGTTTCGGGAAGTCCGATCTCCTCGAGATACCCATAGAGCGCGGTGATCTTCTCACGGGCCGTTCCCGTGCCGCGCACGCCGGCGGCAAGGTGAGAAAGCGGCAGGCGCACGCGCTCCCTCAGCGCGTTGACCGCCGCAAGACGCTCCTGCGAAGATTCGTCCCAAAGCGCGCCGTAGCCGTCCGGATGCGCGGTCCACGGCGTCTCGCGAAGCCACATGCCGCCGCGGATATCCCACTTGAGCACATAATTTTCCAAAAGGTCGCATTCCTCGCTCGTTAAGCCCGCAAGACCGGTCTTGAGACAGCGGAACATATCCTCATACTCAAAGTCTCCCGAGACCGCCTCCAGTACACCGGTGATGAAGGTGAGCACCGGCTTTTCCAAAATATCGCTGCGGCGCGCAAAATAGATGGGAATGCCGCAGCGGGCAAATACAGTCTCCACTGCGCCCTGATAAGAGGAAAGCTCGCGCGCGGTCACCGTGATGTCGCGGAACCGCCAGCCCTCCTCACGCACAAGCTTCAGGATCTGCGATGCGGCGTATTCGCACTCGTTGTAAACGGTGGAGGCTTCGTAAAGCGATATTGCGTCCGTTTGTTCGTTCCATGCCTCCTGTCCGTCAAAAAACATGCGCTCCACATGGTCAAGCGCATTGCGCACTTCCCCGCCGGAGAGCGTTTCCTCCTCGCAGGCGGTGCCGGCATCACGCGCGAGGGCAAGGAGCCGTTCCCGGACGCGCAGGCTTTCGCAAAAGAGCCCTGTGTCCTTTTTCTCGCCGAGGAGCGTGACGGTGACGCTTTTTGCCCGGCTGAGCATGATGCGAAGTATGTTCAGCTCACGACCGGTAAAGTAGGAAAAGCCGTCAAGGAAAATGTCTTTACCGTCTATGTAATGAGAGGCTTCCAGGTTTTCTTCCAGCTTCTCCAACCGATCCCGCGCATCGCGCTGCGGCGTGTGGAGTCTGGTCATATAGACGCTGTAAATAAGGGCAATATCGCGCAGCTTGTCGCCGCTTTCGCCACCGATCCTCTCCACCTTTTCCAAAAGCACTTCCGGAGAAATTGCATACGCCTGCAGCTCCTCGATCACCTGAAGAAGGCTTTCCAAAAATGCCGTGCGCTGTGAGGGACGCCGGTACACGCAAAGCGACGGCGCAAGCTCCTGCAGACTGCGCTGAAGCGTCAAAAGCTTGCCGCCGTTATCAAGCGTAACGTCCGCACTGCCGCCGCAGACGGCAAGCACGCGCGAGGCAAGCAGCTTGAAGGTGAGCACCTCCGCGTGGCGCGACGCCGTGTCGCCGCAGACCCTGCACACGTCGACTTCCGCCATGTGCGAGGCATGCTCCGGCACAAGCAGGATCTGCGAAGAGGTATCGCCCAGCGCCTTGATCTCGCGCAGCACACGCTCTGATTTTCCGCTGCGCGCTCTGCCCATCAGTAAGCGAAGCATCCTGCCGCCCTCCTTTTCCAAAGATTTCAATTACAAAAGAATTATACCATACACCGTTCCTTTCGGCAACAAAAAGAGGAAGGCGTTTCCGCCCTCCTCTTTTTGTCTCATGCGTTTTGTCTGATATGAAGCTGTGTTCCCTATCAGGCTCTTTCGCTGCCTTCCATCGGTTCAGTCTCACGGAAAAGCATCGTAATGCACCAGATACCGGCAAGACCCACAAGCGTGTAGATGACACGGCTGATCGTACTCATCTGCCCGCCGAAGAGAAATGCCACGCAGTCAAAGCCGAACAGGCCAATACTGCCCCAGTTGAGTGCGCCGACGATGGAGAGCGTCAGTGCGATCTTATCAATGACCATGAAATTACCTCCTTTTGGTATCAGTCGGTCATTGATAGCGTTCCCGAACAGATGAAAAACTATACCACAAAACACGATTTGCAAATGATTTCTTTGTTTTTCCGCTTTTTCCGTTATGACAAAAGATAATCGTCATATTCTTCATTTTTCATTGCATTTTTTCTTTTGTGTCTGTATAATGTGTATGATATTTTGCCGGCGTATGGCAATTTATTTCTGAGGAGGAAAACAAAATGAACAAGAAATTTGAAAAGCTCGGCTTTTACCCCGCTGACATTCTTCTGCCGAAGAAGGCAGATATGAACAAGTGGGCTGTCGTCGCCTGCGACCAGTTCACCTCTGAACCGGAGTATTGGGAACGCGTTGAAAAGACCGTCGGTGACGCCCCCTCCACGCTGCGTCTGATTCTCCCCGAAGCCAATCTCAAGGCTCCCAACGTCGACGAATTCATTGCCGATATCAACGCCTCCATGGACAGCTATCTCAAGGGCGACGTGTTTGAAACGCTCAAGGAAAGCCTGATCTATATTGAACGCAGCCAGTCCGACGGCAAGATCCGCCACGGCCTGATCGGTATGGTCGATCTTGACCAGTACGACTTTACGCCCGGTTCCGGCGCCCTGATCCGCGCCACCGAAGGCACCGTGCTCGAGCGTATCCCGCCGCGCGCCAAGGTCCGCCGCAACGCGCCCATCGAGCTGCCTCACGTCATGCTGCTCATCGACAATCCCGAAAAGACCGTGATCGAGCCGCTGACCGCTGCCGCCTCCTCCATGGAAAAGCTCTATGACTTCGATCTGATGGAAAACGGCGGTCACATCAAGGGCTTCAAGCTCTCCGATGCTCAGATCGACGCCGTCGCCGACGCGCTGGAAGCTCTCTGCGCTGACGACGCCATGAAGTCGAAGTACAACGTCTCCGGCGTTGCTCCCCTGCTGTTTGCCGTCGGTGACGGCAACCATTCCCTCGCAACCGCCAAGGCCTGCTACGAGGAGCAGAAGAAGGGCAAGACTCCCGAAGAGTATCTCGCTCTGCCCGCCCGCTACGCTCTTGTCGAAGTCGTCAACAACCACGACGACGCGCTCCAGTTCGAGCCGATCCACCGCGTCCTCTTCGGCGTCGATCATGAAAACTTCATGACCGAGTTCCAAAAGTTCTATCCCAACGCTCACGAGGGCAAGGGCGAAGGCCATGTGATCGAGTTCGTTTGGGAAGGCGTTGACAAGTTCATCACCGTTCCCGATCCCAAGGTCCAGCTTGCCGTCGGTACGCTGCAGGCATTTATCGACGAGTATCTCAAAAAGTTCGGCGGTGAAGTTGACTATATCCACGGCGACGAGGTCACCAAGGAGCTCGGCGGAAAGCCGGGCAACATGGGCTTCCTGCTCCCCGCCATGGGCAAGGAACAGCTCTTCAAGACGGTCATGGCTGACGGCGTTCTGCCGCGCAAGACCTTCTCCATGGGTCACGCGCAGGACAAGCGCTACTACGTCGAGGCAAGAAAGATCCGCTGAAGCGTTTCGTATGACGCGGCGGCGCCGCGTCATACGGCTTCGTTTTTGTGAGGCATGTTATGAACACCGTTACGCTGCCCGCCTATGCAAAACTGAATCTGACGCTTGACATTCTCGGCAAACGTGCCGACGGCTACCATGAGCTTGCAACGGTCATGCAGTCCGTTACGCTCCATGACGATGTCACCGTGACGCTGACAGAGTGCAGCGGCATCGTCTGCCGCTGCGGTACGCTGCCCGGTGACGAGAGCAACCTCGCCGTCAGGGCCGCCAAAGCGTTTTTTGCCGGAACGGGCATCGCACCGCGCGGTCTTGCGATCGACGTCGAAAAGCGCATCCCGACGCAGGCGGGTATGGCAGGCGGTTCTTCCGACGCCGCCGCGGTGCTGCACGCGCTGCGCGCCCTGCTTGCGCCCGGTATGACGGTGCAGGAGCTGGAAACGCTCGGCGAACAGGTCGGCAGCGATGTTCCCTACTGCGTGCGCGGCGGCACAGCGCTTGCCGAAGGACGCGGCGAAAAGCTCACGACGCTCAAGGCAGCGCCGAGGTTTCACGTTGTCGTCTGCAAACCGGACTTTTCCGTCTCAACGCCGGTGCTGTTCCGCCGTTCCGACGCGTCGGAGATCACCGACCGCCCCGACACGGCGGGCATGCTCGATGCCATCGAAGCAGGCGACGCGTCCGGCGTTGCCGCGCGCGTTTTCAATGTGTTTGAAGCCGTGCTTGCTCAGGCGGAGCAGAAAGCTGTTTTTTCCATTAGGGAAACGCTGCTGGCTCTTGGGGCAAGCGCTGCGGCGATGACCGGATCCGGTCCGACGGTATTCGGTCTGTTTACCGGACTGCATCAGGCGCAGCTTGCATATCATCATTTGAAACGATCCTATCAGCAGACCTTTCTTTCGGAATTTGTTTAATCATTTTATTATAATGAA